>PWEV01000042.1 GCA_003553625.1 Halomonas sp.
ACGCTGAAGCTCAGTTCGTCCCAAGTAATTGTGCTGCAGGTGTAACTTTGTAAACTGCTGAAAAAGGCTAATTGAGAACAGGCTCTCATCACCCACTTAGTCTGAAACAGCACCCAGCGGCCGGCAGAGATGCCGGCCGCTGGCGTTTTGCTTCATGACGAATGCGGCCCGCGGCTAGGCTTTCGCCACCCAGAACCACCACACGATCAGGCCGATCAGCCCGATTCCCGCCAGGTTTACGATCCAACTCATAGTGTTCCTCCTTACGGCCCAGCTAAGGCCCTGTCCGAAAACTTGCTGCGCTCGGCCATACTGCGTTAAAAATCTGCTCAAAGTACTCATTTACACCCCGTAAACTCCGTCTTTTCGCTGATTTTTGCCTTGTCTGGCCTTCGCTCGCTGCCTTTTCAGACAAGTCCTATGCAGGGCCTTTTTCGCTGTGGGGCTTGAACAGCCGCAGGCGGTTGGCGTTGCTCACCACCGTGATGGAGGAGAGCGACATGGCGGCACCCGCGATCATCGGCGAGAGCAGCATGCCGGTGAAGGGGTAGAGCACCCCGGCGGCGATGGGAATGCACAGGGGGTTGTAGCCGAAGGCGCCCACCAGGTTCTGCTTGATGTTGGAGAGCGTCGCCCGGCTGATCTCGATGGCCGAGGCCACGCCGTGCAGCGAGCCGCGCATCAGGGTGATGCCGGCGCTCTCGATGGCCACGTCGGTGCCCTGGCCGATGGCGAAGCCCACGTCGGCCCGGGCCAGCGCCGGGGCGTCGTTGATGCCGTCGCCCACCATGCCGACCACTTCGCCGGCCTGCTGCAGGCGCTCGATCTCGGCGTGCTTGTCCTCGGGCAGCAGGCCCGCGCGGAACTCGTCGATGCCCACCTCCCGGGCGATGGCGGCGGCGGTGTGCTTGTTGTCGCCGGTCAGCATCACCACCTTGAGGCCGTCGGCCTGCAGGCGCTTGATGGCCGCGATGGTGTCGTGGCGCAGCGGGTCGCTGATGCCGAACAGCGCGGCCAGCCTGCCGTCCACCGCCAGGTACACTACGGTGCGCGCCTGGGCCTCCAGGTCGCCGGCCTTCTCCCTGCCGGCGGCCAGGTCGACGCCGGCCTCTTCCAGCAGGCGGGCGTTGCCCAGCAGCAGCGGCCTGCCGTCGGGGGTCTCGGCCTTCACGCCGCCGCCGGTCACGCTGTCGAAGTTCTGGATCTCGCCGGGCTCGGCGCCGGCCTCTTCTGCGTGGGCCATCAAGGCCGCGGCCAGCGGATGCTCGGAGCCGCGCTCCAGGGCGGCGACCAGGCCCAGCACCGCCTGCTCGTCGCGGCCATCTCCTTCTCGCCCTTCGCTGCCTAACCCTTCGCCCTCACGCCCTTCGAGAGCGAAAAGGTGGGCCTCGGTGACACTGGGCTTGCCCTCGGTGAGGGTGCCGGTCTTGTCCACCACCAGGGTGGTGAGCTTGCTGGCCACCTGCAGCGCCTCGCCGCTGCGCACCAGCACGCCGTGCTCGGCGGCCTTGCCGACCCCGATCATGGTGGAGATCGGCGTGGCCAGGCCCAGGGCGCAGGGGCAGGCGATGATCAGCACCGTGGTGGCGGTCACCAGCATATGGATCACCCGCGGCTCGGCGCCGAAGTTGAACCAGGCAAGGGCGGTGAGCACGGCGATGATCATCACCGTGGGCACGAAGATGCTGGAGACCTTGTCGGCCAGCTCGCCGATGGGCGGCCGGGAGTTCTGGGCGCTGGCCACCTGCTCGGTGATGCGGCCGAGCTTGGTGTCAGCACCGACGCGCGTAGCACGATAAATCAGCGAGCCCTTGCCGTTCACGGTGCCGGCGCTGACCTCGTCGCCCGTGGCCTTGGCCACCGGCAGCGGTTCGCCGGTGAGCATGGATTCATCGATATGGCTCTTGCCCTCGGTCACCTCGCCATCCACCGGCAGACGCTCGCCGGGGCGCACGCGGATGTGGTCATCCTCGCGCACCTCGTCGATATCGAGCTCGCGCTCCTCGCCGTCGCGGATCACCCGGGCGGTGCGGCTCTGCAGGTCGAGCAGGCGCTTGAGCGCCTCGCTGGTGCGGCCCCGGGCGCGCAGCTCCAGGGCGTTGCCCAGCAGCACCAGGCCGATGATCATCGCCGAGGCCTCGAAGTAGATGCCATGGGCCACGGCGGGCAGCCAGGGCGCGAAGGCCACCACGCCCATGGAGTAGACCCAGGCGGTGCCCGTGCCCATGGCGATCAGGGTGTCCATGTTGGCCTGGTGGTGCTTGAGGTTCTTCCAGGCGTTGATGAAGAAGTGGCGCCCGGGCCCGGCCATCACCGCCAGCGTCAGCAGGCCGATCACCAGCCAGAACAGCCGGCCCGTGCCCACCGGGTGGGGGTGGTAGAAGAACATGCTGGCCATCAGCGGCACGGCCAGCGCCAGGGACCAGAAGCTGCCCCGCAGGCGCTGGCGGTAGGTGTCGGCGTCCTTCCTGGCGCGGGCATCCTCGGCCTGACGCAGGTCGAAGATGGGCTCTGCCTCATAGCCCGCGGCGTCCACCGCCTGGATCAGCTCGGCCTGATCGGCGCTGCCGCGCACCTGGGCGGTGTGGGTGCCGAAGTTGACCTCCGCGCTGACCACGCCCGGGGTGCGCTCCAGCGCCTGCTGCACGCTTTTCACGCAGCTGGCACAGGTCATGCCGCTGATGGAGAGTCGCAGGGTGGTGGCGCGTTCATTGGTGGGTTCGGTGGCTTGTGCTCGCGGTTCTGCGTCATCGGTGCTGGTGGATTCGCTGGCGTCTTCTGCGCTCGCGTCGGTGACTGCGCCGGGGGGATAGCCGGCTTCATCCAGTGCCCGGTCCAGGGCCTCGTCATTC
>PWEV01000103.1 GCA_003553625.1 Halomonas sp.
GAAGGCGTCCAGCCCCGACGCACCGTCGGCTGCCTCCACCACCCGGTACCCCTGCCGAGTCAGCCCTGCCGACAGCAGCAGGCGTATCGTTGGGTCATCATCGATGACCAGAATCGTCGCCCTGTGGGGTGTCATCGCCTTATCCTCTGTGGCCGTGTGGAACATGCTGTTCACAATATTGAAGTGACCGCACCGCTTGGCAAACGCATAGGATGTAAACAAACGTCACAACACTTCTCAATGACTGAGTAATACGATTTGATGGGTTGGCACTGCAATCGCTGATTCAGCAAAGCCAAATGAGTTCCCATGGATGCCATGCCCCCCTCCCCCAATCATCATGAAGCCCAGCGTGATCGGCTGGCCCTCGAGGCCGCCGGACTGGGCGTCTGGGAACTGCACGTCGAGAGCGGCAAGATAGTCTGGAACCCGAGGATGTACAGCCTCTATGGCCTGTCACCCGATGCCCCGACCCCCTGCCTTGAAGAGTGGCTGACACGGGTTCACCCGGATGATCAGGCCAGGGTGATGGCGTCGTTTCAACAGCTGCTGGAAGACCCCTCATCCCTGACCCTGACGTTTCGCATCCTCAAGGGCGGTGGCGAGGTGCGGCATCTGCGTGCCGTCACCCGCAGCCTGCTGAGCGAAGACCATCAGAATCGCTGGCTGATCGGGATCAACGAAGATATCACGACTAAGATGCGCGATCGCCAGACGGCGGCCGACAAGGCGCTGGAACTCCAGACCTTCTTCGACGCCTCCCAGAGCCTGATGTGCGTCACCTCTCTGCAGGGCACCTTCCATACCGTCAACCAGGCCTGGCAGCGGGAACTCGGCTATGCGCCAGAGGATCTGCTGGGTCGCTCTTTCATGGAGCAAGTACACCCCGAGGATGTTGAGGTTACGTGCGCGACCCTGGCCGAGATTCAGAAGGGCCACAAGGTGGCCGACTTCATCAATCGTTATCGCCACCGCGACGGCGAATTTCGCCATATCGAATGGCGGGCGACCCCGCTAGGCGAGCGGATCTATGCCACCGCCAACGACGTATCGGCTCGAATCGCCCTCGAGGAACAGCTCGCCAACGAAAAAGCCTATCTGCAACTGATCATCGACAGCCTGCCGAATCCGGTCTTCGCCAAGGATTGGCACGGCCGCCACACCCTGGCCAACGAGAGCGTCGCGCGCCTGTTCGGCACCACCAAGGCGGCGCTGATGGGTCGGACCGACCATCAGATGCCTCCCAGCAGCGAAGAGATCGAGGCCTTCCTGCGCGACGATCGCGAAGTGATGAGCACCGGACGAGCGAAGTATATTTCCGAAGAGACGCTGACGGATGCCCGGGGAGAGCAACACTGGTTCCAGACCGTCAAGGTACCGCTCATGCTCGAGCGCCCCGCCCAGGAGCGTCAGGTCGTGGGCATTGCCACCGATATCACCGACAGAAAACACGGCGAACAGCGCCTTAGGCGCCAGGAGCAGCTCTACCGCAGCCTAGTGGAGTCTCAACAGGACCTGATCGTACGCGTCGATAATCAAAACCGGTTTACCTTCGTCAACGATGCCTATTGCCAGACGTTCGGGAAATCCCGTGAAGAGCTGATTGGCAATACCTTCACACCGCTATTGCATGAAGATGATCTGGCCAATACCTTGGCGGCCATCGAACAACTCAAGCATCCTCCCCACCATCGTATCAACATCGTTCAACGAGCCATGACGATAAACGGATGGCGATGGCTGTCGTGGGAAGACAGCGTCATCCTCGATGAGACAGGCAGCCTGCTGGAGATTCAGGCCGTAGGACGCGACATTACCGATCTCAAGAAGGCACAACAACGTGCCCTGGACTCCAGTCGTGCCAAGGGCCAGTTCCTGGCCAACATGAGCCATGAGATCCGCACGCCGCTTAATGCCATCATCGGCTTCGGAGAGCTTTTGTCACAGAGCTCTCTGAGCGACGAACAGCAGGACTGGACCAGCAAGATCAAGACGTCGTCGCATTTGCTGCTCAGCATCGTCAATGATGTTCTGGACTACTCCAAGATCGAAGCCGGAAAGCTGGAACTTGAGTCCGTGCCCTTCTCCATGGAGCAGCTAGTCACCCAGCAGGAGGCGCTATTCTCTGTCGCGGCGAAGGAAAAAGGCCTACGTTTTCGAGTGTCCCATGATGACGGCGTCGCCTCGGCGTTACTGGGTGACCCGCTTCGACTGGGACAGGTACTGACCAACCTGGTCGGCAATGCCATCAAGTTCACCCATGAGGGTGAGGTGCGGCTGCATATCGCTGTGGACGCCATAGATCACGGCAACTGCCGCATGACTTGCCAAGTGTCCGATACCGGCATTGGCATCAGCGCCGCGCAGAAGAACAGACTCTTCGACGCCTTCACCCAGGCCGACACTTCCACCTCCCGGCGCTATGGTGGCACCGGCCTGGGATTGGTCATCTGCCAACGCCTCATCGTTCAGATGGGGGGTGAGATTGAAGTCAACTCGACGCCAGGCAAGGGCAGCCACTTCACCGTCAGCCTGCCGCTGAAACTCAGTGCAACGCCGATTCCCCAGCCTAACCGGCACACACCTCTGGACAGCCGCCGCCTGAACGGCAAACGGGTACTGCTTGCCGAGGACAACCCTATCAACCAGGCCCTGGCAAAACGGCTGCTGGAAGATCTGGGTATCACGGTGAGCCTCGCCGGAAACGGCCGGGAGGTCATTGAACATCTTCAGCAGCATCGCGTCGATCTGGTCTTGATGGACCTGCAGATGCCCGTGATGGACGGCTTCGAAGCAACACGGCGCATTCGGCAGCACGACGAGGCGATCCCCATCATTGCACTCTC
>PWEV01000126.1 GCA_003553625.1 Halomonas sp.
CCAGCCGTGATGCCGACACCGCGCCAGTGGCCCGGGGCTATGCCGCCGCGGCCATGGCGCTGGGCCTTGCGCTGCTGGCCTGGCTCTTCCGGCGCACGGGCGGGGCGGTCGCCGGGTTCGGCCTGTCGTTTCTGGTGCTGGCAAGCCTGGCCCCCGTGGCCGATCGGCTGCTGCTGCCGCTCGAGATGCGCTATCCGGCGCTGCTGACTCTTCCGACCGAGGCCCTCCCGGCCGAGGCCCCGCTGGCCGGGGTGGTGGTGCTGGGCGGTGGCTGGGACCCCGAGGCGCCGCGCTCCAGCGTGAGCCGACTGAACGACAGCTCGGCGATCCGCCTGATGGAGGGCATTCGGCTGTGGCGGCAGAACCCCGAGCTGTCGCTGGTGGTCACCGGCGCCAGCCGTGATGCCGACACCGCGCCGGTGGCCCGGGGCTATGCCGCCGCGGCCGTGGCGCTGGGCGTGCCGGAGGGGCAGCTGCGGGTGCTCGACTGGCCGACGGATACCGGCCTGGAGGCCCAGGCCGTGCGCGATACCCTGGGCGAGGGCGCAAGAGTGGTGCTGGTCACCTCGGCCTCGCACATGCCGCGTTCCATGAGCCACTTCCGCCAGGCCGGCCTGGATCCCCTGGCCGCGCCCACCCACTATCTGACCTCGCACCCGGAGGCCGGCCAGGGTCGCAGCTGGGTTCCCTCGGCCTCGAATCTGCGCAAGACCGAGCGTGCCATGTACGAGGCGCTGGGCCTGCTGGCCATCGGCTGGGAGCACTAGCGCCCACCGGGCCGTCGCTTCGAGCCTGATTAGATGACTAAGTCTTGAGACTGTCAGTCCTTGCCTACGCGAGGTGTGGGGTTTCTCCTCTATGGATGGGTCGGCCGCGGGCTTACCCTGGCCGGATACCATCCGGGAGGGACCCCATGTCATCTATCCGCCTCGATCGCGATCCGGTCGGCACCTTCATCCTGAGCTGCCGCTGTGGCAGCGTGGAGATCGGCCAGGGCAGGCGACGCTGGCAGGCCTTCGACATCGAGCCCCGACCCAACGGCCTGGCTCAGATCACGTGCCGGCAGTGCCAGGCCCAGGCCAGGCTCAACGATCCCCAGTCTTGACCGCAAGCCCCGCCTGCGCCGGTCGCCATCCGAGCGCGCCCTTCGTCGTAATCCCTTGCTTACGTGACCTGTCGTCAAACCGGCACCTCAGGCAACTGAAGTACCCGGCCGAGACTGATAGAATCGTACTTTATTCCTACGTTTCTCCTCATCATGGATGAGAGGGCTCCCCCCAGTGATAATGACGCTGCTTCAACCCTTGTTCCGGCTGCCGCGCCGGCAGAAACGCCTGCTGCAGCTGGCGGCGGATAGCCTGCTGATCACCGCCAGCTTCCTGCTGGCCATGCTGCTGCGCCTGGACAGCTGGGCCTTCGTGACCGAGGCGCGGGTGTGGTGGGTGCTGCCGGTGGTGATCCCGGTGAGCCTGGCGATCTTCATCCGCCTGGGGTTCTACCGCGCGGTGATTCGCTACATGAGCATGAAAGCGGTGAAGGCGATAGCGGCCGGGGTAGGGGCGTCGGCGCTGGCGTTGCTGGTGGTCAACACCCTGTTTCAGCTGCCGGTGCCGCGCTCGGTGCCGTTCATCTACGCCATGCTGGCCCTGCTGACCGTGGGCGGGGTGCGCTTCGCGCTGCGCGGGATCTACCTGCGCAACCAGCTGCGCTACAAGACGCGGGTGGTGATCTACGGGGCCGGAGCGGCGGGGCGCCAGCTGGTGCAGGCGCTGCGCCATGGCAGCGAGTACGAGGCGGTGGGCTTCGTGGACGATGCGCCGAACCTGGAGGGCGCCTTCATCCAGGGGCTTAAGGTCTATGCCACCGACGAGATCGGCCGCCTGACCGCGGACTACGGGATCGAGAAGGTGCTGCTGGCGATTCCCAGCGCCAGCCGGGCGCGGCGCCGCGAGATCCTGGAACGCCTGGAGCCGTTGGACGTGCCGGTGCAGACCATTCCCGGCATGGCCGACGTGGTGGCCGGTCGGGCGCAGATCAACGACCTGCGCGACGTGGCGGTGGAAGACCTGCTGGGCCGCGACCCGGTGCCGGCGGACGCCTCGCTGATGGGGGCCAACATCACCGGCAAGGTGGTGATGGTGACCGGCGCCGGCGGCTCCATCGGCAGCGAGCTGTGTCGCCAGATCCTGCTGCAGCGCCCGGCGCAGCTGCTGCTGCTCGAGCTCTCCGAGTTCAGCCTCTACCGCATCGAGCAGGAGCTAGAGCAGATCGCCCGGGAGGAGGCCATCGAGTGCCCGGTGAAGGCGCTGCTGGGCTCGGTGCAGCATCGCAGCCGCGTGCAGAAGATCATGACCAGCTTCTGCGTGCAGACGGTCTATCACGCCGCGGCCTACAAGCATGTGCCGATGGTGGAGCACAACGTGGTGGAGGGGCTGCGCAACAACGTGATGGGCACCCTGGAGACCGCCCGGGCGGCGGTGGAGGCGGGGGTGGAGAGCTTCGTGCTGGTCTCTACCGACAAGGCGGTGCGCCCCACCAACGTGATGGGCGCCAGCAAGCGCCTGGCCGAGCTGGTGTGTCAGGGGCTGGCCAAGACGCAGAGCGACACCTGCTTCAGCATGGTGCGCTTCGGCAACGTGCTGGGCTCCAGCGGCTCTGTGGTGCCGCTGTTCCGCCGCCAGATCGCCGCCGGCGGCCCGGTCACGGTTACCGACCCGGAGATCACTCGCTACTTTATGACCATCCCCGAGGCCGCCCAGCTGGTGATCCAGGCCGGCGCCATGGCCCGCGGCGGCGACGTGTTCGTGCTCGACATGGGCGAACCGGTGAAGATCGCCGAGCTGGC
>PWEV01000194.1 GCA_003553625.1 Halomonas sp.
CCCCTTCGGGGGGCCTTTTTTATGCTTGGCAGTTGGGTCCTTATGGTCTACATTAATACAAAATGTAGAAATTAAGCACATCCAGACCCACGGAGTCACGCCATGAGCCAGATCACACCCGTCACCTGGGAAGATCCTCTCCGCCTGATCGACCAGCTCACCGAAGACGAGCGCATGGTCCACCAGACCGCCCACGACTACTGCCAGGAGAAGCTCCTGCCGCGGGTGCTGCAGGCCAATCGCCACGAGATATTCCATCGCGAAATCATGAATGAGATGGGCGAGCTGGGTCTGCTGGGCGCCACCATCGACGGCTACGGCTGCGCCGGGCTCAACTACGTCAGTTACGGCCTGGTCGCCCGCGAGGTGGAGCGGGTCGATTCCGGCTATCGCAGCGCCATGAGCGTGCAGTCAAGCCTGGTGATGTACCCCATCCACGCCTTCGGCAGCGAGGAGCAGCGCGAAAAGTACCTGCCACGGCTCGCCACCGGCGAGTGGGTAGGCTGCTTCGGCCTTACCGAGCCGGACCACGGTTCCGATCCGGGTGGCATGACCACCCGCGCCACTCGCACCGATAACGGCTGGCGCCTCAATGGCGCCAAGACCTGGATCACGAATTCTCCCATCGCCGACGTCTTCGTGGTGTGGGCCAAGGATGATGAAGGGGTGATTCGCGGCTTTATCCTCGAGAAGGGCATGCCGGGACTCTCGGCGCCCAAGATCGAAGGCAAGTTCAGCCTGCGCGCCTCCATCACCGGCCAGATTGCCATGCAGGACGTGGAGGTCTCCGACGAGCAGCGCCTACCCAGCGTCACCGGCCTCAAGGGGCCCTTCTCCTGCCTCAATCGTGCCCGCTACGGCATCGCCTGGGGCGTCATGGGCGCGGCCGAAGCGTGCTGGCACGCCGGTCGCAACTACACCCTGGAGCGCAAGCAGTTTGGTCGCCCGCTGGCCGCCAACCAGCTGATCCAGAAGAAGCTCGCCGACATGCAGACCGAGATCGCCCTGGGCTTGCAGGCCGCCCTGCGCGTAGGCCGCATGATCGATGACGGCCAGCTGGTACCGGAGGCCATCTCGCTGATCAAGCGCAACAATTGCGGCAAGGCCCTGGACATCGCCCGTGTCGCCCGGGACATGCACGGCGGCAACGGGATCAGCGACGAGTACCATGTGATTCGTCATGTGATGAATCTCGAGGCGGTCAATACCTACGAGGGCACCCACGACGTCCACGCCTTGATTCTCGGCCGCGCCCAGACCGGCCTGCAGGCCTTTACCGGTTGATAAAAAGCTGATGAAAACGCGGGGCGCCGGGGGCAGGGCGTAGAGGAGGTCCGAGGACCATGAATGGCCGAGGTAGCGTACAGGGACGTATTCACAGCGCCTCCTCGACGTCCTGCCGCCGGGTCAGCCCCGAGTGGTGCCACTATCGGCACACGGTAGCAAGGAGCTCACGATGAGCGGACCGCTGGACGGCATCACGGTGCTCGACATGTCGCGAGTACTGGCCGGCCCCTGGGCCGGCCAGCTGCTCGCCGACCTGGGCGCCCGGGTGATCAAGGTCGAACACCCCGAGCGGGGCGATGACACCCGCGGCTGGGGGCCGCCCTGGCTCGCCGAAGCGGATCAGGTGGAGAAGGTCGCCGCCTACTACCTGTGTGCGAATCGCGGCAAGCAGTCGCTGGCCGTGGATATCGCCACGGAGGAGGGGCAGGCGCTGATCCGCCGGCTGGCGGAAGGCGCCGATATCCTGCTGGAGAACTTCAAGGTGGGTGGGCTGGCCCGCTACGGCCTGGACTACGCGAGTCTGAAGGCCATCAATCCGCGGCTGATCGGCTGTTCCATCACCGGTTTCGGTCAGGACGGCCCCTACGCCCATCGCGCCGGCTACGACTTCATGATCCAGGCCATGGGTGGACTGATGAGCCTCGGCGGCGAGCCCGACGGCCTGCCGATGAAGACCGGCGTTGCAATCACCGATGTGATGACCGGGCTCTATGCCAGCGTGGGGGTTCTGGCGGCGCTCCAGGAGCGTGCGCGCACCGGAGAGGGGCGCCATGTGGACGTGGCGCTGCTTGACGTCCAGGTGGCGACCCTGGCCAACCAGGCGCTGAACACCCTGGTCAGTGGCGAGAACCCGGAGCGCCACGGCAACGCCCATCCCAACATCGTGCCCTATCAGGCCTTCGCCTGTGCCGACGGCCACCTGGTGCTCACCGTGGGCAACGATGCCCAGTTCGCACGTTTCGCCAAGCTGCTCGGCCACCCGGAGTGGGCGGAGGACCCGGCCTACGCCAGCAACGCGGCCAGGGTCGGTAACCGCCGGGTGCTGGTGCCGATGATTCAGGCGATCCTCATGACCCGCAGTCGCAACGACTGGCTCGCCGAGCTGGAGATCCGCGGCATTCCCGCCGGTCCCATCAATACGCTCACGGAGGTGTTCGACGACCCCCAGGTGCAGCATCGCGGTCTTCACCGGACCCTCAAGCGCGCCGGGCTGGAGGTGCCCCAGGTAGCCAACCCGCTGCGTTTCGACGGAGAGTCGGCAACCAGTGACGTGGCACCACCGCGTATTGGCCAGGACAGCGACCAGATTCTCATCGAGATGGGCCTCACCCGGGACGACATCGCCCGGCTAAGAAGGGCGGGCGTCGTGCGTTAGCGGGGCGAGAAACGCCGAGTCAGCCCCATTTCGGCGATCATCCGGGTGGAGATCTCTTCCACCGAGAAGCGGGTGGCGTCGATAAAGGGGATGTGCAACTGACGGTAGAGGCTTTCGGCCTGGCCGACCTCCTGTGCACACTGGTCCATGGAGCTGTAGCGGCTGTTGGGGCGGCGCTCGTGGCGAATGGCTGCCAGCCGTCGCGGGTCGATGGTCAAGCCGAACAGTTTATGGCGGTGAGGTACCAGCGCTTTGGGCAGCTTGAGGGTGCCATCCTCGTCGAGATCATCCTCGGTGAGGGGATAGTTGGCGGCGCGGACGCCGAACTGAAGCGCCAGGTAAAGCGAGGTCGGGGTCTTGCCGCAGCGCGAGACGCCTACCAGAATCACATCGGCCTTGTCGTACTGGTGGGTGCGGGCGCCGTCGTCGTTGTCCAGGGCGAAATGCACCGAGTGGATGCGGTCCATATAGACCTCATCCTTGCCGATGGAGTGAGTGCGGCCCACGCTGTAGCTCGAGTGTGTCTCGAGTTCCTGCTCCAGGGGCTTGAGAAAGGTCGAAAAGATATCGACCATGAAACCCTCGGCCTGGCGAATGACATCGCGAATCGTACTGTCGACGATGGTGTCGATGATGATCGGCTTCTCGCCGTCCTTCACCGCGGTGGCGTTGATGACCGCCACCAGATTTTCGGCTTTCTCCACCGAGTCGATGTAGGGTTTGGTGACCATGCGGATCTCGACGTTCTCGAACTGCGCCAGAAGGCTGCGGCCCAGGCTCTCGGCGGTGATGCCGGTGCCGTCGGAGATGAAGAAGGCGGTACGGGTCATATCGGTGTCGTCGCAGAAAGTGGGGAAGAAATCGACTCGGTGTCGGGTCCCATTGTCGGTGCCTCGGCCGCTGGCCACAAGCCTCGACCGCTGGGGTACCGGGTGATGTGACTACAGAAATTCGTGAAATCGGCTCGCTGTTGTAAAAATCCTCCACTCCCTACCCGTTTAGACCAATGGCGAATATGGCCCCCTCTTGTTAGAGTGCCGACCATCTCATCATGCCTTCTCGGCATGGTCACCTGTCGTGGTAAGCCAAGGGGGTCCCGTGGACGATTACATTCTGTGGTTCGATGTGCTGGGCATGGACGATGTTGACCGTGTCGGGGGCAAGAATGCTTCCCTCGGGGAAATGATCTCCAATCTGGCCGGCGCCGGGGTGACCGTGCCCGGCGGCTTCGCCACCACGGCCCACGCCTACCGCGAATTTCTCTCCCATAAGGGTCTCAACGAGCGTATCAACACGGCGCTGGCCACCCTGGACGTGGACGATGTGACTGCCCTGGCCAAAACCGGCGCCGAGATCCGCCAGTGGATCATCGAGACGCCGTTGCCGCCGACCTTCGAGCAGCACCTGCGTAATGCCTACGAGCAGCTCCTGGCTCAGCACGCCAATCTCAAGGTTGCCGTGCGCTCATCGGCCACCGCCGAAGACCTGCCGGATGCCTCCTTCGCCGGCCAGCAGGAGACCTTCCTCAACATCGAAGGCTTCGACAACATCAAGCGCGCGGTGCACGAGGTATTTGCCTCGCTGTTCAATGACCGTGCCATCTCCTACCGTGTCCACCGCGGCTACGCCCACGAGAACGTGGCGCTCTCCGCCGGCGTGCAGAAGATGGTGCGCTCCGAGACCGGTGCCAGCGGGGTGATGTTCACCCTGGACACCGAGTCAGGTTACCGTGACGCCGTCTTCGTCACCGCCTCCTGGGGCCTGGGCGAGACGGTGGTGCAGGGCGCGGTGAACCCCGACGAGTTCTATGTCCACAAGCCCACCCTGGCCGCCGGTCGTCCTGCCGTGCTGAGGCGCAACCTGGGCTCCAAGCTGATCAAGATGATCTACGGTCAGGAGGCCAGCGCCGGCAAGTCCGTGGAAACCGTTGACGTGCCGCTCCGGGAGCGCGGCCGCTTCTGCATCAACGACGAGCAGATCATGTCTCTGGCCCGTCAGGCGGTGACCATCGAGCAGCACTACGAGCGCCCCATGGATATCGAGTGGGCGCTGGACGGTGACGACGGCGAGCTCTATATCGTCCAGGCACGCCCCGAGACCGTGGTTTCCCAGCAGGAGGGCGGCCAGCTGGAGCGTTTCCAGTTGAAGGAGAAGGGTCGCAACCTGATTTCCGGTCGCGCCATCGGCCAGCGTATCGGCCAGGGCACCGTCAAGGTGGTGTTCTCCCCGGAGGACATGAACAAGGTGCATCCCGGCGATGTGCTGGTCACCGACATGACCGATCCCGACTGGGAGCCGATCATGAAACGCGCCTCAGCCATCGTCACCAATCGCGGCGGCCGCACCTGTCACGCGGCGATCATCGCCCGTGAACTCGGTATCCCGGCGGTGGTGGGCTGCGGCGACGCCACCGAGGTCCTGGCGGATGGCCGCGAGGTCACGGTCTCCTGCGCCGAGGGGGACGCCGGCCACGTCTATGAGGGGCTGCTGGCCTTCGATCGCAGCGTGACCAGCGTCAATGCCATGCCCGAGATCCCCTTCAAGATCATGATGAACGTGGGCAACCCCGACCGCGCCTTCGGCTTTGCCAGCCTGCCCAGTGCCGGTGTCGGCCTGGCGCGCCTGGAATTCATCATCAATCGAATGATCGGTGTGCATCCCAAGGCACTGCTTGACTATGACACCCTGCCCGCCGACCTGCAGCAGACCATCGACCTGCGTATTGCCGGCTACGCCAGTCCCGTGGACTTCTACGTGGACAAGCTGGTGGAGGGCATTTCCACCCTGGCCGCCGCCTTCCACCCCCAGCGAGTCATCGTGCGCCTGTCGGACTTCAAGTCCAACGAGTACGAGAACCTGATCGGCGGCAAGCTCTACGAGCCGGGCGAAGAGAACCCGATGCTCGGCTTCCGCGGCGCCTCGCGCTACATCTCCGACGCCTTCCGCCCCTGCTTCGAGCTGGAGTGCCGGGCGCTCAAGCGGGTTCGCGAGGTGATGGGCCTGGATAACGTCGAGATCATGGTGCCCTTCGTGCGCACTACCGACGAGGCTCGCCAGGTGGTCGAGCTGCTGGCCGCCAACGGCCTCAAACGCGGTGACAACGGCCTCAAGGTCATCATGATGTGCGAGCTGCCGGCCAACGCCCTGCTTGCCGACGAGTTTCTCGAATATTTCGACGGCTTCTCCATCGGCTCCAACGACCTGACTCAGCTTACCCTGGGGCTGGATCGCGACTCCGGGATCGTTGCCCACCTGTTCGACGAGCGGAACCCGGCGGTCAAGAAGCTGCTGGCCATGGCCATCCAGGCCTGCCGCGCCCAGGGCAAGTACGTGGGCATCTGCGGCCAGGGGCCGTCGGATCACCCGGACCTGGCCAAGTGGCTGATGGAGCAGGGCATCGACTCGGTGTCGCTCAATCCGGATGCGGTCCTCGAGACCTGGTTCATGCTCGCTGGCGAAACTCTGGCATAAGCCTCTGGCGGTCACAGGGACGCCCGGTCGACCCCCGTCGACCGGGCGTCTTTCGTCTATGCTGACAGACTCCCTCATGCCAATTACAGCGACAAGGAGCCTGTCCTCATGACACTGCCCGCCATTCCCTTCCGCCGCCGGCTCCTGGTGCCGGTTACCGCGACCCTGATGCTGGGCCTGCCGCTTGCGGCCTCGGCCGAGGTCGCCTTCCAGTATGACCTGCCGGCCATCGCCCCCGAGGTGGCCTCAGAGACCCAGGAAAAGCCGGGCTGGGCCACCGAGCGGTTCGCGGTGGCCGCCGCCAATCCGCTGGCTACCGACGCCGGCTATCAGGTGCTGAACGCAGGGGGCAGCGCCATCGATGCCGCCGTGGCGGTGCAGATGGTGCTGACGCTGGTGGAGCCTCAGTCCAGCGGTATCGGTGGCGGCGCCTTCCTGATGCACCATGACGGCGAGGCGGTGGCCGCCTACGACGGTCGTGAAACCGCGCCGGCCGCCGTGAACGGCGGCTTGTTCCTCGACGAGCACGGCGAGCCGCTGCCCTTCATGGAGGCCGCGGCCAGCGGACTTTCGGTGGGCGTGCCCGGTACGCTGCGCATGCTGGAACTGGCTCATGCCGAGCACGGCCGGCTGCCCTGGGCCGAGCTGTTCGGCCCCGCGATTCGCCTGGCCGAGCAGGGCTTCGTGGTGAGCCCGCGCCTGGCCACGAGCCTGGCCAGCGAACAGCCGCTCCGCGATGATCCGCTTGGCAGCGACTTCTACTATCCCGACGGTGAGCCGCTGCAGGCCGGCGTCACCCTCAAGAATCCGGCGCTTGCCGCCATCCTGAGCGAGATCGCCGAGCACGGCAGCGCCGCCCTGCACGAGGGCCCCATCGCCGAGGATCTGGTGGCCCGGGTACAGGGGCATCACACTCGCGGGGGCGCCATCACCACGGACGACCTGGCCGGCTACGAGGCCAAGCGGCGCGACCCCCTCTGCACCGCCTGGATGGCCTATGAGGTATGCGGCTTTCCGCCGCCCTCGTCCGGCCATCTCACCGTGATGCAGATCCTCGGCATTCTCGATCACCTGCCCGAGGTGGATCCAGCGGTCGAGGAGGGCGTGCCCTCCGAGCCCTGGCTGCATCAGTTTCTCGAGGCCGCGCGGCTGGCCTTCGCCGACCGTGGGCGCTATATCGCCGATCCGGACTTCGTCGAAGCCCCCGGCGGCGACTGGTCGGTGATGCTCGCCCCCGACTACCTGGCCCTGCGCGCGGCGCTGATCGGCGAGGAGAGCCTGGGCAGCGGTGGCGCCCAGCCGGGCAATCCCGGCGAACTCGCCACCGCCTGGGGGCAACACCCCGATCAGTCTGAATACGGCACCAGTCATATCAGCATCGTCGACGAGCACGGCAACGCCATCGCCATGACCACCACCATCGAGGCCGCCTTCGGTGCGCGGATCCTCGCCGATGGCGGCACCGGTCTTGCCGGCGGCTACCTGCTCAACAACGAGCTCACCGACTTCTCCTTCGCTCCGGAGGACGCGGACGGCAACCCCATCGCCAACCGGGTGGAAGCGAACAAGCGGCCGCGCTCCAGCATGAGCCCGACCCTGGTCTTCGCGCGGGACGGCGACAGCCGGGGCGAGCTGGTGGCGAGCCTCGGCTCGCCGGGCGGGGCGGCGATCATCCACTACACCGCCAAGGCGCTGGTGGCGATGCTCGACTGGGGGCTCGACGCCCAGGAGGCGCTGAACCTGCCCCACGCCATCACCCTGGGGGGGCCGGTGTTCCTGGAGGAGGGGCGTTTCCCGGCCGAGACCCTGGAGGCGCTCAATGCCCGGGGACACGAGGCCAGCGAGCGTGAGCTGGTCAGCGGGCTGCAGGCGATCCAGCGCACCGAGACGGGCTTCTTCGGCGGCGCCGACCCGCGCCGGGAAGGTGTGGTGATGGGCGACTGATCGATCCTGGCTGGCATGTCCTGACAAGCCTTGTCCTGCCGGTGCCGACCCTTCGCAGGGGCGGTGCCGGCGTTGCCAGGCTCACGGCTCAGCCGGGCGCATCGGGAACCTGCTCGGCCAGCCGCCTGGCCAGGTCAAGGTCGGCATCTGCCACCATGTCCGTGGCGATGCGATAGCCCAGTTGGCGATAGGATTCGAACTGGGTCTCGTTGAAGAACTGATCGCTGGTGGGCTCGTCGGGAAACGTCGGACTGGTGTCACGATAGCCCAGTAGCGACAAGGGAAGGCCCGGGATGAGCGTCGATTTGATATAGATCAGCAGGCCACGACTACCATCGGAATAGCGGACCTCGCCGGTGATGAAGCCGCGGCGCGAGAGACGGGTGCCGCTGGGGTAGCGGACGGCATCGTCGGGGATCAAAGCATCCAGGGGACCGCCATCGGCATGGGTGCCACGTTCTTCACCGTGCTCATCGGCATCGAAGATCACGCGAGCGCCGAAATCCTCCCGGCAGCGCTGCAGGGCAAGCTGCAATGTACCGAAACGGGACTGTTGGTCCTGGCTGCCGTCGCAGGTGATGATCAGGCTCACGCGACGGCGCATCAGTTCATAGAGGCCCAGGTTCTCGAAATGACCGCCGTCGGTCAGTTCCTGAAAGGGGGCATCTTCCCGGTGACCCCATGGCAGGATGGCGCTGAGTCCCGGCCAGAACTGATGGGGGCGTCGACTCCGGCGATGACCGGGGTGTGGCACCCAGTATCCCAGGCGCAGGTTGAACAGGGCCATGGTGACCGATACCAGCCGCGAGCGTGACAAGCCGACCCCGCCGACCCCGGTATTCGGGTTGGCGGCGGCACCGGAAATGGCCATGGCGGTAGCCAGAGTCATGCGGTCGTGCATGAAGTGCCGTGTGGCCCGCCAGCCGGTGCTGTTGCTGCCACAGTAGAGGGGGCTGAGCAGGAATCCGTCACCGCCGCGTGACCGGGCCCTGACATTGCGGGCGTTGACCAGCACGGCGTTGGTGTTGATCAGTGGGTAGGGGGCCCGCTGGCAGGCGGCCAGGCTGTCGGCCAGGCGCATGGCATCGGCCGTGTTGGGAGCCGGTCCGGTCAGCCCCTGTGTTGCGGCGCTGAAACTCGGCATAAAGGCTTCCATAAGACGGTCACGGTAGTAGCGATGGACCGTGATGTAGTTGATGTTGCAGAGCCAGCCGAAGGTGGCAATGCCGAGTGCCAGACTCAGCCATGCCAGTGGGCCGCTGGCATGCAGCAGCATCGATAGCTCGTGCGCCAGCAGCCCCATGCCCAGCAGCAGCAGGCTGCAGGCCAAGGCGGCACTTCGCCAGGGCTGAGCCTCCGGCGCCATATCGGAGAACAGCCGCCCGGTGCGTTGAAAGGCGAAGCCCGCTGCGACCATCCCGGAGAGCATTGCGCCCAGTCCCCCCAGCTTGCCCGCACTGTCGCTGCCCAGGGTCAACAACCATGACAGCAGCGGCAGGCTGCCGATCAGGGCCAGCACCATCATGACCCCGGCGCCGAAGCCGGCCCAGGTCTCCCACAGCCGCCGCATGTCGTAGCCCAGCAGGTGAACGAATGGCCGTTCGCCGGCCACCATGACGGCACCCGTGATCAGGCTGTAGAGCACGGCCAGTACCGCGAAGGCGACCCCCATCATTCCGGCCACCCCCAGCAGGGCCGTCAATCCCGGCCAGGCCGGGTAGGCCAGCAGCCCGGCGATCAGGATCATGACGGCCAACAGCATCGCCAGCGGTGCGATGACCGGGTGGGGGCGCTCGAGCAGACGTTCCAGGCCGTTTGGAGGATGCTCAGGCCCGGAGCGGGTCACCCACCAGTAGAAGATGCCCAGCGCACAGATGACCAGCGCCAGCTGCACTCCGCCGAAGGCGACCGGGCTCAGCCACACCGGTACCGATCGAACCTCCGGCAGCAGTGGAGTGGCGACCAGGTCTGCAGGCACCGCCGTCATGATCGGCAGGGCGAGGAAGGCTTGCAGCACCGTCAGCAAAAGCACCACCAGCGGCAGCCAGAAGGCCAGCTGGATAAGCGAACCACGCAGCACCACGCTGAGCAGCGAGAGGCCGGTGATGCCGGCGCCAGGGGTCAGGTAGCGCCCGTTCCGGCGCAGGTTGTCGAGCAGCCGCCGGGAGTGTTCCGCGTCTTCCTGACGAGTGGCATAGGGGAAGCGTTCGCAGCCGGGCGACTCCTGGCTGGGTGGGCCCACCCCGAAGGTCTCGCCGCTCTTGCCACTGGCCCACCAGATCAGCGAGGTCCCGAGATAGCCGCCGCCGGATACCGTGGAGAGATAATCGATGCGCTTGAGCAAATCCGCCTCGGCCAGGGCCTGCAACACCCCGAGCGAGAAGGTCGCCGAGCGAATGCCACCGCCAGAGAGCGCCAGGCCGGTCAGTGGCGCCTTGCTATCGTCGGGCGGCTGCAGCGCGTAGTGAACGCGACGGCCCGAGACGATGGCGCGTTCGGCCTCGATCAGCGGTCGACCGGCAAGGTTCAGGGCGTCTTGTGAGGTATCGCTGGCGCTCGGGCCCTGAATCGGCTCGACATAGTCGGGAGCCGGGTCGGGCGCCGGTTCTAGAGAAGAGTCACGGGAAGCGTCGGGAATCACCATGGCGGGCACCCCTGATGACCTGCTGTTGTGTCAGGCCCTCACTGATCATAGACCAGATCGTCCGCGTCAACTGCGCAGCCAGTTGCGCAACTTCACCAGCAGCAGGGCGCCGTCGCCGAGTTCGCGGCGGTCGTCCAGCAGCTCGGCGAGCAGCTCCGGGCGGTCGGTGATGATGGCGTCGACGCCCAGGTCGATCAGCTGAGACATCCGGGCGCGGTCGTTGATGGTCCAGGCATGCACCTCGTAGCCGTAGTAGCGCGCCAGGCGGATCTCGTTGTCGGTGATGCGGTTGTGGCGCAGCCCCAGGGCGTCGAAGCCGCGTCGGTCCAGGGTGCCGGGCAGGATCAGCTGGGCCAGAAGTGTCACCCTGAGTTCGGGTTCTCTGGCGCGAATCTCCTCGATCAGTGCCGCCGACATGGTCGCCAGCCGCATCTCGCCGATGACGTCCGGGGTGCCGCAGGCGGCGGCTGCACGGGCGTCGGCGGCCTCGTCCAGGCAGCTCCTGCGCCGAGCCGCCTCTTCGTGGAGAGTGGCGATCACCGCCTCCACCAGCGCCACCTCGCGGCCGGGATCCGGCTTCATGTCGATCATCAGGGCGCCTCGGCCGCGTGCCGCGACCAGGGCCTCGTCGAGGCCGGGAATCCGTTCTCCCTGGAAGGCGTCGCCGAACCAGCTCCCCACGTCGAAGGTCGCCAGCTCCTCCCGCGTCACATCACCCAGGTTGCGCGGGTCCCCGGTGAGGCGGGTCAGGCTGCGGTCGTGGAACAGCACCACCTCGCCGTCGGCGGTGAGGCGCACGTCGATCTCCACGTAGTCGGCGCCGTCGGCCAGCGCCTGTTCCACGGCCGCCAGGGTGTTCTCCGGGGCGGCCATGGAGCTGCCTCGGTGGGCGATGACGGCGACCTCGTCACGCAGCTCGAAGCTGTTGACGATCAGCCATGCCTGGGACAGGGCAAAGGCGATCACCCCCAGTTCCAGCGCCCAGGCCAGGCGGCCGGGATGGGCGTTGCCGGGGGGCGGGGCCGGACGCGGCTCCCGGTGGGCCAGGCGCAGGGTGAGGCAGGCGGAGAGCAGGGCGTTGGCGGCGATGCCGACGAAGGTGATGGCCAGGGTCAGCAGCACATAGGCGGTGAGGTAGGCCAGGGTGGCGGGCACCAGCACGGCGTTGCGTTCCGGCAACCACCACAGCAGGGGCGTGAACAGCCGATCGAAGAGCAGGGTGGTCATCAGAGGCAGGGCGATGATCACCAGCAGCAGGGAGATTACCGCCACGGCAATCGGCCCCTTGCGCCCGTGGGTCAGGCGGTGGCTGCGTGCCAGCGCCTGGCGGGGCCACAGTCCCTCCAGTGCCACGAGCGGCAGGGCCAGGATCCAGCGGAAGTAGAGAGTGGCGGCGATGGCCGCCCAGGTTATCGCCAGCGGCAGGCCGATGGCCAGGAACTGCCACAGCGCCGGCGGGCGTACGCGCTGAATATAATAGGGGTCCAGCCCGCCCAGGAAGACGCCGTAGAGCCAGGCGATGGCGAACGCCACGGGAATCAGCAGCAGCAGGTGGACGCCGACCTGCACCACCACCAGCGCCGCCAGCTGGGGCAGCCGGCGCAGGGTCCACCAGAGTGCCTCGAAGGCCAGGCGCACATGGTTATCCCTGGGGCGTGCCGATACCAGGATCATCCCCGCCTGCTGGAGAAAGAGCACCAGAAAGGTGAGGCCGATGGCGGCCAGCAGCCACAGCGCACCGCCGACGCTCATCAGGATGTCGACCAGCTCGGCGTTGGTGATCACCGGGCGGCCGAAGCGGGCGAGCAGTCGGGTCAGGCTCCAGGCCACTGCCGGCAGGAGCAGGAGCGAAGCCAGCAGGGTGAAGAACAGATGATAGACAATCAGAGGCCGGAGGTGGTCGCGCAGGGTGCGCAGCACATCCCGGCTCAGTTGCGAGAGGGCCAGCATGGTGGATCCGA
>PWEV01000253.1 GCA_003553625.1 Halomonas sp.
ATCACGGTCTCCTTCTCGATGCCGTCCATCATCGCCCTGGCCACCTTGTCGTTGGCCTTGGACCAGATGTCGATCACCTTGTTGTACTTCTCGCCGGCGGTGACGAGACCCGAGGAGAACTGGTCCTCGATCTCCTTCACCTCGTCCTCGGCGGCCTCGATGATCTCGGCCTTGGCGTCCGGGATGACGAAGTCGTTGACGCCGATGGAGGCGCCTGACCAGGTGGCCATGCGGAAGCCGGTGAACATCAGCTGATCGGCGAAGATGACCGTCGGCTTGAGGCCCGCACGGCGATACACCTCGTTGAGCAGCTTCGAGATCGCCTTCTTCTTCATCGGCTGGTCGATCAGCGCGAAGGGCACGCCCTCCGGCAGGATGCGGAACAGCAGGGCGCGCCCCACGGTGGTGTCGTAGAGGCGACGATGGTGGCTGCGCTCGCCGGTCTCCTCGTCCACATCCACCTCGTCCAGGCGCACCTTGACCCGGGCATGCATGGCAACGTTCTGGGTACCGAAGGCACGATCCACCTCGTCGAGGTTGGCGAACACCATGCCCTCGCCCTTGTCGTTGATCTTCTCGCGGGTCATGTAGTAGAGACCCAGCACCACGTCCTGGGAGGGCACGATGATCGGCTCGCCGTTGGCCGGCGACAGCACGTTGTTCGTCGCCATCATCAGCGTCCGCGCTTCGAGCTGGGCTTCCAGGGTCAGCGGTACGTGGACCGCCATCTGGTCACCGTCGAAGTCGGCGTTGTAGGCGGCGCACACCAGCGGATGAAGCTGGATCGCCTTGCCCTCGATCAGCAGCGGCTCGAAAGCCTGGATGCCGAGGCGGTGGAGGGTCGGGGCGCGGTTGAGCAGCACCGGATGCTCGCGGATGACGTCGGCGAGGATGTCCCACACCTCCACCGTCTCGCGCTCGACCATCTTCTTGGCCGCCTTGATGGTCGAGGCGTAGCCGAGGCTCTGAAGCTTCGAGTAGATGAACGGCTTGAACAGCTCCAGAGCCATCTTCTTGGGCAGACCGCACTGGTGCAGGCGCAGGGTCGGGCCGACGGTGATGACCGAGCGGCCGGAGTAGTCGACGCGCTTGCCCAGCAGGTTCTGGCGGAAGCGGCCCTGCTTGCCCTTGATCATGTCGGCCAGGGACTTCAGGGGGCGCTTGTTGGAGCCGGTGATGGCGCGACCGCGGCGACCGTTGTCCAGCAGGGCGTCCACCGCCTCCTGGAGCATGCGCTTCTCGTTGCGCACGATGATATCCGGCGCATTGAGGTCGAGCAGACGCTTCAGGCGGTTGTTGCGGTTGATCACCCGGCGGTAGAGGTCGTTGAGATCCGAGGTCGCGAAGCGGCCACCGTCCAGCGGCACCAGCGGACGCAGGTCCGGCGGCAGCACCGGCAGCACCTCCATGACCATCCACGCCGGCGCGTTACCGGAGTTGTAGAAGGCCTCGAGCAGCTTGAGCCGCTTGGAGAGCTTCTTGATCTTGGTCTCGGAGTTGGTCTGGGGGATCTCCTCGCGCAGGCGATCGATCTCCTCGGCCAGGTCGATGTCCTTGAGCAGCGCCTGGACGGCCTCGGCGCCCATGCGGGCATCGAAATCATCCCCGAACTCCTCCAGGGCCTCGAAGTACTGCTCGTCGTTGAGCAGCTGGCCGCGCTCGAGGGTCGTCATGCCCGGATCGATGACCACGAAGCTCTCGAAATAGAGCACGCGCTCGATATCGCGCAGGGTCATGTCCAGGAACATGCCGATGCGCGACGGCAACGACTTGAGGAACCAGATGTGCGCGACCGGGCTCGCCAGCTCGATGTGACCCATCCGCTCGCGACGCACGGCGGCCTTGGTGACCTCGACGCCGCACTTCTCGCAGATGATCCCGCGGTGCTTCATGCGCTTGTACTTGCCGCACAGGCACTCGTAGTCCTTCACCGGGACGAAGATCTTGGCGCAGAACAGGCCATCCCGCTCCGGCTTGAAGGTGCGGTAGTTGATGGTCTCGGGCTTCTTCACCTCGCCGAACGACCAGGAGCGAATCATGTCCGGCGAGGCCAGAGTGATCTTGATCGCATCAAACTCTTCGGTCTGAGACTGCGATTTGAGGACTTTCACCAAATCTTTCATGGGGGCTCCTAGCTCTCTAACTCGATATCGATGCCCAGCGAGCGGATCTCCTTCACGAGCACGTTGAAGGATTCCGGCATGCCTGCCTGCATGGTGTGATCGCCGTCCACGATGTTCTTGTACATCTTGGTGCGACCCTCCACGTCGTCGGACTTGACGGTGAGCATCTCCTGGAGGGTATAGGCCGCGCCGTAGGCTTCCAGGGCCCAGACCTCCATCTCACCGAAGCGCTGACCACCGAACTGCGCCTTGCCGCCCAACGGCTGCTGGGTGACCAGCGAGTAGGAGCCGGTGGAGCGCGCGTGCATCTTGTCGTCGACCAGGTGGTTGAGCTTGAGCATGTACATGTAGCCGACGGTCACCGAACGGTCGAAGGCATCGCCGGAGCGGCCATCGTAGAGCGTCATCTGACCGGAGTCCGGCAGATCGGCCAGACGCAGCAGGTGCTTGATCTCATGCTCATCCGCCCCGTCGAACACCGGCGTGGACATGGGAACACCCGCCTTGAGGTTCTTCGCCAGGGCGATCACCTCGTCGTCGGTGAGGGTCTCGATCTCCTCGACCCGGGTACCCGGAGTGGAGTTGTAGACCTGCCCCAGGAAGTCGCGGATCTCGGCGACCTGCTGCTCGCGCGCATCGCGGAGCATGCCATCGATCTTGCGACCCAGGCCCCAGGCGGCAAGGCCCAGGTGTGTCTCGAGGATCTGACCCACGTTCATGCGCGACGGCACGCCCAGCGGGTTCAGGACCACGTCCACCGGCTCGCCGTTGTCATCGAAGGGCATGTCCTCGATGGGCATGATCGCCGAGATGACACCCTTGTTGCCGTGACGACCGGCCATCTTGTCACCGGGCTGCAGGCGACGCTTGACGGCCATGTAGACCTTGACGATCTTGAGCACACCCGGGGCCAGATCGTCGCCCTGGGTGAGCTTGCGCTTCTTGTCCTCGAAACGCTCGTCCATCTCCTTGCGCCGATTCTCGAGCTGCTCGTCGGCCTGGGACAGCAGTTCGTTGAGGGCCTCATCCTGCAGGCGCAGCTTGAACCACTGCTGCCGCGGCAGCTCCTCGAGATAGCTCTCGGTGAGGAGGTCACCCTTCTTCAGCTTGGGCCCACCGTTGACGGCCTGGCCGCTCAGGGTACGCTTGAGGCGTTCGAAGGTGGCGTCTTCGGCGATGCGGTAGGTCTCCTGGAGATCCTTGCGCACCTCGTCGAGCTGCATCTGCTCGATGGCGACGGCCCGGGAGTCCTTCTCCACGCCGTCGCGGGTGAAGACCTGGACGTCGATGACGGTGCCCTTCATGCCGGTGGGGGCACGCAGGGAGGTATCCTTAACGTCACTGGCCTTCTCACCGAAGATCGCACGCAGCAGCTTCTCTTCCGGCGTCAGCTGGGTCTCGCCCTTGGGCGTCACCTTGCCCACCAGAATGTCGCCCGGCCCCACCTCGGCACCGATATAGACCACACCGGCCTCATCCAGCTTGGAGAGCGCCGATTCGCCCACGTTGGGGATATCGGAGGTAATCTCCTCCGGACCCAGCTTGGTATCGCGGGAGACGCAGGTCAGCTCCTGGATATGAATGGTGGTGAAGCGGTCTTCCTGGACCACCCGCTCGGAGAGCAGGATGGAGTCCTCGAAGTTGTAGCCGTTCCAGGGCATGAAGGCGATGCGCATGTTCTGACCCAGGGCCAGATCCCCCATGTCCACGGAGGGTCCATCGGCCAGGATATCGCCGCGAGCGACGCTGTCGCCGGGGCGCACGATGGGCCGCTGGTTCATGCAGGTGTTCTGGTTGGAACGCACATACTTGGTGAGGTTGTAGATATCGACGCCGGCCTCGCCGCCGATGATCTCATCCTCATTGATGCGCACCACGATACGCTTGGCATCGACCGAATCGATTACCCCGCCACGGCTGGCCACGGCGCAGACCCCGGAATCGCGGGCCACGAAGCGCTCCATGCCGGTGCCGACCAGCGGCTTGTCGGCACGCAGGGTAGGCACCGCCTGACGCTGCATGTTGGCGCCCATCAGGGCGCGGTTCGCGTCATCGTGCTCCAGGAACGGGATCAGCGCTGCGGCAACGGAAACCACCTGGCGCGGAGAGACGTCCATCAGCGTCACCTGCTCGGGACGCATGAAGGTGGTCTCGCCCTTGTGGCGAACCTGAACCAGGTCGTCGATCAGCTTGTTCGATTCGTTGACGGTGGCCGAGGCCTGGGCGATGACGAAGTCACCCTCCTCGATGGCCGACAGGTGCACGACGTCGTCGGTCACCTGGGCATCCATCACCTTGCGATAGGGCGTCTCGAGGAAACCGTAGCTGTTGGTGTGGCTATAGGTGGCCAGGGAGTTGATCAGGCCGATGTTCGGACCTTCTGGGGTCTCGATCGGGCACAGCCGGCCGTAGTGGGTGGCGTGAACGTCACGCACCTCGAAGCCGGCCCGCTCACGGGTCAGGCCGCCGGGGCCAAGCGCGGAGACGCGGCGCTTGTGAGTGACCTCGGAGAGCGGGTTGTTCTGGTCCATGAACTGGGAGAGCTGGCTGGAACCGAAGAACTCCTTGACCGCCGCGGCGACGGGCTTGGCGTTGATCAGGTCCTGGGGCATCAGGCCCTCGCTCTCGGCCATGGAGAGACGCTCCTTGACCGCACGCTCGACGCGCACCAGGCCCACGCGGAACTGGTTCTCGGCCATCTCGCCCACGCAGCGAATGCGGCGGTTGCCCAGGTGGTCAATATCGTCCACAACACCGAAGCCGTTGCGGATGTGGATAAGCTCCCTGAGCACATCCAGGATGTCGCGACGGTCCAGCACGCCGGAGCCGGTATCGCTGTCGCGACGCAGGCGGCGGTTGAACTTCATCCGGCCGACGCCGGAGAGATCGTAGCGATCCGCGCTGAAGAACAGGTTGTTGAACAGGGTCTCGGCGCTCTCCTTGGTAGGCGGCTCACCGGGACGCATCATGCGATAGATCTCGACCAGCGCCTCGAGCTGGGAACCCGTGGCGTCCAGCCTGAGCGTGTCGGAGATGAAGGGACCGCAATCGAGATCGTTGGTGTAGAGGGTCTCGATCTGGGTGATACCGGCCTGGGCGATCTTCTCCAGCAGCTCCGGAGTGATCTCGGTGTTGCAGGGACAGATCAGCTCACCGGTATTCGGATCCACCTGGTCGCGACCCAGCGTCTTGCCGAACAGGTACTCCATCGGCACCTCGAGACGCTCGAGGCCGGCCTTCTCCAGCTGGCGAATGTGTTTCTGGGTGATGCGGCGACCTTCCTCGACGATTACACCGCCATCGGCATCCTTGATGTCGAAGGTGGCGGTCTCACCGCGCAGGCGCGACGGCACCAGCTCCACGCTGAAGCCGGACTTGTCGATATGGAAGACGCTGGTCTCGAAGAACTCCTTGAGGATCTCCTCGGCGCTCATGCCGAGTGCGCGCAGCAGCACGCTCGCCGGCAGCTTGCGACGACGGTCGATGCGCACGAACACGCTGTCCTTGGGATCGAACTCGAAGTCGAGCCAGGAGCCGCGGTAGGGAATCACGCGGGCCGAGTAGAGCAGCTTGCCGGAGGAGTGGCTCTTGCCCTTGTCGTGATCAAAGAAGACGCCCGGCGAGCGGTGCAGCTGAGAGACGATGACGCGCTCGGTGCCGTTGACCACGAAGGTGCCGTTTTCGGTCATCAGGGGGATCTCCCCCATGTAGACTTCCTGCTCCTTGATGTCCTTGATCGCCTTGTTCGACGATTCCTTGTCATAGATGATCAGGCGTACCTTGACACGCAGCGGCGCCGAATAGGTGACGCCACGCAGCTGGCACTCCTTGACGTCGAACGCCGGGGTACCGAAGCGATAGCTCACGTACTCCAGGGCAGCGTTGCCGGAGAAGCTCTCGATCGGGAAGACGGACTTGAAGGCAGCATGCAGGCCGATCTCCATCCGCTCTTCGGGCGAACGGTCCTGCTGAAGGAAGTCGTAATAGGAGTCAAGCTGGATCGCCAGCAGGTAGGGCACATCCATTACTTGGGGCAGTTTGCCGAAATCCTTGCGGATGCGTTTTTTCTCAGTGTATGAGTAAGCCATCTGTATTCCCCAGCTTGTTCACCATGGGTGACCGATGCGTGGTCGGCGCCACCCGACGGACGCGACGCCGTCAGGCGATGAAGGCAAGCGCCTGGCATGGGCGCTCGCCTTCGGAATTCGGCTGGCGATTCTGCCCTGTCGGCAGAGGCCAGTGACAACGGAAAAAGGCCGGCAGCGGGTGACCCGCCACCAGCCATGGAAGCTTACGCAGCGCGTGAAGCCATGGAGCCCAAGTCTTACTTGAGTTCCACGCTCGCGCCGGCTTCTTCCAGCTTGGCCTTGGCCGCTTCAGCGTCATCCTTGGACATGGCTTCCTTGATGGTTGCCGGAGCGCCGTCGACGGCACCCTTGGCTTCCTTCAGGCCCAGACCGGTGATCTCGCGAACCACCTTGATCACGTTAACCTTCTTCTCGCCACAGCTGGTCAGCACCAGGTCAAACTCGGTCTGCTCTTCTGCAACTTCGCCAGCGGCAGCCGGACCCGCCACAACGGCGGCGGCGGCAGATACGCCAAACTTCTCTTCCATCGCTTCGATCAGCTCGACCACTTCCATGACGGACATGTCGGCGACGGCGTTGATGATGTCTTCTTTGGTCAGTGCCATTGTCACGTTTCCTAACTTTGCGGGAGTCGCGGTGACCCGTCGACTCGGGATTCAATATACGATTCAGGCTGCCAGCAGGAGTTCGCCGATCAGGCGGCTTCTTCCTGCTTCTGGTCGCGCAGGGCGGCCAGAGTACGGACCAGCTTGCCGGCGGACGCTTCCTTCATGACGGACATCAGCTGGGCAATCGCCTCGTCGTAGGTCGGCAGCGTTGCCAAACGATCCAGATCAGTCGCCGGGATGAACGCACCTTCGTAGGCCAGCGCCTTGATCTCGAAATCCTTCTCGGTCTTGGCAAACTCCTTGAACAGGCGGGCAGCAGCGCCCGGGTGCTCATAGGAGAAGGCCAGCAGAGTCGGACCCGAGAACGTCTCGTTGAGGCATTCCCACTGGGTGCCTTCGAGCGCGCGGCGCGCCAGGGTGTTGCGAACAACACGCACCTGGACGCCATTCTCGCGGGCCTGCTTGCGCAGATCGGTCATCTTGCTGACCGAGACGCCACGAGAATCGGCAACTACGACGGAGAGTGCATCCTTGGCCGCTTCACTGACCTCGGCAACAATCGCCTTCTTGCCTTCGAGTGCTAGTGGCACAGTGATCACTCCTTCGTGCCGGAACCTCGCGATGAGGACTCCGGTGGTTACCATCTCCTCCGGTGCCGTCCTGGGACGGCGTCCAGAGGTCCTGGGTGATGGTGCTCACCAGAAACCTGGCGGCCACACCATCTGCGCAGGCCATCCGGAGGATGATTAAGCCGCCCTTCATCGGAGGGGCGGCACCTGCGGTCTTTGACGGTGCCCCGCCGGCGAGTCTAGCTCCGCTCGGGGACCGCAAAGTTATTGCAATCGATCGATCCGCCGCCTGGTCAGACCAGGTCGGAGTGATCGATGGTCAGGCCCGGGCCCATGGTGCTGGACACGGTAACCTTCTTGAGATAGATGCCCTTGGAAGTGCTCGGCTTGAGCCTCTTCAGGTCAACGACCAGCGCCTCCAGGTTGCCCTGGATGGCCGTCGCGTCGAAATCCACCTTGCCAAGAGTAGTGTGGATGATGCCGTTCTTGTCGGTGCGGAAACGCACCTGACCGGCCTTGGCGTTCTTGACGGCAGTGGCCACGTCCGGCGTCACGGTTCCAACCTTGGGGTTGGGCATCAGCCCACGCGGACCGAGA
Organism: Halomonas sp.; assembly: GCA_003553625.1. Classification (GTDB taxonomy): domain Bacteria; phylum Pseudomonadota; class Gammaproteobacteria; order Pseudomonadales; family Halomonadaceae; genus Halomonas. Next base: position 7,986 of record PWEV01000253.1, read on the forward strand.
ATCTGGCCCAGCTGGCCGACGACACGCATGGCGTCCGGGGAGGCGATAACCACGTCGAAGTCGAGCTGGCCCTTCTTGACCCGCTCGGCCAGGTCGTCCATGCCGACGATGTCGGCACCGGCTTCCTTGGCGGCATCGGCGTTGGCACCCTGGGTAAAGACGGCAACGCGCACGTCCTTGCCGGTACCATTGGGCATGACGGTGGCGCCACGCACTACCTGGTCGGATTTACGCGGATCGACGCCCAGATTGATGGCGACGTCCAGCGACTCGTTGAACTTGACGGTGGACAGCTCGGAGAGCAGGGCCACGGCCTCTTCCAGAGGGTAGACCTTGGTCCGGTCAACCTTCTCTTGAATCAGTTTTGCACGCTTTGTCAGCTTGGCCATGATCAAAGACCCTCCACATTCAGGCCCATGCTGCGGGCGCTACCGGCAATGGTACGCACCGCGGCGTCGAGATCCGCAGCCGTCAGATCCGGCTCCTTGGTCTTGGCGATCTCCTCGAGCTGCTCGCGGGTCACGGTACCGACCTTCTTCTTGTTCGGCTCACCGGAGCCGGACTTGATGCCAGCGGCCTTCTTCAGCAGGACCGCGGCGGGCGGGGTCTTGGTGATGAAGGTGAAGCTGCGATCGGAATAGACGGTGATCACCACAGGAGTGGGCAGACCCGGTTCGATTTCCTGGGTCGCGGCGTTGAACGCCTTGCAGAACTCCATGATGTTCACGCCGTGCTGACCCAGCGCGGGGCCGACGGGAGGACTCGGGTTGGCTTTGCCAGCTGCGACCTGCAGCTTGATGTAAGCCTGTACTTTCTTGGCCATGTTGGACTCCAGTTGGGTAGTAGCGCCTTTCGGCTCCCCGGTGATACGGCTGCCTCGGCAGCCGACTTGCCTTTGTCAGGCCGAGCGGATTACTCCTTCTCGACCTGAGCGAATTCCAGTTCGACAGGAGTGGAGCGCCCGAAGATCAGCACGCTGACCTGCACGCGGCTCTTGTCGTAGTTGACCTCTTCGACCACGCCATTGAAGTCGGCAAAGGGTCCGTCGACCACGCGTACCGATTGACCCGGCTCGAACAGCGTCTTGGGCCTCGGCTTGTCAGTACCGTCCTGCACGCGACGGAGGATGGCATCCGCCTCTTTCTGGCTGATTGCCGCCGGCTTCTCCTTGGTGCCACCGATGAACCCCATGACGCGGGGGGTCTCGTTGACCAGGTGCCATGTCTCGTCATCCATCTCCATCTCGACCAGCACATAGCCAGGATAGAACTTGCGCTCACTCTTGCGACGCTTGCCGTCACGCATCTCGACGACTTCTTCGGTGGGCACCAGAATTTCGCCGAAGCGATCTTCCATGCCGTGCATCTTCACGCGCTCGAGCAGCGAACGCATGACATGCTTCTCGAAGCCGGAGTAGGCGTGTACGACGTACCAACGCTTGGACATGGAGGCTCCTAACCAATGACGCCGGACATCGCCCAGCCAAGAAGGGTGTCGATCAGCCACAGCATGAGGCCAACCACCAGCACGGCCACCAGCACGATGGCGGTGGTCTGCACGGTTTCAGGGCGTGTCGGCCACACTACCCGCTGGATTTCCTTCTTGGCGGCGCGGGCCAGTTCGGCAAGCTCGCGCCCCCTGGTGGTGGTCAATGCCACCACGGCGGCCAGCAGGCTCAGCGCGACAACACCCAGCACACGATAGAGCACGGCCAGATCGGCAAAGTAAGTATTGCCGACCACGGCCAGAACCAGCAGAGTGACGACAGCCGCCCATTTGAGTCCGTCGTGGCGCGACTCCTGCACCTCGGCGCTATGCTTCATGAAAACGAGACTCCTAAGGATGCGGCAATCGAAACATGAAATCTTTCGGGGACTGGCCAGTCTGGGGAAGACTGGCAGGCCAGGAGGGAATCGAACCCCCAACCTGCGGTTTTGGAGACCGCTGCTCTGCCAATTGAGCTACTGGCCTGTATCTGCCTCTTGACTGCCCTTTGCAGGCAGTCTTGCAACAGCGGGCGCCATGATAGCGGATCATCATCCGCCTGGCAACCCCTACCCAGCCGCACACGACCGGGAAAAAGAAAAGGCGAGCCGTGGCTCGCCTTCTCAATTTGGAGCTCATGGACGGATTTGAACCGTCGACCTCACCCTTACCAAGGGTGTGCTCTACCCCTGAGCTACATGAGCAAAACTTGTGCATCGTCAGATGCTGGAGCGGGCAGCGGGAATCGAACCCGCATCATCAGCTTGGAAGGCTGAGGTTCTACCATTAAACTATGCCCGCCTACCCACTCTTGCTGCCCGGACCTCTACGGAGGGTCGTGGCGAAATCTGGTGGAGGGGGAAGGATTCGAACCTTCGAAGCTTTCGCGGCAGATTTACAGTCTGCTCCCTTTGGCCACTCGGGAACCCCTCCAACTGGCGGCATATCCTACCACCTTCTTTCCCAGTGTCAAGATACTGTTTTACCAGCCTTCTCGACAGGAATGACAGCACCTTGTGGGCGCTGACTTCCCTTGGAACGCGGCGAATTGTGTCAAAGCAGCATGGAGAATGCAAGGCCCGCACGAATCTTTTCCAGCGCAACCGGTGCCGGCACCCTGGGCGCGCCGGACATCCGACCGGCACGTTCGGCGGCGGTGAGCGGAAAGCAGGCCTCCAGCCCCCCATAGACCATGTCCGGCCATACCGCATGGGGCACCTGGAGCCCACGGGAAACCACCCGAGCATCGCCGCCGGTCAGCAGCAGTGGCAGAGCCACTCCCTCCATATCGCACACTTCGGCATAGGTGCGATTGATGGCGCTCACCGCCGCCATGTAGATGCCGTGATTGACCGCCTCTACCGTTCGCCTGCCGGGAACCAGCAATTCCTCGGCTTCACTGTCCGGGTCGATCGCCACGTTACGTGTCCCGAGCTTCAGGCTCTCCTTCATAAGCCGCAGTCCCGGCAGGATATACCCCCCCAGATGGCGCCCACCCGGCAACACGAAGTCGATGGTGATGGCACTGCCGCAATCCACCGCGCAGCAGCCTCCTGCCAGCTGATAGCCGGCCAGAGCGCCCATCCAGCGGTCGACGCCCAGGCGTTCCGGCTCTTCATAGCCATTGGTCACCCCAAGCGCCTCCGGCGACGAGCGTGCCACATGCACGTGGCCAACCTGGCGGAACAGCAGCGCCACCGTCTCATCCAGTACGGCACGCCGAGCAACGCTTGAGATTCGAACCGATTCCACGACGTCCAGATCGGGAATATCCGATCCGGGGCGCCACTCCTCACGTGTCCACACCGCACCTCGTGACCTTATCTCGCTGCTGTTGGCGTCTTTCAACCGCCACTTGGTGAGGGTGTTGCCGATGTCCAGATCGAGAATCATGGCCGCGCTCGCAGGCTGATTTCGCCGCCCGCCAGCCGCAACCGTTGCCCCTGCTGGTTGACCAGCAGGTTTCCCGCGGCATCCACGCCTTCGGCTACCGCCTGCTCACGCTGCTGTCCCCGCAGAATATCGACCTCCTGGCCAGCGTAGGCATGGCGACTGTTCCAGCCATCCTGCCATACCGCGAAGCCCTCTTTCTCGAAATTGGCTACCAGGGTCAGGAGTGCATCGATCAATTCCACGGCGAGCTCGTTGCGTGACACCTCGGGCGCCTGATCGTGAATGGCCGCCGATGGCTGATCCAGCCCCTTACGGAACGCCGGGGGAAGACCAACGTTGATTCCCATCCCGACCACCACCGTGCAGGGCCCCGCAGTGTCTCCCGTCACTTCCACCAGGATGCCGGCCAGCTTGCCAAGGCCACCATCCGGCCCGCAGAGAAGCACATCGTTGGGCCACTTGAGACGCGGCGCGACTCCGTGACGCTCCAGCACCTGAGCCAACACCACGCCCACTGCCAGGCTGAGGCCCTCCAGGGCGGCCACACCGGACTCCACCCGCCAACCCAGGGAGAGCATCAGGCTGCGCCCCCAGGGCGTGCTCCAGGTACGACCTCGCCGCCCACGGCCGGCACTCTGCTGCTCGACCAGGCAGACCTCGCCATGACCTGCTCCCTGGTCGAAGCGCTCACGCAGGAAGGCATTGCTCGATGGCAGGGTCTCCTCGACGAAGAGCCGGGTCAGTAGCCCGCGAGACTCCCGCGAGAGACCCGCGACGATGCGCGCCCCGTCGAGCAGCTCCAGCGGCTCAGCCAGCCGGTAGCCCTGTCCCTTTACCGCCTCCATGACGATGCCCAGGGCCTCCAGCTTGCGCAGCTGCTTCCAGACGGCCGCTCGCGACACGCCGAGCTGCTCACCGAGCTGCTCGCCGGAGTGGAACTCGCCATCGCTGAGCAGGCGAATCAGGTCTCCGATGGTCATTCGTAACCCTCAGACGGGAAAGGGCTCATTCTAGCGGATGCGAGCCTCCCCCGGAAACGCCAAAGGCAGAAACACCAACCCCCCGGCCTCTGACGAGGCCGGGGGGCTGAAAAACCAGGGTGCTGAAATGCGAAAAGCCCCGCTCTCATTCGAGAGCGGGGCTTTTCTGAAGAGGTGCCTGAGGATGATCCGGCCGGCGCTCCGGGCGCCGGGACTCTCCATGGGGAGACCCCCAAAACGACGAAACCCCAGCCGCAGGGCTGGGGTTTCTGAAAAGGTGCCTGACGATGACCTACTCTCACATGGGGAGACCCC
>PWEV01000197.1 GCA_003553625.1 Halomonas sp.
ACCCAGTCGCGCACCCTCGCCTCGCCGGCGGCGGGCAGGCCAAGATCGACCAGGGCGGCGTCCACGGCCAGGGCCAGGTCGGGCACCGAATCGATCAGGGTGCCGTCCAGATCGAAGGCCACCAGTTCGATGTCGACGAGAAGGGGGTGCATGCTTTCTCCTTGCTGTCCTTGATCGCCTACCACGGTCTGGCGTGTCGCCAACCAGGCCCGCTTGCGCACGGCGGATAGCCGCTTGATCTCGGCCTCGAGGCGCAGTGCCTCGCCTTGGCTGCCCACCGGTTCCCGGTGGCGCAGGCGCAGCGGCCCCTTGCCGCGCAGCGCCTTGGCACCGCGGCCGGTGGCGTGCTCGGTCAGGCGTCGCTCGACGTCGGTGGTGATACCGGTATAGAGGGCGCCACCTGCCGTCTCCAGCAGGTAAAGGTGCCAGATCGGCAGTGCAGCCTCGGGACGAGGTTCGTTCACGGCGTCAGCGTACCCCGGCCAGTTGGGCGCGGAAGTCGCGGATCACGCCGTCGTAACGATGCGGGTCGGCGGCGTTGCGGGCCTTGAAGATCGCCGAGCCGGCCACGAAGGTATCGGCCCCGGCACGGGCGATCTCGGCGATGTTGTCCACCTTGACCCCGCCGTCGATCTCCAGGCGAATGTCGCGGCCGGAGGCGTCGATGCGTCGGCGCGCCTCGCGCAGCTTGTCCAGGGTGCCGGGCAGAAACGACTGACCGCCGAAGCCGGGGTTGACGCTCATCAGCAACACCATGTCGACCTTGTCCATCACGTAGTCGAGATGCGACAGCGGGGTGGCCGGGTTGAACACCAGGCCCGACTGGCATCCGCCGTCGCGGATCAGCTGCAGGGAACGGTCGACGTGGTCCGAGGCCTCGGGATGGAAGGTGATGATGCTGGCTCCGGCATCGATGAAGTCACCGATCAGCCGATCCACCGGCTTGACCATCAGGTGCACGTCGATGGGAGCGGTGACACCATGCTTGCGCAGCGCCTTGCAGACCATGGGCCCGATGGTCAGGTTGGGCACGTAGTGATTGTCCATTACGTCGAAGTGCACGATATCGGCACCGGAGGCCAGCACGTCGTCGACCTCGGCGCCCAGGCGCGCGAAATCTGCAGAGAGGATCGAGGGAGCGATCAGGAAGTCGCGGGTCGCATCGGTCATGGGAGGGTCCAGGCGGTCGCTTGCAGAGAGAGCGCATTCTAGCAGAGCCGCAGCACGACGGCAGCGTGGGGGACGGCGGCGCCTTCGCACAGGCATAGTCCAAAATAGAATAAAAAATACCGTTGTAATTACTATTGACCGCACTTAACCTCTCGGCATTGACAACGATTTCCGGAGCAACCCCCATGACCCTGCGTCCTCTCTTCCAGCGTTCACTGCTTGCCATCGCCCTGGGCGCCGGTCTGGCCGGCCCGGTCCAGGCGGCCGAGCGCGAGCTGCTCAACTCCTCCTACGATATTGCCCGCGAGCTGTTTTCGGCGATCAATCCCGAGTTCATCGCCCACTGGCAGGAGAGCCAGGGCGAGGAGGTGGCCGTCAGCCAGTCCCACGGCGGCTCCTCCGCCCAGGCTCGGGCCATCATGCAGGGGCTGCGCGCCGACGTGGTGACCTACAACCAGGTCACCGACGTCCAGGTCCTGGCCGACGAAGGCCTGGTCGCCGAGGAGTGGCAGCAGGCATTCGACAACAACGCCTCGCCCTACTACTCCACCACCGCCTTCCTTGTCCGCAAGGACAACCCCAAGGGCATCGAGAGCTGGGACGATCTGGCCCGTGAGGACGTGCGCCTGGTCTTCCCCAACCCCAAGACCTCCGGCAACGGCCGTTACACCTATCTTGCCGCCTGGGGCTTCGCCGACCAGCATTTCGACGGCGACGAGGAGCAGATCCGGGACTTCATGCGCACCTTCCTGCGCAACGTGACGGTGTTCGACACCGGCGGCCGCGGCGCCACCACCAGCTTCATCGAGCGCGGCCTGGGCGATGTGCTGATCAGCTTCGAGTCCGAGGTCAACAACATCCGCGGGGAGTACGGCAGCGACGACTATGAGGTGATCGTGCCGCCGATCAGCATCCTGGCCGAATTCCCGGTGGCGGTGGTCGAGCCCAACGCCGAGCGCAACGGCACCCTCGACCTGGCTCAGGCCTACGTGGAGTACCTCTACAGCGAGGAGGCCCAGCGCACCCTGGCCGGCTTCAACTACCGCGTCCACCACGAGGCGGTGGTCGAGGAGTTCGCCGATCTCTTCCCCGAGACCGAGCTGCTGCGCGTCGAGGATATCTTCGGCGGCTGGGATCAGGCCATGGAGACCCACTTCGGGAGCGGCGGCCTGCTCGACCAGCTGCAGCGCCGCTGAGCCCCACGAGGAGACGAGTCACACCCATGAGCACCCGCGCCCTCCCCTTCGCCATCGGCAGCGCCCCCAAGCGGGTGCTGCCGGGGTTCGGCCTATCCCTGGGGGTGAGCCTGCTGTTCATCTCGCTGGTGCTGCTGCTGCCGATGACCGGCCTGTTCGGCCAGCTGGCCGGGCTCAGCCTGGCCGAGTACTGGGCGATCATCAGCGACGGCCGGGTGGTGGCCAGCTACACGGTCACCATCGGCGCCGCCGCCGTGGCGGCGTTGGTCAACGGTGCCTTCGGGTTGCTGCTGGCCTGGGTGCTGGTGCGCTACGAGTTTCCCGGCAAGCGCCTGCTCGATGCGCTGATGGACCTGCCCTTCGCTCTGCCCACGGCGGTGGCCGGCATCACCCTCGCCACCCTCTACTCCAGCAACGGCTGGATGGGTCGGCTGTTGGAGCCGCTGGGACTGCAGGTGGCCTACACCTGGGTGGGTATTGCCCTGGCCATGGCCTTCACCAGCATTCCCTTCGTGGTGCGTACGGTGCAGCCGGTGCTCGAGGACCTGCCGGTGGAGGTGGACGAGGCCGCGCTGACCCTGGGGGCCAACGACGGCACCGCCTTCCGCCGGGTGATCCTCCCCCACCTCTGGCCGGCTCTGGTGACCGGCACGGGCCTTGCCTTCGTGCGCTCGCTGGGAGAGTTCGGGGCGATCATCTTCATCGCCGGCAACATGCCCTACGAGACCGAGATCACCGCGCTGATGATCTTCGTGCGCCTGCAGGAGTACGACTATGCCGGCGCCTCGGCCATCGCCTCGGTGGTGCTGTTCGTCTCACTGGCACTTCTGCTGGCCATCAACATCTGGCAGGGGCGCTTCATCAAGCGCCTGCATGGAGGAGGCGGCTGATGCAACGTATCGGTGATGCCCCGGCGGTGCGCCGGGGCCTGATCCTCGCCGCCGTGGCGCTGTCGGCACTCTTTCTGCTGCTGCCGCTGGTGGCGATCTTCGCCCAGGCCTTCGCCCAGGGCATGGCGGTCTTCTGGACCAACGTCAGCAACGAATACACCGTGGCGGCCATCGGCCTGACCCTGTTCATCACCGTGCTGACCATTCCCGTCTGCCTGGTATTCGGCGTGGCACTGGCCTGGCTGGTGACCCGCTTCCAGTTCCCGGGCCGGCGCGTGCTGCAGACCCTGATCGACATTCCCTTCGCGGTTTCACCGGTGGTGGCGGGTCTGATCTATCTGTTGCTCTATGGCCGCAACGGCTGGCTGGGCGGCTTGCTTGACGGCTACGACATCCAGCTGATGTTCGCCTGGCCGGGGATCCTGATGGTGACCATCTTCGTCACCTGCCCCTTCGTCGCCCGGGAGCTGATCCCGCTGATGCAGGCGCAGGGGTCCCGGGAAGAGGAAGCCGCCGTGACCCTCGGCGCGCCAGGCTGGACGATCTTTCGTCGGGTGACCCTGCCCAATATCCGCTGGGCGCTGCTCTATGGGGTGATCCTCACCAACGCACGGGCGGTGGGCGAGTTCGGCGCCGTCTCGGTGGTCTCGGGGGCCATCCGCGGCCAGACCAACACCCTGCCGCTGCACCTGGAGCAGCTATACCAGGACTACAACACCGTGGGGGCCTTCGCCAGCGCCGCTCTGCTGGCCCTGATCGCCCTGCTCACCCTGGCCGCCAAGGCCGGACTGGAATGGCGCGCCGCGCGCCAGGAGGCTCACGCATGAGTATTCGCCTGCACAACATCGGCAAGCACTTTGACGTCGGGCGTCAGCGCACCCGGGCACTGGAGCCGGTAAATCTCGATATCCACGACGGCGAGCTGATCGGTCTGCTCGGCCCCTCCGGCTCCGGCAAGACCACCCTGCTGCGGATCGTCGCCGGGTTGGAGAGCGCCGATCCGGACAGCGGCGCGCGAATACGCTTCGGCGACCGCGACGTCACCGACGTGCACGTGCGCGACCGGCGCGTCGGTTTCGTCTTCCAGCACTATGCCCTGTTTCGCCACATGACGGTGTTTGACAACGTGGCCTTCGGGCTCACCGTGATGCCGCGCAAGCATCGCCCCACCAGCGGGGAGATCCGCGCCCGGGTGCACCGCCTGCTGGAAATGGTGCAGCTCGAGCAGCTCGCCAACCGCTACCCGGCCCAGCTCTCCGGCGGTCAGCAGCAGCGCGTCTCGCTGGCGCGCGCCCTGGCACTGCGTCCCGATGTGCTGCTGCTCGACGAACCCTTCGGCGCCCTGGACGCCAAGGTGCGGCAGGACCTGCGCCGCTGGCTGCGCCACCTGCACGACGAGCTGGGCTTCACCAGCATTTTCGTGACCCACGACCAGGAGGAGGCCCTGGAGCTCTCCGATCGCGTGGCAGTGATGAGCAACGGGCGCATCGAGCAGATCGACACGCCGGATGCGGTCTACCGGGCCCCGGCCAATCGCTTCGTCTTCGAGTTCCTGGGGGACGTGAACCATCTGGAGGGCGAGGTACGCGACGGGGTGCTGACCTGCGGCGAGGCACGCCTCTCGGTGGAACTGCCGGACGGCACCGAGGAGCTGCTGCTGCGTCCCCACGAGGTGCGCCTGGCACAGACGCCGACGGCGGAGGCACGGCTGCCGGTGACCGTTACCGCGATCTCCCCGGTGGGAGCCGAGGTGCGTGTGGAACTCGAGGCGGACTGGCTGGGGGAGCCCTGGCTGGCCACGGTGCGCCACGCCGACTACGAGCAGCTCGATCTGCGTCGCGGTCAGCGGCTATTTGCCGTGCCGCGCCGCTGGCACCGATTTCCCGCCGGCCAACCCGAGCGAGCGGTAATGGCCACCGCCGACGCGGCCTGAGGGCGTCTCAGCGCTGCCGACGGACCACAGCCGACCACCGGGCTCGTTGGAAACGTCATCCAGGAATGGCCCGGACCGGGCCCGGGACACATCGGTGAACTTTGCTGGATACACGGCGGTCTCTCTCATCATCCGGAGCATTTCTCTCCAGCAGGAGATACCAGATGTTGATCAAGATCGCCAAACCGAGCGACCTGCACGAATCCGACGTAACGCCGGAGTCAATCTACCTCTCGCGCAGACGGTTCATGGGTGGTGTCGCGGGGTTGGGCGCGGGGCTTGCCATTTCCGGCAGCGTGCGTGCCAATGCCGACTACTCGGATGTCCCCGAGGGCAACGCCCCGGCATGGCTGAAGGAAAAGATCAGCGCAACCGAGTGGAAAGCCGTCACCCCGCGCGACCCCGAAAAAGATTCGCTGACCCCCTTCGATGACGCCAGCGGCTACAACAACTTCTACGAGTTTGGCTCTGGCAAGACGGATCCTGCACGCCGTGCAGGCAGTTTGAAGACCGAGCCCTGGAGTGTGGTGGTGGATGGCGAGGTCAACAACGGGGGCCGTTTTTCTCTCGAGGACATCGCCAGGCCATCGCAGTTCGAGGAGCGGATCTACCGCCTGCGCTGTGTGGAGGCCTGGTCGATGGTCATTCCCTGGCTGGGCATGCCCCTTGCAGAGGTGATCAAGCGCGCCGAGCCCACCAGCAAGGCCAACTATGTCCGCTTTGAAACCCTCGTCGACCCGGAACAGATGCCGGGGCAGCGCTCATCATTCTCGCTGATCGATTGGCCCTACGTGGAAGGTCTGCGCATGGACGAAGCCATGCACCCTCTGACACTGCTCGCCATGGGCATGTATGGTCGTGAACTGCCCAATCAGAACGGTGCTCCCCTTCGCCTGGTGGTGCCCTGGAAATACGGCTTCAAGAGCATCAAGTCGATCGTGCGGATCTCTCTGGTAGAAGAGCAACCGGTCAATTCCTGGCAGCTCATCGCCCCCAATGAGTACGGCTTCTACGCCAATGTAAACCCCCAGGTCGACCACCCCCGCTGGAGCCAAGCCACGGAGCGTCGATTGCCCAACAGCCTCTTCCGACCCAACACCATGGATACACTGATGTTCAACGGTTACGCCGACGACGTCGCCGAACTGTATGCGGGGTTGGATTTGAGGACAAATTACTGATGCCAGCGCAGCGCTTATGGTTGCTGTGGCGGGTAGGCGTATTCCTGGCGGCGCTCACACCGCTGTTGGTGTGGGGCTGGCAAGTTGCCGTCAATGCCGCCGGCCCCGAGCCGGGTCGCTACCTGCTGCTGAATATCGGCATTGGCGCGCTCTGGATGCTGCTACTCACCCTGAGCCTGACGCCGTTGACCAAGCTTACGCGCTGGAAGGGCTTTGCACTGATCCGGCGGCAGCTTGGCCTCTGGACACTCGCCTACGCCACCCTGCACATGGCCAGCTACGCTCTGTTCATTCTGGGGCTTGACTGGTCGCTGCTGGCCAGCGAGCTGGTGAAGCGGCCCTACATTATCGTCGGCACGCTGGCGTTGATTGGCCTTGCCGTGCTGGGTGCCACGTCCAATCGCTGGGCGATGCGGCGACTGGGCAAGCGCTGGAAGCCGCTGCACAGGCTCTCTTACCCCATCCTCGGGCTGGTTCTGCTGCACTTCTTCTGGGTGGTACGGGCAGACCTGGGCGAGTGGGTGATGTATGCCGTTCTGGCGGCGCTGATCATGGCGACCCGCCTGCCGCCGGTTGCCCGCTCGCTGCCCAGGCTACGCTACCGGTTCAGCCGCACGTGATTTTTGGCTCGCGCGGCTGATCAGACGCCCAGATCATGGGGTTCACGGCTGCCAGACCATCAGGGTCTCCGCTTCGCCGGTGGACGGTTCGAGACGCTCCTCGACCACCTGAAAGCCCAGGCGCCGGTAGAAGGAGACGGCGCGCACGTTGCGGGAGAAGACACACAGGGACAGCCGTGGATGATGAGCCATGGCGTGGGCCATCAGGCGTGAGCCGTGACCGTAGCTCTGCAACTCCGGGTCGACGAACAGCGCCTCGAGATGCTCACCGTTGAGGGCGGCAAAACCGATCACACGCCCCTCCACCTCCAGCACCAGCAGCTCGTCGGCGTCGGGCAGACGCTCGTCGGCCATGGCATCGAGGTGCGCCTCCCAGTAGGCTGCGGGGATGAAGTCGTGGGCCCGACGCGAGGCGCGCAGCCAGATATCGGCCAGCTGCGGAATCTCCTGGGGGACGGCGGGACGGATCATCGCTCTTCTCCAACGGGCTGAACCAGCAAACAGAAGTCGTCATGCGGCCATCCCTTCAGTGTACCGTTGAGGCACAGCCCCTGCCCGAGCAATTCCGAGGCCTGGCGCTAAGGGATATAATGCTTCTCGTATGCCTGACTTCGTCGCCCAGAGAGATCCCCCATGCAGCGTCACCGCACCCTCCCCAGCCTCCTGCTTCGACTCTGCGCGGGACTGCTGACCGCCGGACTGCTCGCCGCCTGTGCCAGCCCCCACTATCTGCAGCTCAACCCCCAGCGCAGCGCCGAGGTGCCGGTCACCGGGAGCGGCCAGGCGGTCACCGTAATAGCCGTCGACGGCCGCGACAGCGAAGTGATCGGCACCCGCACCGGCAGCGCCATGTCGACGGCCACCATCACGGTAAACGCCCACGAGCTGGTGCCGCACCTGCAGCGCGAAGCGGAGCGCGCAGTGCGCGACATGGGCTTCAGCCCCACTTCCGAGAATGCACCGGGGCGCCCCAGCCTGACCCTCACCCTGGAGCACCTGGGATACGAGCGCGGCCAGAGCCGGCCGGTAATCGACGAGGCACGCCTGGAGTCGGTGCTCATCGCCGAGGCGGTCAACAGCGGCAACACCTACACCGGCACCTATACCTCTCGACGCACCCAGAGCTTTGCCGTGCGTCCGGATCGCGACACCAACGCCCGCATGATCAACGACCTGCTCTCCGACGGCCTCGACCGTGCCTTCCGGGACCCGGAGCTGGGCCAGCTGCTGGCGCGGTAAGCGATCGGCCACGTTCGAACACGCCAACGCAACGAGGGCGCCCACCGGGCGCCCTCGTTGCATCTGGATGTAACGCCTGCCGCTACTCCAGCGGCCCGCGGCGCACCAGCGCCCAGGCGCTCTCGCGAAAGCCGCTGCCCGCCTCCGGCTCGCCCTGCGCAAGCAGGCTGACCCGGAAGTTGGGCCCGAACAGCTCATGCACCTCCCCATTCGACACGCTGAAGGGAGGCCCACCCGCATCGCCCGGTTCACGCTCGAGGCTGATCAGCAGACCGCGGCTGCCAGGCGGCACGAGCTGGGCCAGATGAAAGGCATATCGCTGGCGGGTAGCCGGCGGAAAGGCGATCAGCGAGGCGCGATCATAGAAGGCCCCGATCTCCGCCGCCTGCTCGATATGGAAGTGGAAGAAGTCCCCCTGCCACAGCTCCACATTACCCTGGCGGCATATCTGGAATCCCGCCTGATGGTAGCGGGTAACGACGCCCTGCCCCTCGGCCACGAACTGCTCGATGGCCTCCGGCGCCAGCTCGATGCCCAGCACCGGATGGTCGCCGCTGGCCAGCCAGCGCATGTCCAGGCTCTTGCCGCATAGCGGCACCAGCACCTTGGTGCCGGGCCTGACCCTCAGGCCCGGCCAGTGGGCCACCAGCATCGGATGGGGGCGATCGCGATGGAAACCGATGCGTCCCTCACGCCAGCGCTCCAGCCACTCATTGGCCATCGCCCTCTCCTCAGAACCAGCGATCGCGCTTGCGCTTGCGTCGCGGCAGGTGAGGAACAATCAGTCCCACCAGCAGGCCCGCCCCGGCCACCCCGCCGCCATACATGAAGTAGCGCATCAGCAGGTCTTCCTCCTGGGTGTCCAGTCGGGCCTGCAGCTGACGAATGGTCTGTCGCGACTGCTCGGACTCGGCGTCCAGGGCCTGATTGTTCGCCTCGAGTTCAACGATACGCGCCTCCCGGACCTCCAGGGCCTCGCGCTGGGCGGAGGTGCGGCTCTCCCACTGCTCGTTGATGCCATCGAGCTCCGCGGAGAGTTCGGCCACCTGCTGCTCCAGTTCCGGTACGCGCACCTGAGCACTGGGGGAGTCCTGAAGCTCGCTGGAGAGAATCCACACCGTGCTGCCCTCGGCATCTCGCACCCGGCTGTAGTTTCCGCTGGTCTCGAGCCTTTCCACCGGCTCGCCGGCGGTCAGCGTGCCGACGATGCGGTAGCCGTCGGTGGGACCGCTGCGCACGTAGGTGGTGAGGGAGTCGCTGACCCAGTGGGTCGCGTCGTTCTGCTGGGCCTGGAGTGGCAGGGCAAGGAGCCCCAGGGCTAGGCCCAGGCTGAGTCGTCTGATGTCGTGTCGTGTCATGCCGTTGTCCTGGCTATAGCTGGCGGATTTCCACTCTGGCGCGACCTGTGCCCGGCGCCGGCTTCCTGCCGACGACGCGGCGATGAGACGGCCGATCTCTCGGAAAGTATCGGCCATTTTCCACAGAAGCTTGTCCACAGCTCCTGTGGACAAGTAACGGGACAACCGCTGGAAAGAGCTCTACCGGCGGTGCGGCGCCTGCCCTGCGCCCTTGCTGATCATTTCGTGACCAACGTTCCTCAACGCTCCGCGGGAGGCGGCGGCGAAAAGGGCCGCGGGAACTCGGCCACTCGGCCATCGCTCTTGACCGCCCGCGGCGTGCCTCCTCGCTCCACTTCGTCGATGCGCACGATGGCGTTGAGCGGCAGGTAGCTGCGGATCACGCCTTCGAAGGTGAGCCTCAGCTTGTCCGCCGAAGGGTCCACCACCAGACGAGAGGCGTCCTCGAAGACGAACTCCTCGACCTCGATGAACCCCCAGAGGTCGCTCTGGAAGATCTCGCGAGCGTAGAGCTCCCACACTTCTTCCTGCTGGTGGAAAACCACCCGATAGATAGGCTTTGCCGCCATGGTGCTGAGTGTCCCTCGAACCGGTGTTCCGACAAGAGGCGCAAGCGTAGCACAATCCCGCAGCCGGCGGCCCATGCTGGCCCCGCCGCCGGGCGACGCGTATAATGCAAGTCGACTTTTCAGGCCCGTCGCGGCCGCGAATTCACGATATTCTCCCCTCATCCACTGGTGACAGACGTCGGGCGCCTGGCGCCACGACCCTATTCTTATGGCGAAGAAACTCTTCATCAAGACGCACGGCTGCCAGATGAACGAGTATGACTCCGCACGCATGGCGGATCTGCTCGGCGAATCCCACCGGCTCGAGCTCACCGACGACGAGCGCGAAGCCGACGTCATCCTGCTCAATACCTGCTCGATCCGGGAGAAGGCTCAGGAGAAGGTGTTTCACCAGCTGGGACGCTGGAAGAAGCTCAAGGAGGCCAACCCCGACCTGGTGATCGGCGTCGGCGGCTGCGTGGCGAGCCAGGAAGGCGAGGCCCTGCGCAAGCGGGCGCCCCATGTGGACATGGTGTTCGGCCCCCAGACCCTGCACCGGGTGCCCGCGATGCTAGACGCCCGCCAGCAGAACCAGATCTCCATGGTTGACGTCACCTTTCCGGAGATCGAGAAGTTCGATCATCTGCCCAAGCCGAGCTCCGACGGGGCTACCGCCTTCGTCTCGATCATGGAGGGCTGCTCCAAGTACTGCACCTTCTGCGTGGTGCCCTACACCCGCGGCGAAGAGGTCTCGCGCCCCTTCGAGGCAGTGATGGACGAGGTGATTCACCTGGCCGATCAGGGCGTACGCGAGATCAACCTGCTGGGGCAGAACGTCAACGCCTACCGCGGCCTCAACCAGCTGGGCGACGAGATCGACCTGGCCGAGCTGATCGGCTGCGTGGCGGCCCTGGAAGGCATCGACCGCATCCGCTTCACCACCTCCCATCCGGTGGAGTTCACCGATAGCCTGATCGAGGCCTTCGGCGAGATCCCCGAGCTCGTCAGCCACCTGCACCTGCCGGTGCAGTCCGGCTCCGATCGCATCCTTTCCGCCATGAAGCGCGGCCACACCGCGGCGGAGTACATCGAGAAGATGGAGCGCATCCGCGCGCTGCGCCCCGACATCAGCTTTTCATCCGACTTCATCATCGGCTTCCCCGGCGAGACCGAGGACGACTTCGCGGCCACCATGGACCTGATCGGCCAGATCGGCTTCGACCACTCCTTCAGCTTCGTCTACTCGGCCCGCCCCGGCACCCCGGCGGCCGGCCTGGAGGACGACACCCCGGAAGCGGTGAAGAAGCAGCGCCTGGCGATCCTTCAGGAGCGCATCAACCAGCAGGCGGCTCAGATCAGCCGGCGCATGGTGGGCACCATCCAGCGGATCCTGATCACCGGCTTCTCACCCCGGGATCCGGGTCAGCTCTCCGGTCGCACCGAGAACAACCGGGTGGTCAACTTCCGGGCCGCCAACCCCACCGAGCTGATCGGCTATTTCGTCGACGTCGAGATCACCGAGGCGCTGCCCAACTCCCTGCGTGGCGAACTCGCCTCGCCGGCATTCTACTGACGCTGACGGAGTCGGCAGAGCCGGCGATGCCCTCTTTGCATTGCCCCGGCGCGCACCGGGGCAGTAAGCTGCCTTAAATACATCATCCACGGGATCCGCCAGTCTTGAGCCAGCCAACCACTCCGGCCAACCGCATCATCACTCTCAATCTTGAGCCCAATGACCCCCGCCGCCTGGCCAACCTGTGCGGCCAGCGCGACGAGCATCTCAAGCTGGTGGAAGCGCGCCTCGGCATCACCCTGCGCAACCGCGGCAATATCTTCCAGCTGGCGGGCCCCATCCATCGGGTCAAGGCCGCGGCCAATCTCCTCGAGCACCTCTACCGCGAAACCGAGGCCAGCGATCTCGACCCGGACACGGTGCACCTCTTCCTGCAGGAGTCCGGACTCGAGGCCCTGGAGGAAGACGAGGAGAGCGAGGGCGGTGACGAGGTCCTGCTGCGCACGCCGCGCACCCTGATCAAGCCCCGGGGCCTCAACCAGCAGACTTACGTGCAGAGCATCCGCGCCCACGATATCAACTTCGGCATCGGTCCGGCCGGCACCGGCAAGACCTATCTGGCCGTGGCCGCCGCGGTGGAGGCGCTCAACCAGCAGGAGGTGCGTCGCATCCTGCTGGTGCGCCCGGCGGTCGAGGCCGGCGAGAAGCTCGGCTTCCTGCCCGGCGACCTGGCTCAGAAGATCGATCCCTACCTGCGTCCGCTGTATGACGCCCTCTACGAGATGATCGGCTTCGAGCAGGTCGCCAAGCTGATCGAGCGCCAGGTCATCGAGATCGCCCCGCTGGCCTACATGCGTGGGCGCACCCTCAATAACGCCTTCATCATCCTCGACGAGAGCCAGAACACCACCCGGGAGCAGATGAAGATGTTCCTGACCCGCATCGGCTTCGGCTCCACTGCGGTCATCACCGGCGATGTGACCCAGGTCGA
>PWEV01000261.1 GCA_003553625.1 Halomonas sp.
CCGCGCCTCGATCTGCACCTGGCGCACCGCCACGTCGAGGCGGTCCAGGGTACGCAAGATGTCGTCGATCTGATCGGCGGTGTCCTGGATGAGCAGGGTGTTGGTGCGCGGATCGATGGCCACCCGGCCTCGCTCGGAGAGCAGCCCGAAGCCCTGTCCGCCACGGAGCAGTTCCGCAAGATCAGAGGCCCGAGCGTACTTCACCTGAATATATTCCGTGGTGAGCGGCGCCAGCACCTCCATCTGCTCGCGGGCCTCGAGCTCCTGACGCTCGATGTTGGCCAGCTCGCTGGCCGGGGCCACCACGATGACATTGCCCTCCTGGCGGCTGGCCAGACCGTGACTCTTGAGCACCAGGTCCAGCGCCTGGTCCCAGGGCACGTCTTCCAGATTGAGAGTCACACGGCCCTGAACGCTGTCGCTGGCCACCAGGTTGAGCCCGGTAAAGTCGGCGATGATCGCCAGCACCGAGCGCACCTCGATATCCTGGAAGTTCAGGGTAATGCGCTCGCCGGTGTAGGCAAACTGCTCGCGGACGCGCTGGTCGCGCTCCTGCTGGGTGACCGGCTGGGCCTCGATGGTCAGCTGGCGGCCGCTCTGGGTGGAGACCATGGCGTACTCGCCGGTGCCTTCGATATCGAGGGTCACGCCGTCGCGGCCAGGTCGCGGAGTGACGCGGCGCAGCGGGGTGCCGAAGTCGCTGACGTCATAGACCTGATCCAGCGAGGCCGGCAGCTCCACGCCGCGAAGGTCGGCGGTGATACGGTTGCGCCCACTCTCGCGGACGCGCGCGTCCACCCCGGCGCGATCGAAGGTGACGACCAGACGCCCGGCGCCACCCTCACCGCGACGGAAGTCGATATCCTGAATGCTCGGGCCGCTTGCCACGGTCCTGCTGGGGAGCGGCTGGTCGGCCCCTGCTGACGGCGCTGACGCAGCCTCCTGCGCCACCCCGGTATCGGCTGCTCCGCCGCCGATGGCCAGCCGGAGGCGATTGCCCTGTTCACGGGGGTTGTAGGGCAGCGGGCCCTCGAGATCGAACACCAGCCGGGTTCGTGCGCCCGCCTCCAGCGCGGTAACCCGCTGGACGCCGCCGATGCCCAGGGCGTAGTTGCGGCGGTCGAGACGGTTGGCGGTGTCCATCAGGTCGATGGTCAGCCGCGCCGGGTCGTCGAGGCGATAGCCACGCACCTCCGGCACCGGGCCGGCGAATGACAGGTCGATCTCCAACTCACCCCCGGCGCCCTGCCGGAAGTCGAGCCCCTCCAGGGAAGAGGACGCCAGAGCGCCGGCGGAGACCGCCAGCAGCAAGAGTGTCACGAATCCGTGCTTCATGATTGTTAGCATTGTTCCCTTCCCCCTAACGCACTGTTCATCACGTCTTGCGTGACGATGACGTGTCTTGAATCCCGATACTGATCAGAGTGAGACCTGCCTGCTGCGCTCTACCCACTCACCTCGCTCCATCACCAGCTCAACTAGCAGGATGGAGCTTTCGGTAATGCCCACGATGCGGCCGTGGTCGGTTCCGAGGTAGCTACCTGCACGTAGACGGTGCACCTGCCCCTCGGGAGACCTCACCAGGGCCGAAGGCTGCCCCCCCACGGTGAGCGTCCCCACCAGTTCGAGCTCGCTGATATCGTAAGCTTCCAGTGCTTCCCGCGGGCGGTCCACCGGCGGGGCGAGACTCCCCTCTGCGGGCGTTTCACGCTGCTCATCGACCTGGCGAGGCACGAACGGGCTGCGTTGATCCGAGGCCAGATAGCTCGCCGACTCATAGTCAGGAATATCAGGCAGCTGAACATCGACTGTTGGCCCGGGGTTAGTTCGAATATCGGCGAGCTCACGATCGAGCGTCCCCAGCTGAGGATCGGCGCATCCGGCCAGGCTGAGCAGCAGCGCGGCAACCAGCGCCGCCGAAAGACGGTTGGCATGGATCATGGTGCGCGCTCCTCACTCTGACGGTAGCTGTAGGTCCTCGCCAGCATCGCCAGTCGCAGGCGCTGGCTGTCGTCATCGTCGGCAACCAGAGTCATGTCATGCAGGGTAACGATGCGTGGCAAGCTGGCCACATCTGCCAGAAATGTCGCGATGCGGTGGTAGTCGCCCCTGACTTGAATGTCGAAGGGGCGCTCGATGTAATACTCGTCCTCTAATGGGTCACGCAGCCGGAGAAAATCGATGGCAAGCCGGTTGTCGATCGCCGCCTCGCTGATGTTGTCGAGGAGCGAGGGCACTTCAGCGCCGGTGGGCAACATCTCTCGAAGCACCTCCATCCGGCTTTCGAGGTTCTGCATGTCCTCACGCATCGCCTCCAGGTTGGCCGCCTGGGCGGCCTTGCTGCGGTAGTCGCGGATCAGCTGTGCCTCCTGGCCACGCACGCGATCCAGCTCCTCCTTGGCGGGTGACGCCAGATACCAGTGCATGCCGAAAAAGGTCACGCCCAGTATCAACAGGCAGCAGAGCAGCTGCAGCGACCAGGGCCAGACGCCGGCCTCCTTGATGTCCAGCTCCCCCCAGTCCAGCTCGCGCAGGCGACGCATCTCTCCCTTGAGACTCATGATCCCTCCTCCACCGACGCCTGGCTCTCCTCATTCTCTTCCACCGAAGTCTCTGCCACTTTACTGGGGAGCTGCTGGCTCATGCTCAGGCTGAAGCGGCGCCGCTCGCCGCCCCCCTCGGCCTCCACCTCCGAGAGTACCGGCACCGTGAAGGAGTCCGCGGCGGCCAGGGCCCGCAGCTGATCGGAGACCTGACGGTTATTCTCGGCCAGGCCGGCC
>PWEV01000144.1 GCA_003553625.1 Halomonas sp.
CGAAGCGAGCCTGCTGTGTGCCTATTCGCTGGAGCCCCGCTATCGGGGCACCAGCGCCGAGAGCCTGCTGCGCCGTGCGCGGCTGATGTTCATCGCCCAGTACCCGGAGCGCTTCGCCGGCATCCTGGCCATGGCCTTTCCGGGCTTCCTGGACGGTGCCGGTGAGTCACCGTTCTGGAACAGCGTGGGGCGCCACTTCTTCATGCGCGACTACCAGGAGATCAACGCTCTGGCCGGCATCCGTTCGAAGAGCTTCATCGCCGAGGTGATGCCGCAGTTTCCGCTCTACCTGCCGCTGCTTACCCCCCAGGCCCGCGCCGCCATCGGCCGCGAGCATCCCGACCACGAGGTGGCGCTGGCGGAGATGCTGGCCGAGGGCTTCCTGCGCTCTCGTCACGTGGACATCTTCGATGCCGGCCCGGTGATCAAGGCCGAGCGCGAGCGGCTGCAGAGCTTCCGCCGAGCCGCCTGGCACCCGGTACGCATCCGCCCGGCTCACGCCCTGCCGGACGCCGAGCCGGCCATGGTGGCCAATCAGCGCCTCGGGGACTTCTGCTGCGTGGTGGCGCGCTACGCCCTGTCGCCCACCGGTCAGCTGATGCTCTCGCCGGAGCATGCCGAGCGCCTCGGCGTGGAGGAGGGGCGCGCGGTGCTGGCCGCGCCGCTCGCGCTGCCCGGCATGGGCGAGGGCGGCGTCGAGGAGCGCGACCCGGGCTACGACGAGGGGGAGCTGTAATGCGCATTCGACCGATTGCCGAGAGTGACCTGGGCGAGCTGCAGGCGCTCTCCCGGGAGACCGGCGTAGGCTTTACCTCGCTGCCCGACAACCGGGAATTTCTGGCCGCCAAGATCGCCGCCGCGGTGAGCGCCTTCGAGGAGCGAGTGCCGGCAGATCGGCGCAACTACTTCTTCGTGCTCGAGGACGAAACCAGCGGCCATCTGGCGGGCTGCTGTGCCATCGAGGGCGAGGTGGGGCGTGAGACCCCCTTCTATCACTACCGGGTGGGTACCCTGGCCCACTCCTCGGTGCAGCTCGACCTGCATCGCACCATCGACAGCCTGTTCCTGTGCTCCGACCACACCGGCGATGCCGAGGTGGCTTCGCTGTTCCTGCGTCCGGAATACCGCGGTGGCGACCGGCATCATGAACGTAACGGGGCGCTGCTCTCCATGATGCGCTGGCTGTTCATGGCGGAGTTCCGCGACCGTTTCCCCGACAAGGTGCTGGCGGAGATGCGCGGCGTCTTCGATGAGCAGGGCAGGAGCCCCTTCTGGCACTGCCTGGGCAGCCACTTCTTTCCGCTGGACTTCAGCGACGCCGACCGGCTCACGGGTCTGGGGCAGAAGAGCTTTATCGGCGAGCTGATGCCCAAGTACCCGATCTATACCCCCTTCCTCTCCGAGGAGGCCCGGGACTGCATCGGCCGGGTTCATGAACAGACCCGTCCAGCCCTGGCGATGCTCAAGAAGGAGGGGCTGCGCTGGGAGGGGTATATCGACATCTTCGACGGGGGCCCCACCGTGGAGGCCTACATCGACGACGTTCGCAGCGTGCGCCTCTCCCGACGCTGTCGTGCCGAGATCGATCCGACGGCGTCGGGAGAGGCGGACTCGCGGCCGCGCTGGCTCGCCGCCACCACCGGGATGGCCGAGTTTCGCGCCGCCTGGGTGGGGCGCGGCCCCGATGACGCGGGTGTCATCAGGCTCTCCCCCGACGAGGCGACGCGGCTCGAGGTGGCGACCGGCGCCGACCTGCGCATTCTGGATACCGAGGAGGAAGGCTGATGAAGGCGACACGACAGCTGCTGGTGGGCGGCATCTGGCAGATCGGGGAGGGCAAGACCTTCTCCAAGCACGACCCGGTCTCCCGCGAGCGCCTCTGGGAAGGGCATGCCGCCAGCCCCGGTCAGGTGGCTGCCGCCGTGGCGGCCGCCCGCGCGGCCTTTCCGGGCTGGGCCCGCACCCCGTTTGCCGAGCGCCAGGCGCTGATGGAGCGCTTTCGCGAGGTGCTGGAGCACCATCGCGAAGACCTGGCGGCGGCCATTGCCCATGAGACCGGCAAGCCGCTGTGGGAGTCGCGCACCGAGGTCGGTTCGATGATCGGCAAGGTGGCGCTCTCGATCCGCGCCTACCAGGAGCGCACCGGCAAGCGGGAGCGGGACCTGGGCGACGCCCGGGCCGTGCTTCGCCACCGTCCCCACGGCGTGATGGCGGTCTTCGGCCCCTACAACTTCCCCGGCCACCTGCCCAACGGCCATATGGTGCCGGCGCTGCTGGCCGGCAACTGCGTTGTCTTCAAGCCGAGCGAGCAGACGCCTTTGACCGCCGATCTCACCCTGCAGTGCTGGCTGGAAGCGGGGCTGCCCGCCGGGGTGATCAACCTGGTGCAGGGGGCGGCGGACGTCGGCCAGGCGCTCGCCGCCGATCCGGGCCTCGATGGCCTCTTGTTCACCGGTAGCGCCAGGGTGGGCGGGATGCTGCATCGGCAGTTCGCCGGCCAGCTGGAGAAGATCCTGGCCCTGGAACTGGGCGGCAACAACCCGCTGGTGGTGAAGGACGTGCCTGACCAGGACGCCGCGGTGCTGACCATCCTGCAGTCGGCCTTCCTTTCCGGCGGCCAGCGCTGTACCTGCGCCCGGCGCCTGATCGTGCCCGAGGGGCCGGTGGGGGATCACCTGCTCGATGCGCTCAGTGACGCCATCTCGCGGCTGCACGTGGCCGGTCCCTTCAGCGAACCCGCCCCCTTCTATGGCGGCCTGGTGAGCGTGGCGGC
>PWEV01000211.1 GCA_003553625.1 Halomonas sp.
GAATCGGCGTCGCCAGGCTGGGCTATGCCCGCGGCGCCTTGTGGTGGCAGAGCCTGCTGACGTTGGTGGTGGTACCGCTGACCTACCTGTTGACCGAGCCCGAGCGCAATATCAACTGGGTCCATGGCCCCTTCGGTCAGCATCAGGAGTGGGTGCCGCCGCTGGTCTACCTGGGGGCGCTGATGGCGCTGTGGCCGCTGCTGATCTACCTGCCGGCGCACCTGCTGACGCGCTGGCTGCAGCGGCGTGGCCGGCTGCCGAATCCACCCTGAGCTGGCCCCGCTCAGGCCTCTGCCAGCGCTGCGGCCTGCTCGCGTACCTCGGCGTAGGGATAGGCCGCCAGCGCGCCGAAGCCGGGCAGGCCGCGTGCCTTGAGCCGCGTGAGCCGCGGAGTGGCGATGCCGCACAGGAAGCGCGTCAGCAGGTCCGCCGTGGCGGGGCCACCGCCGGCATCCTCCGCCAGCCGGGGGCGCAGGGCATCCAGGTGCGCCGCGATTTCCCGGGGCTCCAGTGGCGCCAGCGGCGGCGGCGCCGGCAGCCGAGCGGGCTCGCCGCGGCAGGCGGAGCAGTGGCCGCAGTGGGTCGGGGCCTGGGCATCGCCGAACCAGTCGGCCAGGCGTCGGGTGAGGCAGTCGTCCGACTCGAACAGCGCCAGCATGGCGTGCAGACGGGCCACCTCGGCCTGCTCCTTGTCGCGAAAGTAGGCGTGGAGCTCGTCGCCGAGTGCGCCGGGGTCGCGGGGCGCGTCGAGCACCCGGTAGACCTCGGTGAGCTGCTTGCTTTCGAGGATCATCCACCCCTTTTCGACGAAGTACTCCAGGGCGTTGAGCACCCGACCACGGTGGACGTCCAGCCCGCGCTCGGTGCCCAGCCTGTCAAGGGTCGCGAAGTCCAGGGCGTGCCAGGTGCGCGCCTTCGGGGCGGCATCGAGCAGGGCCTGGATGAAGTCGCGCCGCTCGCCCTGAAAGCGGTCGACCAGGGCGCCGGCCTCGCCATGAAGACGAAAACGGTAGTCGGCGAAATAGCTGTGGCGCGGTGCGATGATGCCGCGCAGCTCCAGCTGCACCAGCAGTGTCTTGAGCGGAAGCGGGCGGATATCGCTCTCCCGGGAGAGTGAATTCAGGGTGAGCTCCCAGTCGCCGCCGTGGCGCTCGGCGGCGTCGACCAGGGCACCGATCACCTGGCCGATGCCGTGGCGCTCCGGGGTATCGCCATAGACGAAGGTCTCAAGCACGCCCAGGGTGTCCCGGCCCGCCAGCATCAGGCACTCCGACGGCTGGCCGTCACGACCCGCGCGCCCGATCTCCTGGCTGTAGTTCTCGATCGACTTGGGCAGATCAAAATGCACCACGGCCCGGATGTCGGCCTTGTCGATGCCCATGCCGAAGGCGATGGTGGCGACGATGCAGGAGATATCGCCGGCCATGAAGGCGCGCTGGATCGCCTCGCGGCGCTCGCCCTCGAGCCCGGCATGGTAGGCCGTGGCGGCAATACCCGCCTTGCTCAGGTAGGCGGCCACCCGCTCGGCGGTCTGCTGAAGGGTGACATAGACGATGGTGGGAAAGGCGGACTCACCGCCCTGGCGCGCCTGCAGCCAGGTCGTCAAGGCGCGGGGGCGCGACTCGGCGGCCACCGGTGAGACCGTCAGGTCCAGGTTGGGCCGGTAGAAGCCGGTGGCGGTGACGTCGGAATCCGCGATGGCAAAGCGCTGGCGCATGTCCTCGATGACCCGTGGCGTGGCGGTCGCAGTGAGCAGCAGCGCCTGCGAAATGCCGAACTCGCGCTGGTAGTCGGGAAGCTTCAGGTAGTCGGGACGGAAATTGTGGCCCCACTCGGAGATGCAGTGGGCCTCATCCACCA
This sequence comes from Halomonas sp., assembly GCA_003553625.1. Classification (GTDB taxonomy): domain Bacteria; phylum Pseudomonadota; class Gammaproteobacteria; order Pseudomonadales; family Halomonadaceae; genus Halomonas. Next base: position 1,861 of record PWEV01000211.1, read on the forward strand.
CCATCAGCGAGATCGGTATCCGGCCAATGAAGGCGCGGAAGCGCTCGTTCTTCAGGCGTTCCACGGACACCATCAGGATGCGGATCTCGCCGCGTTCTACCCCGTTCATGACCGCGGCGGCCTCTTCGCGGCTCTGACTGGAGTCGATGCTGGCGGCGGCGATCCCGTGACGCTTGAGGAAGGCGAGCTGATCCTGCATCAGCGCCAGCAGCGGCGAGATCACCAGGGTCAGGTGGGGCAGGTGCAGGGCGGGCAGCTGGTAGCAGAGGGATTTGCCGGAGCCGGTGGGGAAGATGGCCGCCGCCGAGCGACCGGCCACCACGGCTTCGATCACCGGCCGCTGACCGGGGCGAAAGTCGCTGTAGCCGAAGACCTGCCGAAGTGTCTGCTCGATCATGTCGCCATTCCCTGGTCACCCTGTTTATGTATGGGTGTACAGTATAGACGATCCGCAGCGCTCAGGCGCCGGTGACTACCTCGGGGCGTCGTAGCGCCTCTGGCGATGATGGGAGAACACGACCTGCCATAGCTGCATATGGCGCGCTCGGAAGGCGCCGGCACAGATAGCAAGGTAATAACGGAACATTCGCCTGGTGCGCTCGTTGTAGTTCGCCGCTACCTCATTCCAGCGGGTGTCGAAGTTCTCGAGCCAGGCCATCAGGGTCGGGTCGTAGTCGGGGCCGAAGTTCTGCCAGTCCTCCATCAGCAGGTGATCCTCGCTGGTCCGGGCGATATGCATGGCCGAGGGCAGCACGCCGTTGGGGAAGATGTACTTGTTGATCCAGGGGTCGGCGCGGATCTCCGAGGTGTTGGAGCCGATGGTGTGGAGCAGGAATAGCCCTTCGGGAACCAGCTGCCGGGCCACGACTTCGAAGTAGGTGGAATAGTTGCGGTGGCCCACATGCTCGAACATGCCGATGGAGACGACGCGGTCGAAGCGTTCCGCGAGGTCGCGATAATCCTTGAGCTCGATGGTCACAGGAAGGCCCTGGCAGCGCTGACGGGCGAGTTCAGCCTGCTCCCGCGAAATGGTGATGCCGGTAACCTCGACCCCGTGGTGGCGAGCGGCATGCTCGGCGAAGCTTCCCCAGCCGCAGCCAATGTCCAGTACGTGCATGCCCGGTTCGAGCTGGAGCTTGCGGCAGGCGAGCTCCAGCTTGGCCCGCTGAGCCTCATGAAGCGTGCTGGCTTCCTTCCAGTAGCCGCAGGAGTAACACATCGTGGGGTCTAGCATCCGCTCGAACAGATCATTGCCGAGGTCATAGTGGGCCTCGCCGACGATGTAGGCGCGCGCCTTGCTCTGCAGGTTGAAGAAACCGGCCTGGAGCCGATACATCAGTCGCTCGGAGGGCGTATGCGCGCGTTCGCCAAGGCCATGCTGAAGCAGCCGGCAGGCCATCTCGTCGAGCCGATCGCACTCCCACCATCCGTCCATGTAGGCTTCGCCCAGCCCCAGGGTGCCCTGATGCAGCACCCGCGAGAAGAAATCCGGGTGGAAGACTCGCAGGTCCTGGGGAGCATCGCCGTTGAGGGCAATTCCAGAGCCCTCCAGCAGCTGTTCGAAGACATGGCGGTCACGGGTGTCGGGAAGGACGATGGGGCCGATGCTGGTGTCGCTGGTCATGGAGTCCTCCTGGTCCAGCAGGTTCGACGCAATACTTGTCGCTGGCGGCGGCGCCGGACGTTACGCTCATTGTCCTGTCCGGTAGCCTTGAGCATAGACCAGCAGGAAAAAGCCGGGGGAATCGCCCCTTACCGTCAAATCACGGCTTTGCTATTAGGAGTCAACGTCATGCACGTCATCATCGATCTCTGTGTCGTCCCTCTTGGAGTGGGCGTTTCGGTCTCGCCGCAGATTGCTGCCTGCCAGAGGGTGATCCGGGCCTCCGGTCTCGAACATCGCATGCATGCCTACGGAACCAATATCGAGGGACCTTGGGACGAGGTGATGGCCGTGGTCAAGCGCTGCCACGAGGTGGTGCACGAGATGGGCGCACCGCGTATTACCACTACCCTCAAACTCGGCACCCGCACCGACCGTGAGCAGCACATGGACGACAAGGTGGCCAGCGTGGAGACGCTCATGCGCTAGTCGATTCCATTGAAGCTCTCCTGTCCCTGGCGAAGGGTCGAGCGTTATATCCTTGTGACCAGAGGCGAGTGGAAAATACGCCTCGCTTAAATTACCTTGGCGAATAACGAACAGGTAATTTTTGAGGTTTTTGGAATATGCGGCGCGATTCGCAGCGACACCCCCCGGGGGATGACATGCCCGACGTCCTGCCACCCGGGTCGGCCATGCCCCCCGGCCGGGTCAGCCTGGTGGGCGCCGGGCCCGGTGATCCGGAGCTGTTGACCCTCAAGGCGCTGCGCCGTCTGCAGGCGGCCGAGGTGATCCTGCATGACCGACTGGTCAGCCAGGAGGTGCTCGCGCTGGCCAACCCCGACGCCCGGCGGCTCTACGTCGGCAAGGCACGCTCCGATCACAGTCTGCCCCAGCAGGACATCAACCGGGCACTGGTCGACTGGGCCAGGGCAGGCCGGCGGGTGGTGCGCCTCAAGGGTGGGGACCCCTTCATCTTCGGGCGCGGCGGGGAAGAGCTCGAGACCCTGGCGGAGGCGGGCATCGACTTCGAGGTGATTCCCGGCATCACCGCCGCCTCGGGCTGCGCGGCCTATGCCGGCATCCCTCTGACTCACCGCGACCACGCCCAGTCGGTACGCTTCATCACCGGCCACCTCAAGAACGGCAGTGCCGACCTTGATTGGCCGGCCCTGGCCAGCCCCGGCCAGACTCTGGTCTTCTACATGGGGCTTCACGGCCTGCCCGAGATCTGCCGGCAGCTGGTCGCCAACGGCCTGGCGGCCGATACCCCGGTGGCCCTGATCGAGCAGGGCAGCACGGCTCGGCAGCGCGTGCACCTCGGCACCCTGGCCGACATGTCGGCGATGTTGCGAGGCGAGCGCCTTCAGCCGCCCACCCTGATCATCGTCGGTGGCGTCGTATCGCTCCACGACCGTCTCGCCTGGTTCGATGCCTCCCATGCCGAAGCCCGGGGCTGGGATACCGGCAGGCCCGACTGAGGCCTGATGCCGCCCCCGGGGATGACATGCGATACTGAGTCTTTGGCCATCGAGAGCAAGCCATGCCGTCCCGACCCGCGGACCCCATCGCCGAGGTCAGGCGCCTTCGCCGCCCCAGGCTGCGCCGCCACCGGCTGATACGGAGCTTTCGTCTCCAGGTGATGCTGCTGGTGGGCGTGTTGCTGGCCGCCATGCTGCTGGCCCAGGGGGCCTACCTCAACCACCGCAAGGCCGAGATCATCGGCGACCAGATGGGCGAGCGCGCCCTGGCGGTGGCGAGGTCGGTCGCGGTGATTCCCGAGTTGGTCGCGGCCTTCGCCGACGAGGCCCCCGCGGCCACCATTCAGCCCATTGCCGAGCGCATCCGTCGCGAGACCGGGGCGCGCTACGTGGTGGTGGGCAATACCGAGGGCATCCGCTACTCCCACCCGCTGCCGGAACGTCTCGGGCTGCCCATGGTCGGCGGCGACAATGACCGGGCTCTGCTCCACGGTGAGTCCTATATTTCCGAGGCCGTGGGCTCCCTGGGGGAGGCGATGCGTGGCAAGACGCCGGTGTTCGACGCCGAGGGCCGGATCATCGGCATCGTCTCGGTGGGGTTCATGCTCGACCGGGTGGCCATGGACGTGGGCCGCCATACCAGCCTCGGCTGGTGGCTCGTGGCCGCCATGATCCTGCTGGGCTTCGCCGGCGCCTATGGCCTTTCCCGCCACCTCAAGCGCGTGATCCTTGGCCTGGAACCCCACGAGATCGCCCGCCTGGCCATGGAGAAGGAGGCTATCCTGCAGTCGATCCACGAGGGGATCCTGGCGGTAAATCAGGACGGCGCGATCACCCTGGTCAACCAGCAGGCGCGGCGTTTCCTCGACCTGTCGCCCGAGCGCGAGGTGCTGGGGTGCCCGATTCAGCAGGTGGTGCCCAACTCACGGCTGCTCGAGGTGCTGGAACGCGGCGAGCAGCAGTTCGACCAGCAGATGTGGCTGGGCGACCATCCGGTGGTGGTGAACCGGGTGCCGGTGGTGCATGGCGGCCAGCTGGAGGGAGCAGTGGCCACCTTCCGCAGTCGTCGCGAGATCGTCGACCTCTCCAATGCCTTGAGCGCCGCCAGCCGCGACGTGGACATGCTGCGCGCCCAGGCCCACGAGTTCTCCAACAAGCTCTACACCATTTCCGGGCTGCTTCAGCTTGGCCGCATCAAGGAGGCTCTGGCACTGATCCACCAGGAGAGCGAACGCGCCCAGGCGCAGATGACCTTTCTGATGAACCACGTGGCGGACCCGGTGATCAGCGGCACTCTGCTTGGCAAGTTGACCCGCGCCAGTGAGCTCGGCGTGGGGCTGGAGATCGACGACCAGAGCTCGCTCTCCACGCCGCTTACCGCTACCGGCCAGGAAGTGCTGATGACGGTGATCGGTAACCTGCTCGACAACGCCTGCCACGCCGCCCTGCAGGAGCGACGCGAGGGTGGGGAGCAACCGCGGGTGCGGCTCTTCTTCACCGACCTCGGCGAGCAGCTGCTGATCGAGGTGGAGGACAACGGCGCCGGGGTGGCCCCCGAGAACGTCGAGGCGATCTTCACCGAGGGCTTCTCGACCAAGCCTGGCAAGCATCGCGGGATCGGCCTGGCCCTGGTGTCACGGCTGTGTCGGGAGCATGGCGGTGCGATCACCCTGGAGGAGAGCGAGCTGGGCGGTGCCTGCTTCGCGGTGGTGCTCGATCGTTCGCTGTGCCGCACTCCGGCGGCCATAGACCGTTGAGAGAGGCCGTTGAGAGAGGCCGTTGAGAGAGGCCGGGAATCGACACGACAACCACACCACCGGGGAGAGCCGATGCGACACGACGCCCACGACACCGAAGACCGGTCCATCGCGGAATACGGGATCCTGATCATCGAGGATGATTTCCGTATCGCCGAGATCCACCGGGCCTTCATCGAGCAGAGCGAGGGCTTTCGGGTGGTGGGCATGGCGCGCTCGGCGGCCGAGGCAAGGGAGCTGCTGGCCCGGCATGCCGAGCGCATACAGCTGGTGCTGCTCGATGCCTACCTGCCTGATGTCGAGGGGCTGGAGCTACTGTGGATGCTGCGCCGTGACCACCTGCACATGGACGTGGTGATGGTCACGGCGGCCCGGGAAGTGGAAACGATCAGTGAAGCGCTGCGAGGGGGCGTCTTCGACTATCTGATCAAGCCCACCGAGGCCTCTCGCATGGCCCAGATGCTGGAACGCTTCCGGCGTGAGCGTACGGCTCTGGCGGCCCACGGCGAGATGAGCCAGGAGGAGCTCGATCGTGCCCTGGCCAGGCTGCGTCCCGAGGCCAAATCGGCCGCGAATACCCGCAGTCTTCCCAAGGGGATCGATCGCCTGACCCTGGAGGCGGTGGTCGCGGCCATCAAGGAAGCCGGAGCGGCGCTGTCCGCCATGCAGGTGGCGCGCCATATCGGGGCCAGCCGTTCCACGGCGCGGCGCTACCTGGAATTCCTGGTCTCGGTGCAGGTGGCCTCCGCCGAGCTGGGCTATGGTGATGTGGGGCGGCCCGAGCGCCGCTACCGGCTGACCAGCGACGCGGGCCCCTGGCTGGGAGAGGGAGGAGCGTGAGCAGAATGCACACAATGCCCATAACGCTCTTTTTTTCCAATATGTTCACAAGGTTGTGATCAGGTGCGCCCGTCTTCTAGAGTTTGCTCTGTCGCTTTACATAACAATGATTCCGCCCAGAGGAAAACGCCATGACCACCAAGTTCACCGCCCGGGGCATTACCGCCATCCTCCTGCCGCTGGCAGGGCTGACCGGCCTCGCTGGCGCCGTCCAGGCCGAGGAGTGGGCCCCGACCCGCTCCATCGAGTTCATCGCCCCGGCCAACCCCGGCGGCGGCTGGGACACCCTGGTACGCACTACTTCCCGCGTCATCCAGTCAGAGGGGCTGGCCGACCAGAACTTCGCTGCGATCAACGTGCCCGGTGGCGGCGGTGCCGTGGCCTGGGCCCAGATCGCCAACGATAGTGGCAACCCGCACAAGCTCTTCGCCACCAGCCCGCCCATCATCCTGGTGCCGCTGGCCGGGACTTCGCGATATGACCATACCCATTTCACGCCGATCGCTCGGTTGATCACCGACTACTCCATCGTGCTGGTTCAGGCGGACTCCGACTATCAGGATCTCAATGATCTGTTCGAGGCGATGCGCGAGAGGCCTTCCATGAGTGTCGGCGGCGGCAGCGCGCCGGGTTCCATGGACCATATCTCCATCGCCGGTGTGGCGTCTGCAGCCGGCCTCGAGGCGTCAGGCGTCAATTACATCGCCTTCTCGGGAGGCGGTGAAGCCATGACCAACCTGATGGGAGGGCATGTCGAGGCCGTGATCACCGGCGCCGGCGAGGCCGCAGGCCAACTGGGCCCGGAGAGTGACATCCGGGCGCTCGGGGTTTCCTCTCCCGAGCGACTGGGAGGCCCCCTGGCCGAGATCGCCACCTACCAGGAGCAGGGCATCGATTACACCTTCGATATCTGGCGCGGGGTCATGGGCACGCCCGATATGCCGGCCGAGGCTGTGGCCTATTACGAGGATCTTTTCGCCCGGATGCTCGAGACCGATGACTGGCAGGAAGCCCGCGACCAGCTGGGCTGGATCGATGCCTATCAGAGCAGTGAAGAATTCGGCGACTTTCTCGATGCCCAGAAGGAAGAGTTCAGCGGAGTGCTGACCGAACTCGGTCTGATTCGCTGAACGCCGGCTGACTCGCCCGGAGTGATTCTCCTGAGCCCCGATGATCTCGGGGCTCGATTTCTTCGAATGTGATTCTTGGGTTTGGGGGCGGGCATTACCTGCCTCGGGCCCGAGGGGGACGCATCATGACACGACTCAATACCAACCAGATCCTGGCGCTGGTCATCGCGCTCTTCTCGGTAGGCTACCTGGTAATGGCCTTCCAGATCCGCCAGTTCCCCTTGCCCCGGCCGATCGATTCCGACCTGTTCCCCAAGGTGCTTGGGTTCACCCTGCTCGGGCTGGCCCTGCTGCTTTTCCTGGAAAAACCCAAGGCCCAGGATATTCCCGAGGAGCCAAGCCCCGAGGCCCTGAACCAGCCTTTGCTGTTGCGCCCCTGGTCGCGGGTGGTCATCACCTCGCTGGCGATCATTGCCTACGCACTGCTGATGGTGCCGATCGGTTTCGTGGTGGCATCCACCGTGCTGGCCTTCGGCCTTGGCTGGTATTACGGCTACCGTCGACATGGGGTGAACCTGGCCACTTCGCTTGGTGTGGTGCTGGCACTGTACTTGACCATGACGCGCATCATGGAAGTCTACCTGCCGACGGGAATCCTGCCGATCTGAGGTCACACGACACGACCGGCTCGCGAGAGAGAACCTGCTCATGGAAGCACTGAACAACCTGATGTACGGCTTCGGCATCGCGCTGCAGCCCATGAACATCGCCTATGTCTTCGGCGGCGTCTTCGCCGGCACCATTATCGGCATGCTGCCGGGACTGGGGCCGATCAGTGCCCTGGCCCTGATGATTCCGATCACCTTCGCCATGGAGCCCTCTTCCGGACTGATCCTGATGGCTGGCGTCTACTACGGGGCCATTTTCGGCGGCTCGAGCTCATCGATCCTGCTGAACGCTCCCGGCGTGGCCGGCACCGTGGCCACTTCCTTCGATGGCTATCCCATGGCCAAGCAGGGCATGGCCGGCAAGGCCCTTGCCATTGCGGCCTATGCTTCCTTCGTGGGCGGCACCATCTCCATCGTGTTTCTGATGATGGTGGCGCCGATGCTCTCGAGGGTCGCCGTGGCATTCGGGCCGGCAGAGTACTTCGCGCTGATGGTGCTGGGCCTGACGGCGGTGGTATCGCTCTCCGACAAGTCGCTGGTCAAGGGGCTGATCGCCGCGGTGGTCGGGATCATGATCTCAATCATCGGTATCGACCTGCAGACTGGCACCGTGCGTTTTGCCTTCGGGACCACCCACCTGCTCGACGGCATCGACTTCCTGGTGGTGGCACTGGGTGTCTTCGCCCTGGCAGAAGTCTTCTACATGCTGCTCCGGGGGGGCGGTGGCAAGGAGCCGGAACGAAATGCCATCGGTTCGCTCAGGCTCTCGCGACGCGAAGTGAAGGAGATCGCCGGGCCCATCGGACGAAGTTCGGTGCTGGGCTTCTTCACCGGCGTGTTGCCGGGTGCCGGTGCCACCATCGGATCGTTTCTCGGCTACAGCATGGAGAAGCGCATCGCCAAGGATGGGGATACCTTCGGCAAGGGAAATATCAAGGGAGTGGCGGCCCCCGAGGCGGCCAACAACGCCGCCTGTACCGGCTCCTTCGTGCCCCTGCTGACCCTGGGCGTGCCCGGCTCCGGGACCACGGCGGTCTTGCTGGGGGCCCTGCTGGTAATGGGGATCAGTCCCGGACCGGCGATGCTGGTGGATCGTCCCGATGTGTTCTGGGGCGTTATTGCCAGTATGTATATCGGCAATATCATGTTGCTGGTGCTCAACCTGCCGCTGATCCCCTATATCGCCAAGATTCTTGAAATGCCTCGCCCTCTGCTGCTTTCGTTGATCCTGATCTTCTGCATGATCGGTGTCTACGGCATGAGCTTCAGTGTGATCGACCTGCTGTTCCTGCTTGGCTTCGGGCTGATGGGGCTTGGCATGCGGCTGTTTGGCTTCCCGGCGGCTCCTCTGATCCTGGCATTGATCCTGGGAAGCATCATGGAAGAGTCCATGCGTCGCGCCCTGCAGATCTCCGGTGGCGACTGGATGGTCTTCGTCGACAAGCCGATCTCCATGTGGCTGCTGATCATTGCCGCCCTGTCGCTGCTGCTGCCTCTGGTCAAGAAGGTCATGCAGCGCGCCAGGAGCTGACCCGCCTGCCATTCGCCAGCCTTCGGCCTGACGGGGCGCCGACACCCTCGGCGCCCCTGTCGTGTGAGGGCCCCGGGGTGGATGGTTTTGGGCCGAGATGTGCACTATCAGGGGGCGTCGAGGCTGGCGGCGTGCATCGTTGGGGGAGGGATGGTGCATGGCCGGCGCCCGGTTCGTGGAAAGTTGCACCGACAGGGTGCAGTCGGGCCCTTCGAGCATGTCATGTTGATCCGGCAATTAGTTGTAACTGTTGACCTTTCCTGGAAATGTCGCCTGCTGGCGCATCCCTTGCAGCATCTTCTTGCTACACAACAACAACCCTTGTGAGCATGGAGATTCTCATGACCCTATCCCATCGCAAGACGCTGCCGCTGCGTCCCCTGACCGCCGCGCTTCTGACCGCCTCCCTGATGGGGGCCGGCGCCCAGGCCCTGGCCCAGGAAGACCCGATCAAGGTCGGTATCCTGCACTCGCTCTCGGGCACCATGGCGATCAGCGAGACGGTGCTCAAGGACACCGTGGAGATGCTGGTCGAAAAGCAGAACCAGGAGGGCGGCCTGCTGGGCCGTCAGCTCGAGGCGGTGGTGGTGGATCCGGCCTCCAACTGGCCGCTGTTCGCCGAACGCGCCCGGGAGCTGCTGGCCCAGCACGAGGTGGATGTGGTCTTCGGCAACTGGACCTCGGTGTCCCGCAAGGCGGTACTGCCGGTCTTCGAGGAGCTCAACGGTCTGCTCTTCTACCCGGTGCAGTACGAGGGGGAGGAGTCCTCCGAGAACGTCTTCTATACCGGGGCGGCGCCCAACCAGCAGGCCATCCCGGCGGTGAACTATCTGCATGATGAGGTGGGGGTCGAGCGCTGGGTGCTGGCGGGCACCGATTATGTCTATCCTCGCACCACCAACCGCATCCTCGAGGCCTACCTTCAGGAGGAGTTCGGGGTGGCCGAGGAGGACATCCTGGTCAACTACACCCCCTTCGGCCACTCGGACTGGCAGAACATCGTCGCCGAGATCCGCCGTTTCGGCACCGAGGGCAAGAAGACCGCGGTGGTCTCGACCATCAACGGCGATGCCAACGTGCCCTTCTACCGCGAACTGGCCAACCAGGGCATCGACGCCGCGGACATCCCGGTGGTGGCCTTCTCGGTAGGCGAACAGGAATTGACCGGTATCGACACCGGCCCGCTGGTCGGCCACCTGGCCGCCTGGAACTACTTCATGAGCGTCGATACCGATGCCAACTATGACTTCATCGACGCCTGGATCGAGTGGACCGGCGACGAGGAGGCGGTGACCAACGACCCGATGGAGGCCCACTACATCGGCTTCAACATGTGGGCCGAGGCGGTACGCAAGGCCGGCACCACCGACGCGGATGCCGTCAAGGACGCCATCATCGGCGTGGCGGTGCCCAACCTTACCGGCGGCTATGCGGCCATGATGCCCAACCACCACATCACCAAGCCGGTGCTGATCGGCGAGATCCAGGACAACGGCCAGTTCGATATCGTCTGGCAGACCCCGTCCACCGTGGTCGGCGATGCCTGGTCCGACTTCCTGCCGGGTTCCCGCGACCTGATCGCAGACTGGCGCGCCCCGATGCGCTGCGGCAACTTCAACGTCGCTACCGGCTCCTGCGGCGGGAGCACCGCGGCCGAGGAGGCCGAGGCCGCCCTGGCCGAGTAA
>PWEV01000309.1 GCA_003553625.1 Halomonas sp.
AGGCGTGGAGAGGGTCGAGGTGGAAACGGCGCTCGAGATGCACGAGGCCGCCAAGCGACTGGCGCCGGCCAGCGATATCTTCATCGGCTGCGCCGCGGTGGCCGACTACCGCGCCGAAAGCGCCGCCGAGCACAAGATCAAGAAGGTCGAAGGCGAGGATGAGCTGGTGCTTCGCCTGGTCAAGAACCCCGACATCATCGCCACCGTGGCCGCCCTGCCGGCGACAGGCCGCCCTCTGGTGGTGGGGTTCGCCGCGGAGACCCGCGACGTGGAGGCCTACGCCCGGGGCAAGCTCACCCGCAAGGGGCTCGACATGATCGTCGCCAACGACGTCTCCCAGGCGGGGCTCGGCTTCGGCAGCGACGACAACGCCGCCCTGCTCTTGTGGCGTGATGCCTCGGCCGCGGCCACGACCGGGGGGCAGGAGGGCCGGGACCAGGCAGGCCTGCATCAAGAGACCCTGGGCCCGCAGCCCAAGCGCGAGCTGGCCCTGGCAGTGGTCCGCCGCGCCCTGGCCTGCCTGGCCGCCCGCCCCTCGCGTTAAATACCCTGGCGCTGAACGCCCCAGACAACTCTCGACCACCCCTTCAGGAACGCCCGATGCCCCACCGTGATGCCAAGCCCCGCCTGGCCGTGAAGCTCCTTGACGAGCGCCTGCGCGACCATATGCCCCGCTACGCCACCGAGGGCTCTGCCGGCATGGACCTGCGCGCCCTGCTCGACGCGCCGCTCACCCTCGAACCGGGCCAGTGCGAGCTGGTGCGCACGGGGCTGGCCATCCATATCGCCGACCCGGGGCTCGCCGGCCTGATCCTGCCCCGCTCGGGGCTGGGCCACAAGCACGGCATCGTGCTCGGCAACCTGGTCGGTCTGATCGACTCCGACTACCAGGGCGAGCTGATGATCTCGGTGTGGAACCGCGGCCGGAGCGACTTCACCCTCGAGCCCTTCGAGCGCCTGGCCCAGTACGTGCTGGTTCCCGTGGTGCAGGCCGAACTCGAGGTGGTGGACGACTTCGAGCCGGGCCAGAATGACACTGACAGGCCAGACACTGACAAGCCAGGCACCGGCCCGCGAGGCACCGGCGGCTTCGGCAGCTCCGGCCGCCACTGACGCCCGGCCCCGAGACCCAGGACGCCCAGCTTCTGACGCCAGGCCCCGATGCACCTCACAGGATAAGGACACCCATGACCGCCGAGACCCAGACCGTTCCCGCCTCCATCTTCCGCGCCTACGACATCCGCGGCATCGTCGATGACACCCTGACGGAGTCCACCGTCGAGCTGATCGGCCGCGCCATCGGCAGCGAGGCCGCCGCCCGCGGTGAATCCACCGTGGTGGTGGCCCGGGATGGCCGCCTCTCGGGCCCGCGGCTCAGGGACGCCCTGGTGCGCGGCCTGACCGCCGCCGGCCGCGACGTCATCGACGTCGGCATGGTGCCCACCCCGGTGCTCTACTTCGCCACCCACGCCCTGGACGGCACCGCCTCCGGCGTCATGGTCACCGGCAGCCACAACCCGCCGGACTATAACGGCTTCAAGATCGTGCTCTCCGGCGAGACCCTCTCCGGCGAGGCGATCACCGCCCTGCATACGCGCATCGTCGAGAATGAGCTGGCCGACGGCCAGGGCAGCGTGCGCGAGGTGGACGTGCGCAGCGCCTATCTGGCCCGCATCCTCTCCGACGTGCGCCTGGCGCGCCCCCTCAAGGCGGTGGTGGACTGCGGCAACGGCGTGGCCGGCGAACTGGGACCGCAGCTGATCGAGACGCTCGGCGCCGAGATGATCCCGCTGTTCGCCGAGATCGACGGCACCTTCCCCAACCACCACCCGGACCCCGGCAAGCCCGAGAACCTGGTGGACCTGATTCGCACCGTGCAGGAGACCGGCGCCGACATCGGCCTGGCCTTCGACGGCGACGGCGACCGCCTGGGCGTGATCACCCCCTCCGGCCGGATGATCTACCCGGACCACCTGATGATGGCCTTCGCCGAGGACATGCTCGAGCGCAACCCGGGCGCGAAGGTGATCTTCGACGTCAAGTGCACCGGCAACCTGGCCCGGGTGATCGATGATGCCGGCGGCGAGCCCGAGATGTGGCGCACCGGCCACTCGCTGATCAAGGCGCGCATGAAGGAGACGGGCGCCCTGCTGGCCGGCGAGATGAGCGGGCATATCTTCTTCAAGGAGCGCTGGTACGGCTTCGACGACGGCCTCTACGGCGCCGCCCGCCTGCTGGAGATCCTCTCTCGCCAGACGCTGGACGCCGACGCCTTCTTCGACCGCTACCCCCAGGACCTCGGCACCCCGGAGATCAACATCACGGTCACCGACGAGACCAAGTTCGACCTGGTGGCACGGCTGGCCCGGGAAGGCGACTTCGGCGACGAAGGCGTGAAGACGACCCTGGACGGCATCCGCGTGGACTACCCCGACGGCTGGGGCCTGTGTCGCGCCTCCAACACCACCCCGGTGCTGGTGCTGCGCTTCGAGGGCAAGACGCAAGCGGCCCTCGATCGCATCCGCGCGCAGTTCGCCGCCGCCCTGAGCCAGGTGGCCCCGGAGCTGGACCTGGCGTTGTGATCTCCCCCGGGGTCAGAGCCCGGGACAGGCTGCCGCCATGGGGTCAGACCCCGGCGGTGTCGAAACGGCGGGTGGAGCGCAAGATGATGGGCCTGATGGCTAGCCCGGGGTCTGCCCCCATGGACGCCCGGCTGGCCGGCCACCACTCCGCCCCGAAATAAAAC
>PWEV01000241.1 GCA_003553625.1 Halomonas sp.
TCCATCAGCGGCGCCAGGCGCTGTTCGAACCACTGACGTCGATGGGCGGTATCACGCTCTCGCATGGCGGCCCCCGAAATGCCCCGGCGAGGCATCCATGGGTGTCGTGTCGGGGCTCGAATGAGTGGAGTGGCCAAGGACATGGGCCATTACCTGCAGGATGGTGGGTGGGACGGCGGACGGCAAGTTGCCTCCTCCGCGGGGACGCCTTCGCGGCCGGAAGGGTTCCCGATCCGATTCGGCAACAGCCGGGAACAAAACGTGGCGGCGCTGCGTCCTCGCGGATACGACGCGCCGGTTCCCACCGGTGTCGTCGCAGCACAGCCACAGAGGAGAACCATCATGACCAGCACGGCAACCGCTTCCACCTTCCCCGCAGTGGATCGTGACGAACTGGAGGCGCGGGTCAAGTCGATGTATCGAGAGGTCGCCGAGACCCCCGATGGCGACTTCCACTTCGAGATGGGGCGCGCCCTGGCCGAGCGCCTGGGCTATGACCCGGACGCACTCGACCGCATCCCCGTCGCGGCCATCGACTCCTTCGCGGGCGTCGGCCACTTTCTTGACCTGGCGGGTATCCAGCCCGGTGAGACGGTCCTGGATCTGGGTAGCGGCTCAGGCATGGACAGCCTGCTGGCTGCCCTGGCCACGGGGTCTGCTGGCCGGGTGATCGGTCTCGACATGACCGATGCCCAGCGCGAGAAGGCCGCCCGCCTGGCGCATGAGGGAGGCTTTGACCAGATGGAGTTCCATCCTGGCTACATCGAGGCGCCGCCCTTCCCGGATGCCAGCGTCGACGTGGTGATCAGCAACGGGGTGATCAACCTCTCCGCGGACAAGCCACGCGTCTTCGCCGAGGCGGCACGGGTACTGAAGCCCGGTGGGCGCCTGGCGCTGGCCGATATCGTCACCGAGTCGCCGCTGCCAGAGAGCGTGAGCTGCGACGCCACCCTGTGGGCGGCCTGCATCGGCGGCGCGAGCCAGCAGGACGACTACCGGGCAGCCATCGAAGCCGCGGGCCTCGTCATCCACACTTTCCGTGAGCACCCCGAGTACCGCTTCCTGACCGAGTCGGCTCGCGGCGCCTGCGAGAAGTGGGGCGTCAAGAGCATCTCGCTGCTGGCCATCAAGGCCTGAATGACGGCGAGGTCCCGCGAGATAACCACAACGAGAGGGCACGACCATGAACCTGCACACCACGCTGAGCTCCGCATCGCTCCTGCTTGCCTTGACCCTGGCGGGGGGCGCCCTTCAGGCGTCACCCTACCTGGGCGATGGCCACCTGCTCGGCACTCCCGATGAACTCTCCTGGGGGCCGGTGGGCTCCATGGGCGAGGGCGCCGAGATTGCCGTCATCGAGGGCAACCTCGGGGAAGAGGAGCCCTTCACCTTCCGGCTGCGGCTGGCGGACGGCTACGAGATCCGGCCCCATGTCCATCCCGCCTACGAGCGTGTCACGGTGCTCTCCGGCACCCTGCACTTCGCCCATGGGGAGACCTTCGACCCCGAAGCAACCGTGCGGCTGCCGGTAGGCGGCTATGCCATCATGTCGCCTGGCGACGCCATGTTCGGCTACGCCGAGGGCGAGACCGTCATTCAGCTGCACGGTACCGGGCCCTGGGGGATCGAGTACCTCGACCCGGCCGATGATCCGCGGCTATGAGCTCCACAGGGGGCAGTTCCCAGCCCGGCCCCGCCGTGGTCAATGGCGGGGCCGGGCGATCGGTCGTCACCTTTGGCGCGACCTCGCTCAATTCTGCGCCAGCCAGCGCTCGGCCAGGCGGCAGGCCTGGGCCTGGCTGCTGACCATGGCCAACCGCCCCGCCTCGCGGCGCAGGCCGGCGCGCCGGAGCTTGATGACCATCCTCGCCGGCAGACCCACGAAGATCAGCCCGATCCGTTGGCTGCGCAGCTCCTCCACCAGCGACTGCAGGGCGACGATGGCCGTGGTATCCAGGCTCGGCACGTCGCGCACGTCGAGCATCATTACCCTTACTTCAGGGTCCACCACCCGCAGCGACGCGACGGCCTTTTCGGCGGCACCGAAGAACAGCGGGCCGTTGATGTCGTAGAAGGCCACCTCGCGGGGCAGCGTCGGAGGCGCTTCCCTCTCGCCGGCGCGCAGTTGGCGGGCCTCGGTGAGGCTGGCCATGCGGCGGATGAACAGCGCCGCGGCCAGTCCCATGCCCACCGCCACCGCCAGCACCATGTCGAAGATCACCGTGAGGGCGAAGCAGATCACCAGCACCGCCACGTCGCTGCCCGGGGCGCTTTTCAGGGTGTGGGCGAAGTGGCGCGCCTCGCTCATGTTCCAGGCGATGATGAAGAGCAGGGCGGCCAGTGCCGCCATGGGTACATAGCCCAGCACACCGGCCAGCAGCACCACCGCCAGCAGCACCACCAGGGCGTGGACCAGGCCGGCCACCGGCGAGACGGCGCCGCTGCGGATGTTGGTGGCAGTGCGCGCGAGGGCAGCAGTAGCGGTGATGCCGCCGAAGAAGGGCACCACCACGTTGCCGAGCCCCTGGCCAATCAGCTCCGCGTTGGGGTCATGGCGAGTGCGGGTCAGGCCGTCGGCCACCACCGCGCAGAGCAGGGACTCGATGGCCGCCAGCATGGCGATGGCCAGCGCCGGACCGAGCAGCTCGCGGATCAGCGCGAAGTCCACTACCAGCGGCGTGCCATCGGGCCCCGGCAGTTGCCAGGGGACTACCAGGCTGGGGGCGAAGGGGGGAATGCCGCTGCCGCTCTGTCCCTGGAACTCCCAGCTGAAACGCGAGGCGATGGTAGCGACCTCGACACCGGAGGCACTCAACGCCAGGGCCGCCAGGGTGCCCACCACCAGCCCCACCAGCGGGGCGGGGACCGGCAGCTTGAGCCGCGGCCACAGGATCAGGGCCGCCAGGGTCACCAACCCGATGCCCAGCTCCGCGGGTGCCAGGGTCGGCAAGGCGCGAATGATGGCGGCCAGGTTGTGCGGGGTGCTGTCGCCCAGCTCGACCCCGGCCAGCCCCAGGAAGTCGGGGAGCTGCAGCAGAGCGATCACCACCGCGATGCCCGCGGTGAAGCCGAGCACCACCGGGTAGGGCACGAACTGAATCAGGCTGCCCAGCCGGGCGAGACCCAGGGCGATCAGGATCAGCCCCGCCATCAGGGTGGCGATCAGCAGGCCACCGACGCCGTGGCTCGCGACGATGGGAAAGAGGATCACCACGAAGGCGGCGGTGGGACCGGAGATGTTGAAGCGGGAGCCGCCGGTCAGGGCGATGATGGCGCCGGCCACGATGGCGGTGTAGAGCCCGTGCTGGGGCGGTACTCCGGTGGCGATGGCCAGGGCCATGGAGAGTGGCACCGCGACGATGCCGATGGTCAGGCCGGCCATCAGGTCTCGACGCAGTTCGGCCAGGCCGTAGCCCGCTCGCCAGGAGGCGATCAAGGCGCTGCCGGGAACGGGGAGACGATAGCCGCTCCGTGGAGAAGAACGGGACATGACGACTCCTTTGCTTGCTAAAGAGCTGGTGCCAACACGTTACGCTGGCTTGCTGCGCTGCCGCAAGCGGTTCTGCTATTGCCGGGGGCGCAGAAAGACATCGAGGGGGCGCCAAACGGCGCCCCCTCGCTCATCAGGTCGGGGTTGACTCAGTCCTGGCTGGCACCGTCCGGCAGCTCGCCCACTGCGCCGGGCATGGCCTGCACCTGGCCGCCTTCCCCTGCCAGCGCCAGGAAGTGCAGATGGCGTTCATACTCGGAGAGCACATCGCCGACTACCTGGCCACGCGTATAGCCGTTGAGGTCCTGACCGGTACCACCCTCGGCAAGGAAGACGTCAAGACGCACATAGAAGTCGTCGTCCGCCGGCAGGAAGCTCGGGGTTCGCATGCGATGCGGACAGACCTGATAGACGAAGCTGGCGGCATCTTCCATTACCACCTGCAGGGTCAGACGCGGCAGCGGCTCGCCATCGATCTGCTTCTCGGTCACCGTGGCGTCCTGGCCGCGGCTCTCCAGCTCCTGGGCGAACTGAGTCAGCGCCGGGCGGATGGCGTGCTCGATGGTGGCCGCCGCCCCGGCGCGGTTGGAGGTGTCCAGCGCCCGGTCAAGCCGTTCGCGCCAATCGCCTCCCGGCGCGGTGCCGGAAACCTGGCGGCGCGCTTCGGCCTTGCTGCCCTCCAGCTTAAGCGCCTTGACCATGCCGACCATGATGGCAAAGATCACCAGCGAGAAGGGCAGGGCGGTGATCACCACTGCACTCTGCAGGGCCGCGAGGCCCCCCGCCATCAGCAGGGCGATGGTGACCAGGCCGATCATCGCCGACCAGAAGATACGCAGCTTGATCGGCGCATCGTGGTTCACGTCGCTGAGGATGGAGGTGAAATTGGCCAGCACCAGGGCACCGGAGTCCGCCGAGGTGATGAAGAAGACGATGCCGAGCACGGTGACCACGGTGGCGGTGAGGCCGATATAGGGGTAGTACTCGAGCAGGGTGTAGAGGGTGGTCTGGGGTGTGCTCAATGCCTGTTCGCCCAGCTCGGTAACGCCCTGGTTGGCGACCAGCTCGATGCCGCTGTTACCCAGTACCGACATCCACACCATCATGAAGGCGAGGGGAATGAACAGTGCACCGGCGACAAACTCGCGAATGGTGCGCCCGCGGGAGATGCGTGCGAGGAACAGCCCCACGAAGGGGGCGTCCAGGCGATCCACCAGCCCCAGAAGAATACGGTCCACCACATTTTCCACTCCTGGGCTTCCTCGCCGGCGAAAGCGTAGGTGTCGAAGCTCATCGCCACGAAGCCGGACAGGTAGTCGCCGGCGTTGTTCACCACCTTGTCGAGCAGCATCAGGGTCTGGCCCTGGAACAGGATGAACAGCATCAGCGCGAGCGCCAGCAGCATGTTGAATTCCGAAAGGCGACGGATGCCCTTTTCCACACCGCTGACTACCGAGACGGTGGCCAGCAACACCACCAGCGCGATCAGGATGATCTGCACCGAGAGGCTCTCGGGCAGGTCAAACATGTAGGCCAGACCGTAGTTGAGCTGCATCACGCCGATACCGAGGCTTGTGGCGATGCCGAACACCGTGGAAATTACCGCGGTGATATCCACGGCGTGGCCGACAGGACCGTAGATGCGCTTGCCGAGCAGCGGGTAGAGAGCGCTGCGGATCGCCAGTGGCAGGCGGTGCCGGTAGCTGAAGTAGGCCAGTGCCATGCCCATCAGCACGTATAGCCCCCAGCCGGAGAGCCCCCAGTGCAGATAGGTCTGCACCACGGCCTGACGCATCGCTTCCTGGCTCTCGGGTGTCAGGTCGGGAGGGGCCAGGTAGTGGGCCACCGGCTCGGCCACGCTGAAGAACAGCAGGTCGATGCCAATACCGGCGGCGAAGAGCATCGCCGACCAGGAGAGCAGCGAGAACTCAGGCCGCGAATGGTCGGGGCCGAGGCGAATGCTGCCGAAGCGCGAGCAGCCGATCAGCACCACGAAGACCAGATAGGCCACCACGGCCAGCATGTAGTACCAGCCGAAGGTCCTGCTCACCCAGGCCAGGCCAGGCCGGCGTCGAAGAAGGTGCCGGCCTGTTCGGTGAAGAGCAGAGTAAGGACCAGGAAGGTGACGATGCCGGCCACGCTCCCGTGAAAGACCACTGGGTTGAGTCGATCCCTCGAGGGGGGGGAGGGGGCGTTTTTCGCCATGGGCGTGAATGCTCCTGTGGGAGGGATGGAGGCGACACTCCCGAGGCGCGCTGTTGATTGTTCCGCACAATCGAGAGCACGCTCGAGTCAGGACGGGAGGCGATTCGCCTTTGTTGAATGAACGTTCAAATAAAATACGTGGATTCGCCCCGTCCCGCAACCCTCTGGGGAATCGACTGGGAGTCATGATGCGGATTGGGGGGCTTAAACGGCGACGGGCCCGACCAAATGGTCGGGCCCGTCGCTTCAGAGGCCGCACAGAGGCAATGTCAGTTGCCGCGCTTCTCACCCTGGCTGCGGTAGGACTCGCCATGGCCCTTGCCGTAGCCGCGCTCTGCACGAGGCACCATGGTCGCGCGGAGCTCCTCGAGCTGCTCGTCGCTGAGGATCTCTGCGAGTGCCTCCTGATGGCGGTCGCGCATGTCGCGCATGGCATCGCGACGCTCCTCGCGGGAGTCGAAGTCGCGATCTCGCAGCTCGGACATGTCGGCGTAGATCGCCTCGCGGGTCTCACGCAGGGCCTCGCGCTCCTCGTCGGAGAGCCCCCAGTCGTCCACCAGGGCCTCCAGGCGCTCCTGCATGTCGGCGCGGCGTTGCCCCATCATCTGGGCGCGACGCGCCTCGCGCATTTCGCCGCGGGCCTCTTCCATGGCGGCGCGCTGGTCGTCGTCCAGGAGCTGGTTGAGGCGCTCGCGGTGCTGCTCATGGAGCTGGCGCATCGCCTCATGGTGCTCGACTCTTGCCTCTTCCAGGGCCTCGCGGGTCGGCTCATCGATGCCGGCGCGTTCGAAGAGCGCCTCACGCTGTTCGGCCCGGTAGTCGGCGCGGGCCTCCTGCCACTGCTCCTTGTGACGTTCTGCGCCCTTGCCGTGGTGAGCAGCAGTGGCGGAGAGCGCCAGGGGCGCGATGGCGATGGCGAGCAGGGCTGGCGCCAGCAGCTTGCGAGAAACGGTCATCTTCATGGGGACACTCCTTGGGGCCTCGGGTTGATGGTTCCAGTCTCGCTCTGAGCGGTGCAAGGGAGGTGCAGCGAGCGTGCAAAGGTCGTGCATGTGGAGCCGACATCACTCCTCTGGCTGATACTTGTAGCCGACCCCGTAGACCGAGCGGATCACCTCGCGTTCCGGCCACACCTCGCTGATCTTGCGGCGCAGCTTCTTGACGTGGCTGTCCACGGTGCGCTCGGAGACGATGCGGTGGTCTCGATACATGTGATCCATCAGCTGGTCCCGGGAGAAGATCCGCCCCGGGGCATGCATCATCACCTTGAGCAGCTGGAATTCCACGGCGGTGAGGCTCAGGTCCTGGCCATCGGCCAGCGCCCGCCAGCCCTCCTCGTCGAGTACCAGGTCACTGCCGGTGGCATGGTCGGGGTTGTCGATGACCTGGCTGCGCCGCAGCACCGCCTTGACCCGGGCGACCACCTCCCGTGGGCTGAAGGGTTTGCAGATGTAGTCGTCGGCGCCAAGCTCCAGGCCCAGCAGGCGGTCCACCTCCTCGACCCGGGCGGTGAGCATGATCACCGGCAGTGCCGGCCAGCGCTGGCGGATCTCGCGGCACAGGGTCAGGCCGTCGGTGCCGGGTAGCATCAGGTCAAGCAGGACCAGCACGGGGCCCTGGCCCGCCTGGCGTGCCTCCGAAAGCCAGGGCAGTACGGCGTCGCCGTGGTCCAGGTGGTGGGTGGCAAACCCACTGCCCTCCAGATAGTCGGCCACCAGACGGGCGATCTTGGGTTCGTCCTCGACGATCAGGATCTGATGCTGCTCGTGTTCCTGTGATGTCATGTGATCTCCTTCCTGGAACGGTCATCATCGAGCGTTGGAAACGTCAGCGTCCAGCATAACCCACCCAGCAATGAGGGCGAGGGGTGCATCTCGCCACCGTGGGCCTTGACCAGAGCTGCGGCGATGGAGAGTCCCAGGCCGCTGCCGCCGCTGGACCGGTTCCGCGAGCCCTCTACCCGATAGAGTCGCTCGGTGAGCCGCTCGAGTTCGCCCTCGGGGACTCCGGGAGCGCTGTCCTCCCAGGTGACCCGAACGCCTCGGGAAGTGGCGGCGAGGGTGACCCTCAGCCGGCCCGGCGGCCGGGTATAGGCGCAGGTGTTGTCCAGCAGGTTGTTCCACAGCTGGCGCAGGCGCTGGACGTCGCCGCGTATCCAGGCTTCGCCCTGAATGTGGGTCTCCAGGGTGATACCGCTGTCGGTGAGCCACCCTTCCGCCTCATCGAGGCGGTCGGCGAGGCTCTCGGCCAGGTCCAGAGGGGCGAGCTGCACTTCCAGGGCGCCGGCATCGCTCTGGGAGAGCAGGCGCAGGTCGGCGACCAGCCGTTCGAGTTGGCCCACCTCCTGGGCCAGGGAGTGCAGGCTGCCCTGGTCGAGGCGGCGGATGCCGTCCTGCATCGCCTCGATCTCTCCGCGCAGCACCGCCAGCGGGGTGCGCAGCTCGTGGGCGATGTCCGAGACCCAACGGCTGCGCGCCTTGCGACTCGCCTCCAGGGTGGCGGCCAGCACGTTGAAGTCCCGGGAGAGCCGGGAGAGCTCGTCGCGCCCCTGCTCGGGCAGCCGGGTGCTGTAGTCGCCCTCGGTGAGGCGGCGGGTGGCCAGTGCCATGCTGCGGGTGCGCCGACCCAGCCACCAGGAGAGGCCGCCGGCCAGCAGCAGCGAGGCGATCCCCAGCGACCCCACGATGATCGCCAGGTTGCGCTGCTGGCGTGCCAGGAAGATGCGGTCCATGCGTGCCATCAGCTGCTCGGGCGGGCGGTAACCCAGAGTGCCGACCTGCTCTCCCTCGTGGAGGATCGGCAGCCATCGCAGGGTGGCGGCCTCCTCCTCATCGTCTGGTAGCAGGCCGATCACCGGCAGCCCTGCGGCGTCGTGAAGCACGAAGTCCTTGGGATCCCCCAGGCGGCGTTCTATGCCCTGGGGCGGCGAGCCAGCGCCAGGCCACAGCTGCTGGCGCACCAGCCGTTGCCAGGCCGAAGGCGAGACGCGCAGCCACTGCCAGTCGCCGCGCCTTGCCCACTCCTCGCCGAGCCCCTCGGCCAGGGTCTCGGCGCGGTTGGCCTGGGTGGTGTCCAGGTACTCGATGAAGCCGCGGTCGAGACTGCGCGAGATGGCCAGAAAGACCAGGCCCGAGATAGCCACGTTGACCACGAGGATCACCACGAAGAGCTTGGCTCCCAGCCGGGAAACGGCGGGGCGGGGCAGACGGAGTCTCATGGTGGGACCTCCTCAGGTTGGGGGCGGCGGCCCTGGAGACGCTCCCGCAGGCCTTCCAGCATCAGGTAGAGGCAGGGGACCAGCAGCAGCAGGATAAAGGTGGCGAAGAGCATGCCGAAGCCCAGCGAGATCGCCATGGGAATGATGAAGCGCGCCTGGCGCGAGGTCTCGAAGATCATCGGGGCCAGGCCCAGGAAGGTGGTCAGGGTGGTCATCGTGATCGGGCGCAGGCGGCGGGTGGCGGCGGCAACGATCGCCTCGCGGGGCCCCATGCCCTCGCGCCGCCGGCGGTTGGCGTAGTCGATCAGCACCAGGGCGTCGTTGATCACTACCCCGGAGAGCGCCAGCATGCCCATCAGGCTGATGACCGAGAGGCCGAAGCCCATGATCATGTGCCCGGCCACGGCGCCGATGATGCCGAAGGGAATGGCGGCCAGCACCAGCAGCGGCTGAAGATAGCTGCGGAAGGGGATGGCCAGCAGGACATAGAGGGCGATCAGCGTGAGCCAGGCGGCGCGGGAGAGCGCCGAGACATTGTCGGCGGTCTCCTGCTGGCGTCCGCCGGGGGTGATCTCGAGACCCGGCCATCCGGCCTGCAGGGCCGAGAAGGTATCCGCCTCGAGGGTCGCCACCACCTGATTGATGCGTCCCTCACCGGCGGCATCGGCGGTGACGCTGATGATGCGCCGGCCGTCGATGCGCTGCAGGGTGGTGGCGGCACGGCCGAGCTCGATCTCGGCGACCCTGGCCAGCGGCACGAGGAGGCCCTCGGGGGTTCGAATCGGCAGCCGGTGAAGATCGGCGAGGCTCCGGCGCGACTCCGTGGGCAGGCGCACCTCGACGCTGATCTCGTGGCGGCCGATGAACTGCTCCAGCGCCGTGATGCCCTGCAGGGGCGCGCGCAGCTGGCCGGCCAGGTCGCCCCCGGTCAGGCCCAGGGCGCGACCCTCCGGCGAGAGGCGAATCTCCAGCTGGGGCTTGCCGTCGGCCAGGCCGCTGTCGATGTCGGTGACCCCCTCGAACTCCCCCAGCGCCTCGGCCAGGCGGTTGGCGGCACCCTCCAGCGCACGGCTGTCGGGGTGGGAGAGGCGCAGGGTGAGTCCGGCCCCGGCGCCGGGGCCGCCCACGTCGGACTCGAAGCGTACCGCCTGGGCGCCGCTGAACTCGCCGGCGAGCTCGCGCCACTCCCGGGCCACCCGGGAGGGGGGCCAGGCGTCGAGGCTCGCGCGGTCCAGGGTGAGCTGGACCGTGAGCCGATCGCCGTCGATCTGGGCGCGGTTGGCGGTGAAGGCGGGCCCCCCATCGCGAGCCGCCAGGCTCTCGGCGGCCTCCAGCAGGCGGTCGCGGATGGCGCGGTCGTCGGCGATGGGGCTGCCCACCGGCAGGGTGACCGTGGCCTGGACCCGGTCCGACTCCACCCGGGGCATCAGCGAGAAGCCCAGCCGCCCGCTCATGGCGTAGGCCAGGGCTACCGCCAGCACCGCCACGGCGAGGCTCACGGTGAGCAGTCGCTGATCCAGGCAGCGCTCCAGGAAGGGGGCGAAGCGCTCCCGGGTGACGCGAGACAGCCACGCCTGGAGCCCCTGGCGGATGCGGTCCAGCGGGCGGCGCCAGGCCGGCGCCTCGCGGCTTGTATCGCGGTGGGCCAGGTGGGCGGGGAGGATGAACAGCGCCTCCAGCCAGGAGGCCAGGAACACCGTGATCACCACCAGCGGCACCACGGCGAAGATCATGCCCAGGAAGCCGGGCAGGAAGAGCAGGGGGAGGAAGGCGACGATGTTGGAGAGGATGGCGAAGCTGATCGGCACCGCCATCTCTCGGGCGCCGCGCACCGCCGCCTCCCGTGCGGAGTGGCCCTGCTCCCGGTAGCTATGGATGTTCTCCCCCACCATGATGGCATCGTCCACCACGATGCCCAGGGCGATGATGAAGGCGAACATCGACATCATGTTCAGCGACACCCCGAACCAGGGCAGGAAGAGCATGGCGCCGAGAAAGGCGGTGGGGATGCCCAGGGTCACCCAGAAGGCCAGCCGAGCCTCCAGGAAGAGGCCCATCAATATCAGCACCAGTGCCAGGCCCAGGAAGGCGTTCTTGAGCAGCAGATCGAGGCGGTCGCGGTAGACCTCGGAACTGTCCCGGGAAACGGCCAGGCTCACCCCCTCCGGAAGGCCCGCCTGCAGCCGTTCGAGCTGGGCGTGCACGGCATCCGAGATGCCGATGGGCGTCTGGTCGCCGACCTGGTAAACGTCCAGGGTCAGGCTCGGCGCGCCATTGTAGAGCACCTCGCGGTCGGTCTCGGCGAAGCCGCGCTCGACCCGGGCGATCTCGCCCAGGCGCAGCTGGCCGCCATCGGGGGTGCCGAGGATCGGCAGCTCGGCGAACTCCCGGGCCTCGTCGCGTCGCCCCTGGTAGCGGATCAGCCACTCCCCCTCGCCGGTGGTCAGGCGGCCACCGGCCAGGTCCAGGGCCTCGTCGCCGATGCGGTTGGCCAGCTGGCGGTGGTCGAGGCCGTGGCGCTGCATCGCCTCCTCGTCGAGCAGCACATGGATCTCGCGTTCGCGGTTGCCGGAGAGCTCCACTCGGGAGATGCCTGAGGCGGCCTGCAGCTCGGCGCGCACGTCCTCGGCCAGGTCGTGGAGCAGCTGGTCGTCGACCCAACCGTGCAACTGCAGGTTCATCACGCTGCGCGAGCGACCCGCCAGGCCGAAGCGGGGCGGGTCGGCGGCGGCCGGCAGGCTGGTGATGGTCCCCACCGCCTGCTGGATCTCCTGATAGACCCGCATCACTTCCACGCCCTCCACCAGGCTGGCGGAGACGCGGCCGGCACCCTCGTTGGCGGTGGCGGTCAGCTCGTCGATGCCGTCCACATCGGCCAGCGCCGCCTCCAGAGGCAGCAGCAGGCTGCGCTCCACCTCCTCGGGGGTGGCGCCGGGGTAGCCGATGGCGACGGTGATGATCTCCAGCTCGAAGTCGGGGAATACCTCCTTCTTGATGGTGGTAGAGGCCACCAGTCCGCCGATGATCAGCAGCAGCATCAGCAGGTTGGGTGCCACCCCGTGGTGGACCATCCAGGCAATGGGGCCGCGGTGCGTCATCGACGGGGCTCCGCCGGCTCGGGCTCCACTTGTTCGACGGCTCGTTCGTCTCGGGACGAAGACGTACGCAGGGCCATGCCCTCCCGGGGTTGGCCCAGGGGCGAGGTAATCACCCGCTCGCCCTCGGCCAGGCCTTCAGTCACCAGCACCCGGTCATCATCACGATGCAGCACGTGCACCGGTCGGCGGAGCAGGCGGTCCTCCTCGTCCAGTACCCACACCTCGTCCCCGGGGCGCAAGGCGGCCGCGGGAAGCGCCGCCAGCGCCTCGCGTTCTCGGGCCTCGAACGCCAGGCGGACAATGTCGCCCAGGCGCAGCGATGGGGCATCGCGGGCCCCGTCGGACAGTGCCAGGGGATCCTCCACCGCCACCAGGAGTTGCGCCTGCAGGCCGTTCTCCTCCAGGGCGGGCA
>PWEV01000235.1 GCA_003553625.1 Halomonas sp.
ACCACATCCTGTGGCTGCAGCTGAAAGTGGCTGCCCAGGGTGAAGGCCGTGGCGTTGCGGATATCCAGCTGATAGACGGTGGCGAGCTTGTCGCTGCCCTCGCCCTGGCCGCGGATAACGAAGATACCAGACGGCTGCGCAGTCGTCTCGTTGATACCGCCGGCGCGGGCCAGGGCATCGGTAAGCGACAGGCGCTCGTTGCCCAGGGCGATGTTGCCTGCAGCGCGCACCTGGCCCATCACCGCCACGGCCTGATTCTCGGCGCTGGGCACGTGGAGCACATCGCCGTCGCGAAGCAGCCGGTTCTGGGTCTGGTCCCCCTGGCGCAGCAGCGCGTAGAGCGAGAGCCGCTGCTCGTCGCCGTCGCGGGTCAGGATGATCTCGTGCCAGTTGGCGTTGTCGCGAGCGCCGCCCGCCTGGCTGATGGCATCGGCGAGGGTCAGCGGCACGCTGGTGACGGGCAGGCTGCCGGGCTGCGCCACTGCGCCGCTGACCAGCACCTTCTGGGAGCGGAAGTCAGCCACGCCCACGTCGACCTGAGGCTCGAAGATAAAGTTGGCCAGCCGCTGGCTAATCAGCTCGCGCACCTCGTCGAGGGTCTTGCCTTCCACCGCCACCCGGCCGATGAAGGGATAGAAGATGGTGCCGTCGTTACGCACCTGGTTGCCGGCCTCGGCGGCGCTGCGCTCGGCCCCGGCGGGAATGGTCAGCTCCGGGTGGTCGTAGACGATGATGCTGAGCACGTCGCCGGGGCCGATGCGGTAGGTCCAGGCATCGAGTTCGGCCCGCAGCCCTTCCGGCATGGGCGCGGCGCGGCTGACGCTGTTGCGATAGGTGGCCACGAGCCCGGGGGTGATCGGTTCGATATCGACCAGGTCGTCCAGCGGAGCGGTCTCGGTGCGGTAATCCATATGGCCGCCGGGGGCCAGGGCGCAGCCGGAGAGCCAGGCGGCGCCGGCCAGGACCAGCAGCAGGCGAAGCGGGGGCAGATGGCGCATGGAGGGGTGCCTGTCGGGTAGAGAAATTACAAAAACGGAGTGCGCGAGTACAACGTCCGGGCACGCTACCGCCCCAGGGTGTCAGTAGCACATCCCTGAGGCCGGCATGGGGCCCGCCGCCGCAGCGACGGGCCATGTAAACGAATGCGTCGAGAAGGTAACTGGAAAAACTTATTTGTAACAGCAGGATAACCGCCATTCCCGGGGTGCGGATACTAGCATGCTCATACTATTAGGGACCACGGGAATCAATTGACTGACATCAATTGTCTACTATCTCTTACAAGAAGAAAGCTCAGCTTAAAGGGCTAGGTAATGCTTGGGGCTGCGCACTACCATTGTCATCCTCCAGGCTTTACCATTCGCGTAAAGCACCCCTTGGTGCTGTGTACTCATCGACAAGGAGTCACCCGATGATCAAGAAGACCTTCGCCATTGCCGCCATCGCCAGCCTGCTGGCCTCTCCCCTGGCGCTGGCACAGCAGAATGCCGACCAGGCCCCGGCGGCACCCGCTGCACAACCGGAGCTGCCCGCCCAGGCCCAGACCGCCCCTCAGCTGGCCCAGACCGCCCCCCAGCAGGCCCAGACCGCACCTCAGAGTGGTGGCGCCTCCGGCCTGGCCGAGTCCCTGGGTATCAGCCAGGCCGCACTGACCGTGGGTATCGGTGCCGCCATTGCCGTGGGGATCGGCGTCGCCGCCTCCGGCGGCTCGTCTTCAGGCACCGGCACCAACTGATCGGGTCGCGCATGCCACCCGAGAGACACGGCAGCGCGAACACGCCGAGCCGCCCCAGGGCGGCTCTGTTGTGTCTGCGCCCCTCCCCCGTCGCACTGGGGGCAATACTCGCCATGCTACTGCTGACCGGCTGTGCCAGCGGCGGCGCCTCGCCCATGGGCGAGATCTTTCGCGATGCCTGGGGCGGTAGCGACGGTGCGACCGATCGCGCCGCCGAGATCACCTTCGCCAGCCTGGTGCTGAATGCCGATGACCGCAGCGGCCTGGTGGTGCTTGGGGCCCTGGCGGAGCCGGAGAGTTTCTGGCCCACCGGCAACCGCGGCCTGGTGACGCTGCGCCATGAAGGGCTGCATGCCACGGCCGGGCTGACGGCCGACCTGCTGGATACCCGCTATACGGTGAGCGAGGGCGAGGCGGAGGTGCCCTGGCGGCTCTCTGCGCCGGCCGATTTTTCGGTGACGCGCACCTGGCAGCGCGGCGATGGATTGACCGAGCAGATGAGCGCCGAGGGCAGCCTTGCCTGTGCCGCGGCCGAGCCCTACGCCCTGCCGCTGGCCACCCTGACCCTGGAGCCCTGCGCGATGACCCTCGTCTGGGAGAATGGGCGCACCACCCGCGGCGAACTGTGGCGTGACCCACAGACGCGACGCCTGTGGGCCGCCGAGGAACAGGCCTGGCCGGATGGCCCGCGGATGAGCTGGGAGGTCGCCAGGCAATGGTGGTAACCACAATCCGCTTGCGCCGGCTCGCCGCCGCCTGGTTGTTGGCGCTACCGCTGGTGGCCGCCGCCCAGTCCGACCCCCAGGCGCCCCGGCTCTCTGACGCCTGGCTGGCCACCCTGCAGGAGAGCCAGGCGCGGGTGGCCTGGAGCCATGCCTTCGCCTTGGACCACGCCACTGCGGAGGGACTGGCAACCCAGCGCAGGCGACTGATCAACGAACTGGATGCCCTGGTGGTCGGCGCCCGCGTGGTCGGCAACGCCTCTCTGAGCGGCGGGCTCGCCGCCTGGCGCCAGACCCTGGCCGACACCCCCGCCCTGCCTGCCCGCACCCCGGGCCGTCATGATCTCCCCTGGCTGGGCGCCAACCCGCGCCGCGACCCGGCGCTCGGCCAGATCCGTCATTGGGGGCACTGCGAGGTGCCCGGCTGGGTAGAGGTCTGGCATCTGGATGGGGTCGCACGCCTCGACTGGCGCTCCGGCATGACCCTGAACCGGGCCCTGGCCGCCCTGCCCACCGGGGCGAATCGCGACGCCGAGCGAGCGGTGATCATTACCCCGAACGGCGAGCGGGTGCCCCGCGGCATCGCCGCCTGGAACCACCAGGCGACCCCGCTGAGCCCGGGCAGCCGGGTGGTGCTCACGCTGCCTGCGGGTAGCGGGCATTCCGGCGCCCTGCCCCCCTCCGTGCGCCAGGAGATCGCCCTGATCAACGAGCGCCTGCCCGCGTACCTGGCCACGCGATTACCGGGAGAGGCCTGCGAGCTGAGGGCCGAGCCGCCAGCACAGGATTCCACTGCAGGGAGCCCGGGTTCCCCGGGCAATTGAAGTTCAGGAGTGAGTAGAGTGGAAAGTCGCAGTCGATTTCGGGGTCTGACTCCCTGTGCCCTGATTCCCCCCTGCGCCCTGCTCCTGGCCGCGGCGGCAGCCCCCACCCTGGCAGACGGGCTGGCGGGCAAGCTGGGCACCGGCCAGAGCGATTTCGGCGGCGTTGGCCTGATGCAGACGCCCACGGCGCGAATGGCGCCGGCGGGCACCATGAGCGTGAGCTGGAGCCGCACCCAGCCCTATCGCCGCTACAACGTCTTTTTCCAGCCCGTCGACTGGTTCGAGGGCGGCTTTCGCTATGTGGAGGTGGAGAACCGCGAGTTCGTTGCCGCCGGCGATGGGCGCGCCAACCTCGACAAGGGCTTCGATATGAAGCTGCGCCTGCTTCAGGAGACCCGCTACCGGCCCCAGGTCGCCCTGGGCTTTCGTGACGTGGGCGGCACTACCCTGTTCGGGGGTGAGTACCTGGCCGCCAGCAAGCGCTGGTACAACCTGGATGTGACACTGGGGCTGGGCTGGGGCTACCTGGGCAACCAGGGCGATGTGGACTCTCCCTTCGGCTGGCTGGCCGAGCGCTTCGACGAGCGGCCTGGCCGCGCCGGCGGCGACCAGGGCGGCGAGTTCGCCCTGGATGCGCTGTTCCGAGGCCCCATGGCGCTGTTCGGCGGCGTGGAGTGGCAGACCCCGTGGCAGCCGTTGGTGCTGCAGCTGGAACTGGAAGGCAACGACTACGCCAACGAGCCCCAGAACAACGATCAGGAGCAGGACAGCCGGGTGAACCTGGGGGCGCGCCTGGCGCTCTCCGACAACCTGGAGCTGCACGCCGGTTGGCAGCGCGGCAATACCGCCATGGCCGGACTGACCTGGAACGTGGATCTGGCGGGCCTGAGCCAGGTGAAACGCGACCCGGCGCCGGCCGACCCGGCCGCCCCACCCCGGGAGAGCTGGGCGGCGGTGAGCCAGGCGCTCGAGGAGAACGCCGGCATTGCGGTGTCGCGGATCACCCGAGAGGGGCGCGATATCACCGTCACCGGCGAGCCGGTCACCTACCCCTCGCTGATGCACAGCGAGGTGCGCGCCGGAAGGATCCTCAACGCCCAGGCCGATGACGAGGTGGATCGCTTCCGTTTCCGCTGGGAGAATCGCGGCCTGCCCCTGCGCGAGGGCGTGCACAGCCGCCAGGCGCTGGTGGCAGCGGCGGGCACCGAGGATCGCGAGGGAGATCACCTCCACGGGATCTATGCCCACGCCGAGCTGCGCGACAGCGCCCGCGCCGAGGTGCTGCACGAGTCCCGCCCGCAGCGCTTCCAGTGGGCCCTGGGCCCTAGGCTGGACCAGAACTTCGGCGGCCCGGATGGCTATCTCTACCGGCTGATGGCGGTGCTCGAGGCGGAGTATCGCACCGATCGCAACGGCTGGTTCTCCGGGCAGCTGGCCTGGACCGCCCTGGACAACCTCGAGGACTACGAGTACATCGCCGATTCCGACCTGCCGCGGGTGCGCACCTTCATCGGCGACTACCTGGCCGAGGCCACCCTGGGCATCGAATCGCTGCAGTACACCCGCACCGCTCAGCTGGGCGACAACTGGTACGCCATGGGCTATGGCGGCCTGCTGGAGATGATGTACGCCGGCGCAGGTGGCGAGGTGATGTATCGACCCTTCAACAGCCCGCTGGCGTTGGGCCTGGACGTGAACTGGGTGCGCCAGCGCGATTTCGATCAGCGTTTCGAGCTGCGCGACTACGACACCTGGACCGGGCACCTTACCGCTTACCTGGAGACGGGCATCGAGGACGTGCTGGCCAAGCTGAGCGTGGGCCGCTACCTGGCCGGCGACCTCGGCACGACGCTGGATCTCTCTCGCGAGTTCGCCTCCGGGGCGAGGGTCGGCGCCTGGGGCACCTGGACCGACGCCGGCGACGACTTCGGCGAGGGCGGTTTCGACAAGGGGCTCTACCTGTCGGTGCCCTTCGACGCCATGTTCACCCGCTCCAGCCGAGACCGCGCGGAGGTGGCCTGGCGGCCGCTCACCCGAGACGGCGGTGCCACCCTGGATCGCCGCTACAACCTCTATGACGTGACCGAGGAACGCGACCTGGGTGGCTACTGGGACGAACACTCCGGCGCCTGGGATTGACCGCTTACGTCTCTTCATCGATGGCGAACTCCCGCCACCTTTCGTAGACTGTTTATGTAAACTGCTTATGTAGACTAATTCGAAACATCATCCAGCAAGGACGACTCCCCGGCCTGAGGGCCAGCGGGTTTCCCACAGGAGTAGACACGATGCGCATTTCCCCGTTTGTGGCCGCGGCGGCTCTCTCGCTTTCGACCGTTGCCGGCCAGGCCCTGGCCTATCAAGCCGGTGATCTCTATGTGCGCGGTGAGTTCCAGAAGTCCGACCTGGCTTCCGAGACACTCTCGCGTGAAAGCGGCTTCGGTCTCGCCGGTGGTTACCTGTTCACCGACGCGCTCGGCGTCGAGCTCGGGATCGGCGAGGCGGTGTCCCATGACTTCCAGCTGGATGCGGGGGATGCCGGCAGCCTGGACCGCATGCCCGTGAACCTGCTGCTGCAGTACTACCCTCTGGGCGGCATCGAGGGTGCGCGCGTGCAGCCCTTCGTCGGCGTGGGCATGAACTACACCCGCTTTTCCAGCGTCAGCGCCGCCGACCTGAGCGTGGATGACGATTACGGCTTCGCCGGTCAGGTGGGCATGGACCTGGTCATCACCGATAACCTCAGCGCCACCAGCTTCGCCCGCTACACCGAGGTGGACGCCAGCTTCGAAAGCGACGGCCAGACGGTGGAGAATGTCCGCCTCGACCCGCTGACCGTCGGCGCCGGTATCACCTACCGTTTCTAGAAAATCGGCAAATCGGGGTCAGACCCTTAAATTCACTTAAGGGTCTGACCCCGAGAGGACGCTCCGTGCGCTTCAGAACGCGGCGATTTCCTCGGCCGTCAGTTCGCGCCACTCGCCGGCGGGCAGGTCGCCCAGCGCCAGCGGGCCGATGGATTCCCGATGCAGGGCCGCCACGTGGCAGCCGATGGCGGCGAACATCCGCTTCACCTGGTGGTACTTGCCCTCATAGAGGGTCAGTTCGGCCACGGTGGGCTCGCGCATGGAAAGCTCCGCCGGGCGGGTGGGCCGCTCCTCGCCGTCCAGCATCACGCCCTCGGCGAAGGTCGCCACGGCCCGCTCCAGGGCCTCGCCTGCCAGCGGCTCGTCCAGGGTGACCCGGTAGACCTTGCCGAAGCGATGCTTGGGCGAGGTGACCCGGTGGGACCACTGGCCGTCGTCGGTGAGCAGCACCAGGCCGGTGGTGTCCACGTCCAGGCGGCCCACCGTCTGCAGGCGCTCCACCTTGGGCAGCTCGACCAGGTCGATGGCCCGCGGGTAGAGGGTGCGCCGGGCGGTGCACTCCACCCCGGCGGGCTTGTGCAGCATGAGATAGCGCATCCCCACCAGTGCCAGCGGCTCCTCGTTCCAGGCCACGCGGTTCTCTTCGCCGACCTGGGTGGCGGGGTTCTTGACGATCTCGTCGTCGACGCTGACTTCGCCGCGGTGCAGGGCCTTCTTGGCCAGGCTGCGGGTGAGTTCGGTGGTCTCGGCGAGAAAACGATCCAGACGCATCAGTAGCCGACTCCATCGGATAGGGTGAAATGATCGGCGTCGCGCCAGGCGGGAAACTTCTCGCGGAAGGCCTTGAGCTCATCCAGCGACAGGGTCCCGGTGGTGATGAAGGGCTTGCCCTCCGGCCCGTCGATCAGCGGCTCGCCCTTGGCGTCGATCAGCATGGAGTCGCCGGCGTAGGGCAGCCCGTTGGCGTCCTCGCCGACGCGGTTCACGCCGATCACCGGGCAGAGGTTCTCGATGGCGCGGGCCTGTAGCAGGATGCGCCAGGGGTGACGCCGCGGCGCCGGCCAGTTGGCCACGCAGAGCA
Organism: Halomonas sp.; assembly: GCA_003553625.1. Classification (GTDB taxonomy): domain Bacteria; phylum Pseudomonadota; class Gammaproteobacteria; order Pseudomonadales; family Halomonadaceae; genus Halomonas. Next base: position 7,230 of record PWEV01000235.1, read on the forward strand.
GGGCGTCGTATTCGAAGTGCTCGTCCGGCGCCGGCTGCTGACGCAGCCAGACCGGGAAGCGCAGGTCGTAGCAGACGCTGAGCAGGATGCGAAAGCCCTTGAGTTCGACGATCACCCGCTCATGGCCCATGGCGTAGCGCTCGTGCTCGCCGGCCATGCGGAACAGGTGGCGCTTGTCGTAGGTGGCCAGCGACCCGTCGGGACGCGCCCAGGCCAGGCGGTTGAAGTAGTTGCCGTTTTCGACCACCGCCACGCTGCCGGTCACCACGCAGCCGCGCTGCCAGGCCTGCTCCCGCAGCCAGGCGATGGTCTGGCTGTCCGCCACGGGTTCGGCCATTTCCCGGGAGTTCATGGTGAAGCCGGTGGCGAACATCTCGGGGAGCACGATCAGGTCGGTTTCGGCCTGACCGAGGTCGCCGAGGATCTCTTCCAGCCCCCGGCGGTTGGCCTCGGGGTCTTCCCAGCGCAGGTCGCACTGCACCAGGGTCGCTCTCAGTTCGCTCATGGGGGCGCTCCTGCTCCGGTGGGTCTCAGGGCGCTAGCGTAACCCAGGCCCGGTGCCACGTCAGCCGCTCCCGTGGCGGCGCGCCCAATAGCCTGCTAACGTACTCACTTCGATCCCCCCGCCCTCCAGAGGCTCCATGCCACCATCGCCCACTACCGCCCCCGATCGGGAGCCCGCCAAGGGGGTCGCCTTCGGCCTCTCCGCCTATATCATGTGGGGCTGCTTTCCGCTCTTCTTCGCCCTGTTCCAGGGGGTGCCGGCCTTCGAGATCCTGATCCACCGGATCCTCTGGTCCTGCCTGTTCCTGGTGGGGCTGGTCACCCTGCTGAGGCGCTGGGCACCGATCCGCAAGGCCCTGAGCGAGCCACGCCGGCTGGGCACGGTGCTGGGCTGTGCCCTGCTGATCGCGATCAACTGGGGGATCTATATCTATGCGGTGGAGACCCGCCAGGTGCTGCAGGCGAGCCTGGGCTACTTCATGACGCCGCTGGTCAACGTTGCCCTGGGCATGCTGGTGCTGCGCGAGACCATGCACCGGCTGCAGGCCATCGCGGTGGGGCTGGCCGCGCTGGCGATCCTGATCCAGCTGCTGATGCTCGGCGAGCTGCCCTGGATCAGCCTGGTGCTGGCGTTCTCCTTCGGCACCTACGGGCTCATGCGCAAGCAGGTGCCGCTGGATGGCCTCTCCGGGCTGTTTGTGGAAACCCTGCTGCTGCTGCCCCTGGCGCTGCTGACGCTCGGCTGGCTGGTCCAGGCCGATATGTCCCATTTCCTGGGTGATAGCCGCACCACCCTGCTGCTGGTGGCCAGCGGCGTGATCACCGCCCTGCCCCTGCTGGCCTTCGCCGGCGCGGCGCGGCGGCTGCGCCTGGCCACCCTGGGCTTCCTGATGTACATCAACCCCACCATCCAGTTCGGCATCGCCCTGCTGGTGTTCGGCGAACCCCTCACCGCGGTTCAGCTGACCACCTTCCTGCTGATCTGGACCGGGCTTGCGCTCTACACCTGGTCGGCCTGGCAGAGCCGGACGCGCGCCCAGGCTTAAGGACCCGCGGCTTAAAGCTTGCCGCAGCTGCCGGACAGCTATCATACGAAACCGACATTATAGTATCGATAAAAGACCATACCGATACTATAATGTCGCCATGAAAACGAGACACGTCACCCTAAGCCCTAAAGCTTCCCTCTCGCTACGCCTGCTCTCCGAGTTGATCGAAGAGGGGAGGCTTCGCAAGGGATGGACCCGAGACGAGCTCGCCGAGCGGGTGGGTGTCGGCGTGGTCACCATCCGTCAGGTTGCCAAGGGCTCTCCCCGAGTGGCCATCGGCACATACCTTGAAGCAGCGGCGCTGGTTGGCGTGTCGCTGTTTACCGATGACCTGGACACACTGAAGCAAGAACAGGCGACCCAGAGGGAACGGCTGACATTGCTCCCCAAGCGCGTTCGCCGTCAGCCCCAGGAGCCCATCGATGATGACTTCTAGCCGACGCGCCTACGTCTGGATCTGGCTTCCCGGACAGACATCCCCCGTAGTCGCCGGTCTTGTCGAGCGCGATGATCAGGACCGCTATCGCTATACCTATGGTCGTCGATACCTCTTGCGCGATGATGCGATCGGCCTCTTTCCAGATGAGCTTCCCCTTCAGCCCGGGAGCCAGGCTCAGACCGACGGTGCACTGCCCTGCTGCCTGCGTGACGCCTCCCCCGATGCATGGGGGCGTCGCGTCATCATCAACCGCCTGACCGGGCAGAAAGGCGATGCGGCTGATGGTGTCGACTTCAACGAGCTGGTCTACCTGCTGGAGTCCGGCTCGGACAGGATCGGTGCGTTGGATTTCCAGGAGTCTGCCACCGACTATCGGCCGCGAGAGAGCCAAACCGCCACCCTGGATGAACTGCAGGAAGCCTCGGCCTATGTGGAGGCAGGAAAGCCTCTGCCTCCGGCTCTTGACCAGGCCATGCAGCACGGCAGCAGTATCGGCGGCGCCCGCCCCAAGGCCCTGCTGGACGACAGGAATCGCAAGCTGGTGGCAAAGTTTTCTTCCAGCACCGACCTCTACAGCGTGGTGAAGGCCGAGTTCGTCGCCATGCGGCTCGCCAGGCAGGTGGGGCTCGATGTCGCTTCCGTCGAGATGGCCCGCTCACTGGGCAAGAATGTCCTGCTGGTGGAGCGCTTCGATAGAGTGAAGGCCACAGACGGCTGGAGTAGGCGCATTGTGCTCTCGGCCCTCACGCTACTCGGTCTGGATGAGATGTTGGCCCGCTATGCCAGCTATGAGGACCTCGCCCATCGGATCCGAGGCGAGTTCGACCAACCAGGGCAGACGCTGCGCGAGCTGTTCGGGCGCATCGTCTTCAACGTGCTCTGCGGCAATACCGACGATCATGCACGTAACCATGCTGCCTTCTGGGATGGCGTGAGCTATCGACTGACGCCGGCCTATGACATCTGTCCTCAATCGCGAACCGGTGGCGAAGCCACCCAGGCCATGCTGCTGCATGGCCAGGAACGCCGCAGTCAGCTCGTCCATTGCCTGGCAGCCGCGGAGCGGCTCGGACTGAGCCATGCCCAGGCCCGTGAGATCATCAATCACCAGATCGCAACAATCCATGATAGCTGGGATGCCATCTGCGATGAGGCCGAACTGAGCCCGGTCGACCGCAACTTCCTTTGGGGCAGGCAGTTTCTGAATCCGTTTGCGTTGGAGGGCTATGCCGAGGCATGAGGTGGCACTCTCCTGGCGGCGTAGCCCTTGCCAGAGCACGGGTGTCTTTTTAGAAGACGGCTGCGCGCTCAGGCCCAGGGAAATGCGGCTTAAAGCTTGCTGCAGCTGCCGGCAGCCAACGGGGTGAAAAATGACCTTGCCGCCATCGTTTTCTGGACTCATCTCACGTTGCATGTAACACAGGCGCCCGCTATCCTGTTACATGCAACAAGAGCAGTAACGACGAGAGGAGAATCGCCGCGGTGGCAGCCAATGACGTGAACACTCGGGTGAAGAAGCACCGTGCCGCTCTGCGTGCGGCCGGCCTGCGCCCGATCCAGATCTGGGTGCCGGACACTCGACAGCCAGGCTTCGCTCAAGAGGCCCGCCGTCAGTGCGCTATCGTGGCGGCTGCCGACGCGGGGGATCGCGATCTGGAGGACTTCATGGACGCGGCATTCCAGGACCTGGACGATGACGAGGTTGGCGCATGAGGCGTGGGGATCTGGTGACCATTGCCCTCACGGGTGATTTCGGGAAACCTCGACCCGCCCTCGTCGTCCAGTCAGACCAGTTTGCCGGAACCGGCAGTGTGACGGTGCTGCTGCTGTCCAGCACCCTGGTCGATGCACCATTGATCCGTCTCGATGTCGAGCCCAACACCGAGAATGGCTTGCAACGACGTTCCCAGGTCATGGTGGACAAGCCCATGACGGTGAGGCGAGAGAGAGTTGGGGAGGCCTTCGGCCACCTCGATGATAGTGCCATGGTTGCAGTCAACAGAGCGCTGGCCGTCTTACTCGGCTTTGCATAAGCGAAGCTGGTTGGCTGCCCAAGCCCGGGAGCCCTTCGGGCTCCATTCGCGCAGCGGAGCTGCGCTCCCACAAAGGGTACTTCACCCCCACCGGAGGCAGACCTACAAAAACCAAGACCGACAGTAGTCGCCGGCCTTGGTTGGTGTTACCCGGGAGCCCTTCTGGCTCCATTCGCGCAGCGGAGCAGCGCTCCCACAAAGGGACATTCACTCCCACAGGTTCAGTGCACCCCCACCAGGTTCAGTGATCCCCTCCAGGTTCAGTGATCCCCTCCAGGTTCAGTGCAACCCCACCCGCTTCAGGGCAGCCCTTCCAGGTTCAGCGTTGGCTGGCGGTGAGGGCCTGGTCGAGGTCGGCGAGGATGTCGTCGATGTGATGAAACCGACCAACCCCTTGGGGCGAGCCAGAACTAAGGTGAGAGCTCGTGTTGGATGGCGAGAGCCACGAACTGATTCAGGCTCTCGCCTCGCGCCCGAGCGGCGTCCACCGCATCCCTATGCAGCTCTTCTGACAGACGAACCTGGAATTTTCCAGAGTACGCTTTGGTGGGCTCGATCCCTTTCTCCTGGCACACTTCCAGGAAGGTACGCAGCGAGCTCCTACCTTCTTCCAGAAGTGACTCCACGCTGTCCGCATAGAAATCGGCACTACCGTTCAGGCCGGTGAATTCGCCTCGAAACATCTCGATCTCGGGGTCGTACTGGATGATGGCCCGATAGCCATCGATGACCATGATGTTGTTCATGGCGTTACTCCATTGTGATCCAACCACTTACGGATACTCGCTACGGCGCCCTTGTCGGTATCTGGCGATGGGTGAGGGCGATGGAAGACTCTCACCTCACCAAACAGAACCACCGAAATTCGGGAGCCTTCTCGCTCCTCAACATCTGCGCCAAGGGCCTTGAACAACGACTCGATTTCTCCCCAAGGGATGGACCCAGAAACCGGCCGACTGAAGATCGCAGCAAGTGTCCGTTCATGCTTTCGCTTCATTTTAGTGCCATATTGTGGTACTACCATAGCACATAATACCCACGCTTCCAGCGGTCTTCGATGAGGTCCACCGAATTATCTCTGACGACCTCATACGTTCGAAAAAGCAGCTTTATCCCGTCCTGGCGCAGCTCTTCCAGGGGGGAAGGAGATTTC
>PWEV01000143.1 GCA_003553625.1 Halomonas sp.
GCCCTGCGCGAGCGCGGCCTGCCGCTGGCCTTGGTCACCAACAAGCCTCATGCCTTCATTGCCCCGCTGCTGGAGGGGTTGGGGCTTGGCAAGCATTTCTCGCTCTGCCTCGGCGGAGACAGCTTGCCCGAGAAGAAGCCCCATCCGGCGCCGCTCCTGTACGTGGCGGCTCACTTTCATGTGGCACCCGAGGCCTGCCTGATGGTGGGAGACTCCCGTCACGATATTGCCGCGGGCAAGGCGGCGGGGTTTCGCACCCTGGCCGTGCCCTACGGCTACAATCACGGCGAGCCGGTGCGCCAGACCGGCCCTGATGGCGTGGTTGAATCGCTTGCGGAACTCGTTTAACGTGATTTCGGCTAATGCTATAAGCGCGGCCTTATCAATATGTTATTGCTATAACAAGTGGAAGCCTCTCGATGAAAAGCCGTACCCGGCCGAATACCCGCCTTGCCTTCGGCGGCTGGCGTTGGTGACGCTTTTCCCATATTGAGCCGCGGTGCTTGCCCCCGCTGAGCTACGCCGCCCTGCGCCCATTGCCAACCCGTTTCACCGAGGATTCCCGGGCATGATGACCCCCGAACGCTTCCGCGAGCTGGCCGACGCCGGCTACAACCGCATCCCGGTCACCCGCGAGGTGCTGGCCGACCTCGACACGCCGCTCTCTACCTATCTCAAGCTGGCCAATGCCCCCTGGACCTTCCTGCTGGAGTCCGTGCAGGGTGGCGAGAAGTGGGGACGCTATTCGATCATCGGCCTGCCCAGCCGCGAGCGCATCGAGGTGCGCGGCTTCACCGTGCGTCACTACGTGGATGACGAGCTGCAGGGCGCGGCCGAAGTGGAGGACCCGCTGGCCTGGATCGAGCAGTTCCAGGCGCGCTTCAAGGTGCCACGCCTGGACGACCAGCCGCGCTTCGACGGGGGCCTCGTGGGCTACTTCGGCTACGACACCATCCGCTACATCGAGCCGCGCCTGCGCAGCCCGGCCGCCGCCGCCAAGCCCGACCCCCTGGGGGTGCCGGATATCCTGCTGATGGTGTGCGACGAGCTGGTGGTCTTCGACAACCTCTCCGGGCGCCTGGCGCTCTGGACCCATGCCGACCCTGCCGAGCCCGAGGCCTATTTCCGGTCCACTCAGCGCCTGGAAGAGCTGGAGATCCGCCTGCGCAGCGCTACCCTCAACACCATCAGCCCCGGCACCGGTGGCGCTGCGGTGGAGGAGGGCGACTTCACCTCCGGCTTCACCGAGGCGGGCTTCAAGGCCGCGGTGGAGACCATCAAGGAGTACGTGCTGGCCGGCGACGTCATGCAGTGCGTGCCCTCCCAGCGCATGTCGATTCCCTACCGCGCCGCGCCGCTGGACCTCTACCGCGCCCTGCGCAGCCTCAACCCTTCGCCCTACATGTTCTTCCTCGATCTCGGCGATCATCAGGTGGCCGGCTCCTCGCCGGAGATCCTGACCCGCCTGGAGGAGGGCGAGGTGACGGTGCGTCCCATCGCCGGCACCCGCAAGCGCGGGCGCAATGAGGAGGAGGACCGGGCGCTGGAGGCGGAGCTGCTGGCCGATCCCAAGGAGCGCGCCGAGCACCTGATGCTGATCGATCTCGGCCGCAACGACGTGGGGCGCATCAGCGAGACCGGCTCGGTGAAGGTCACCGAGGAGATGGCGGTGGAGCGCTACTCCCACGTCATGCATATCGTCTCCAACGTCACCGGCCGGCTCAAGCCGGGGCTGACCGCCATGGACGCCCTGCGCGCCACCTTCCCGGCGGGCACCGTCTCCGGGGCGCCCAAGATCCGGGCGCTGGAGATCATCGACGAGCTCGAGCCGGTCAAGCGCGGCATCTACTCCGGGGCGGTGGGCTATCTCTCCTGGCACGGCAACATGGACACCGCCATCGCCATCCGCACCGCGGTGATCAAGGATGGCCAGCTGCACGTCCAGGCAGGCGCCGGCATCGTCGCCGACTCCGTGCCCGAGATGGAGTGGCAGGAGACCCTCAACAAGGGAAGGGCGCTGTTCCGCGCCGTGGCCATGGCCGAGCGCGGCCTGGACAACCTCGAATAAGGCGCCGGAGAGAGACCCATGAAAGTCTGCATGATCGACAACTATGACAGCTTCACCTTCAACGTGGTGCAGTACCTGGGGGAGCTGGGCGCCGAGGTGGCGACCCACCGCAACGACGCCATCACCCTCGAGCAGATCGAGGCCATGGCGCCGACGCACCTGGTAATCTCCCCGGGGCCCTGCACCCCCAATGAGGCGGGTGTTTCCATGGCGGCCATCCGCCACTTCGCCGGGAAGCTGCCGATTCTCGGGGTCTGCCTGGGCCACCAGGCCATCGGCCAGGTCTACGGCGGAGAAGTGGTGCGCGCCCCCCAGGTGATGCACGGCAAGACCTCGCTCATCCGCCATGCCGGCCAGGGGGTGTTCGAGGGGCTAGACGATCCTCTCGAGGTGACCCGCTATCACTCTCTGGTGGTGGCTGGGGACTCGCTGCCCGCGTGCCTGGAAGTGACCGCCTGGACCGACGACGACGACGTCACCCCTGGTCTGATCATGGGGCTGCGCCACCGCGAGCTCGACGTGGAGGGTGTACAGTTTCATCCCGAGTCTATCCTCACCCGCCAGGGCCATGAGCTGCTGGCCAACTTTCTGAAACGCCATGCGTAGGCGCCGCTGAGCCGAGCCTGCGTCGAGGAGATCGACTATGCAGATGCGAGATGCC
>PWEV01000009.1 GCA_003553625.1 Halomonas sp.
ATGGTGTCGTAGTGGCGCTGCACGCGAGCCAGTTTCTCGTCCACATAGCCACGCAGGGCATCGGTCAGTTCCACATGGTGGCCGGTGATGTTGACTTGCATGACATGCTCCTTGCTCGTTGGTGATGAACCGATTGTAACCCTTTTTCCTGCCTTGCATACCCCTCGTGCCGCTGCGGTCTCGTCAGGCCTGATGCAGGTCAGCGAAGCGTGCGCAGGTGGCGGCCGGCACATGACGCGGCCGGCGCCCCGGGGCATGCTGGTAGGTGGGATCGGCGCCGCCGCGCTGGCATCACCTCAGCCGCTTGCGCTCATTTGAGGAGGCGATGCCCATGGCTTCGCGGCCGGCTATTGAGAGCGCCACGGTGCGCCTGGGCTACCTCAGCCGCTTGCGCTCGCTGGAGGAGGCGATGCCCATGGCTTCGCGGTACTTCGCCACGGTGCGTCTGGCCACCTGTATGCCGGCCTCATCGAGCAGGCTCACCAGCTTGCTGTCGGAGAGCGGCTTGCGAGGCGGCTCCTCCTGGATCAGCTTGCGGATCCGGGCGCGGATGGCGGTGCTGGAGTGGGCGTCGCCCTCGCCGTTGCCGCCGACGTGGCTGGAAAAGAAGTACTTGAGCTCGAACACGCCCCGCGGGGTGTGGATATATTTCTGGGTGGTGACCCGGGAGATCGTCGATTCGTGCATCTCCACGACCTGGGCGATGTCGGCGAGAATCAACGGTTTCATCGACTCCTCGCCGCGCTCGAGAAAATCGAGCTGGCGAGTCATGATTTCGCGTCCCACCCGCAGCAGGGTGTCGTTGCGACTCGAGAGACTCTTCATCAGCCAGCGAGCCTCCTGCAGGTGGTCCTTGAGGAACTGGTTATCCTGGCTCTTGTCGGCGCGGCGGATCAGCGCGGCGTAGTCGGGCTGGATGCGGAGCCGAGGCAGCGCCTCGGGATTGAGCTCCACGTGCCAGCCGCGGCTGTCATGGCGCGCCACCAGGTCGGGAATCACGTAGTCGTTCTCGACGTTGGAATAGGCGCTTCCGGGCCGTGGGTCCAGGGAGCGCACCACGGCGATGGCGGTGTCGAGAGCGTCGTCATCCAGACCAAGGCGGCGCTTGAGCAGGCGGCGATCGTCGCCGGCCAGTGCCTCGAGAAACTGGCGGACCAGGCGCCGCGACTGGGGCAGCATGGGCGTGTCGTCGGGCAGGGCGGCGAGCTGCAGCATCAGACACTCGCGCAGGTCCCGGGCGAAAACGCCGGTGGGCTCGAACTGCTGCAATCGCAGCAGCACCTGCTCGACCTCTGCGCTGCGCAGGCCCCCGAGCCCCTGAGTTCTGAGTCCGTCGCGGATCTCGTCCAGGGGGTGGGCCAGATAGCCGGCGGGGTTGACGGCATCGATCAGACTCTCGGCGACCTGGCGCTCGCGCGGGTCCAGGTCGGTCATCGCCAACTGCCAGGTCAGGTGCCCCTGAAGGCTCTGCCCCGACGCCTCGCGCTCGAAGTCCGGGCCCTCACCGCCGCCGGCGGGAGCGCCGAGATCCTGGTAGGTATCCGACCAGTCACTGTCGGTGACGAGTTCGTCGGGGATCTCGCTGGCCCAGTCGTCCTCCGGTGCCTCGCTCACCGCCTGCTCGCCGAAGCCCTCTTCGAGCTCCAGCATGGGGTTGGACTCCAGCGCCTGCTGGATCTCCTGGCGCAGATCGAGGGTGGAGAGCTGCAGCAGGGCGATGGCCTGCTGGAGCTGGGGAGTCATGGTCAGCTGGGTGCCGACGCGGAGCTGCAGGGAGGCTTTCATGGCCATCGTGACGGTCTGCCCTCATGTGCCGGGAAGTGGCCGGGAGGCTTCACCCTAGCCCGGTCGCTGCGGGCTTGCAAGCGTTGGTTCTGCAACTTCTGTGCCAGGCGCAAACGCCATGCCGTCCTGGAATAACGACATGGTTATCATTGAATTGCGGCCGAGATAGTGGGCGGTGAGAAGGCCCTGGGTCCGAAGGGGCGCGGTCAGAGACGGAAGTCATGGCCCAGATAGACCTCTCTCACTCGCTGGTTGGCGAGGATCGCCTCGGCGTTGCCCTCGGCGATGATCTGGCCGTCGCCGACGATGTAGGCGGTGTCGCAGATATCCAGGGTCTCGCGGACGTTGTGATCGGTGATCAGCACGCCGATGCCGCGGGCCTTGAGCTGGCGGATGACACCCTTGATCTCGCCCACCGAGATGGGATCGACCCCGGCGAAGGGCTCGTCAAGCAGGATGAAGGCCGGTTCCGTTGCCAGGGCTCTGGCAATTTCCACCCGTCTTCGCTCACCGCCGGAGAGGCTCATGCCGAGGTTGTCGCGAATATGGGTCACATGGAACTCTTCGAGCAGCTGCTCGAGCCGTGCCCGACGCCCCTCCCGATCGAGATCCTTGCGAGTCTCGAGGATCGCCATGATGTTGTCGGCCACGGAAAGCTTGCGAAAGATCGACGCTTCCTGTGGCAGGTAGCCGATGCCGGCGCGGGCGCGTTCGTGCATGGCGGCCCGCGTCAGGTCCAGGTCGTCGATGGCGACCTCGCCGGCATCGGCGCGCACCAGCCCCACGATCATGTAAAAGGAGGTGGTCTTGCCGGCGCCGTTGGGGCCGAGCAGGCCGACGATACTGCCCTGGCGGATGGCCAGGTTGATGTCCTTGACCACGCGGCGGCGCTTGTAGCTCTTGGCCAGGTGGCGGGCGTGAAGGGTCTTCATGGGCC
>PWEV01000155.1 GCA_003553625.1 Halomonas sp.
AATCAGGACTGATATCGGCCCTCAGTTTATTGCAGAAACTTTCCTGGCTACTTCTGATAGCTTAGGGCCTGGTTCATGAATGCATCCCGGTTAAATCGCCCAACATGAACGCTTACATCGAGTCGTTTCATGCTATTTTGGAAGATGAATGTTACAGCGGCATGAGTTCCATGACCTTGAAAAGGCCTATCGCATTGTTAGCAAATACATAGACTACTATTACGTCCTGAACAGGCATGGTAGTAATCGCGATATAGCACCAATAAAATATTACAGAGCTGCCTTAAAACAGCAGGTCCCAGTAAATCAGATGGTGGCTTGATTATCAAAGAGCTTTGTAATTTTAATCATTGTTCTAAATGCTATTGAAATAAAAGGTTTTTCTCCATTAATGGAGGGTTCGACCAGCCTGCGTCAAAAACAATGTTTGGTTTGTAAATCACGGATTCAGGTATTTATTTAATAATCATTGTTAGAGTTTTCTTGTAGTCCATATTTTTTGATGTTCCTACGTACGACCTGGCAGACTTTATCTTTTATATCCTGGTTCTCATCTGTAGTTAAATGTTTGAATCTCCGCTGTGCTCTTAGATAGTTATTGACAGGCTTTAAGTCAATTATTTTCTTAACCCTGATTAGTTCGCCATTTTCATATTCAACTAAGGGGAAAAATCCTGTTTGTACACTTAAGCGGCTCATTGCAATGGTTTCATCAGATTCAAAGCCCCAACCTAAAGGGCAGGGTGTAAGCATGTGAAGATAAGCAGCACCATTAACAGAAAGTCCTGTTTTTATCTTTCTCATTAAATCCTGAGGATAAGCAATTGTGGCGGTTGCTACATATTCTATGTTATGAGAGTTGGCAATACCTATCATATCTTTTTTTTGTAGTTTTTCACCGTATGAACTTGCAGTAGCTGGAGTAGTTGTTGTTGATGCTCCTAATGGTGTTGCACTACTTCTTTGAATACCTGTATTCATATATGCTTCATTATCATAACAAATATAGAGGATGTTCTGATTACGTTCAAGCATTCCGGATAATGAACCTAGCCCGATGTCATAAGTTGCTCCATCTCCACCGATTACCATAACTTGGGTATCTTTGTTCCCCTGATAATCTAATGCTGCCCTTATTCCACTAGCTACTGCTGGTGCATTTTCAAATAAGGAATGAACCCAGGGAACTTCCCAGGCAGACATACCATAAGGAGATGTAAAAGTTTCCAGGCAGCCCGTAGGGCTGACTACGACCACATTATTTCCACTTGCTCTCAAGATTAATCTAACTGCAATAGACACTCCACAGCCCGGACAAGCATTATGACCTGAGGCAAGGTAATTATCTCTTGGCTCTTCTTTCATTAGCATTATCCTCCCATCATTTGCATATTAAGATTATAAAAAATTGCTTCGCTGGGAATTTTGCCTTTTTCTAACATCTCATCTGCCTCCTTCAACATATCAAAGGCAGTTTGAGGATATATTTCACGGCCTCCTATTCCAGCAATGTAATTAATTACAAATGGCTTATTACTGCCATACAAACTTGCTTTTATTTCTGTTCCTAAAATCCCTCCGGCACTATTCGAAAAACTTCGATCTATTACAATAGCTAAGTTAGTTTCAGGTAAGACTTCTTTGATAGCATTTACAGGAAAGGGGCGAAAAGACCTGATTTTTAGCAAACCGACTTTTCTCCCTTTCTTCCTTAGCATATCGATAGCTACTTTTAAAGTAGCAACTATTGAGCCCATAGCTACAAAAACAATCTCTGCGTCCTCTGTTTTATATTTTTCTACTAAGCCACCGTAATAATTTCCAAATAAATCTCTAAATTGCTCTGCAGTTTCTGTGATTTTATCTGCACTTTTGCGTAAAGCTTGATCTGTCATGCACTTAAACTCTGTAATTTTATCATCGTCCGCTAAGGCACCGTATGTTAATGGTTTCAGAGGATCGACTTTGTAAGGAGGATCGAATGTGCCGACAAAATCTTGCACTAATTCTTTTTGCCATAAGGTAACTGGTTCATAAGCATGGCTAATTATCCAGCCATCCATACAAACCATCGCAGGTAATAGCACTTCTGGATCTTCAGCAACTTTGTAGATTTGTATATGAGTGTCAACAGCTTCTTGAATATTTTCTACATACAGCTGTATAACTCCAGAGTCTCTTAATGTCATGCTGTCCTGGTGGTCTACTTGAATATTTATAGGTGGTGAAAGTGAGCGATTAACAGCAGAAAAAACGCCTGGTAATCTAGTGCCAGCCATATTAAATATAACTTCCGTCATTAAAAGTAAACCTTGCGAGGAAGAAGCTGAGTAACTTCTAACTCCTGCCGCTGCAGCACCGAATAATATTGAAGCAGCGGAAAATTCGGAATCAGCGATTATATATTTGCCCTTTAACAGACCTTCCTCGGTTAGTTTGGCCAGATGTTCAACAATGTGGGTCTGAGGTGTGATAGGGTATGCTCCAATTACACCTGGCTCTAGTGAGCATATAGTTTCCGCAATAGCAATCGAGCCCTGTAATGTTTTACTTTCACTACTTTTATTTTTAATTACCGCTTTTTTATCACTTTTATTTTATTTCCTTTTCAATTACACATTCATTTTTCAGTTTTCCCACTAAAAATTGCAAAGCTTCCACAACATTAGGCCTAATATCACCACCTATTATAACATACATGATATCATCGCCTAATTCA
>PWEV01000187.1 GCA_003553625.1 Halomonas sp.
AGCGCTACAGCCACCTGCATCCCTCTGCCCTCAGGGAGGCAGTCAACGGGCTGGAACCGGCACAAGATGGTCACGCTGGAGAGGTGATTCCCCTTTCAGCCATCAGGAAGAAGGCGAAAGCTTAGTGAAATCAGAGGATTGGTGGCGCCCCCAGCACGATTCGAACGTGCGACCTTCCCCTTAGGAGGGGGACGCTCTATCCAGCTGAGCTATGGGGGCCAAGCGCTGCGCATTATAGGGAAACTCGCCCCCGAGTGAAACCGCACGCAGTGAGGCGGGATGAGATAATGCTGCTGCGTTACCTTGCCGCACCGTGAACCGACGGCGTTCGTGGCGGGCCCCGGGGAGCGTATAGTAGACCCCGCTAATCACCGGCACGGATGTCCCCATGCTCAAGCGCATGCTTCCTTTCCTTATTCTCGCTCTCGGCATTGCCGGCTTCATGGCGTTGCGCCTGACCCGGCCCGAGGCGCCACCCGCCGTCCCGGAAGAGCGCAGCTGGCGGGTCGAGGCCCTTGTCGTCGACCATGCCGAGCATGTGCCGGTGCTGCCGCTGTTCGGCGAGCTGGTGGCGCCGGATCGGGTCAGCCTGGTGGCGCCCGTTGCCGCCCGGGTGGCCGAGCGGCCGGTGCGTGACGGACAGCGGGTAAGCGAGGGCACGCTGCTGGTGGCCCTGGACGATGCCGACCTGCTGCCGCCTCTGCGCCAGGCCGAGGCGGAGCTGGCCGACCTCGAGGCCCAGGTGGCGAACGAGCGCCTTCGCCATGACAACGACCGCCGTGCCTTGGAGCGTGAGAGAGAGCTCCTGGCCAGCGCCAATCGCCAGCTGGAGCGCAACCGTTCCCTGGTGGAGCGCAACCTGACCTCCCAGGCCGACCTCGACACCGCCCGCGACGCCGTGGCTCGGGCCCGGCTCAGCGTGACCACCCGCGAGAGCGCGATCGCCGAGCATCCATCGCGCCTGGCCAGCCTGGAGGCGCGGCTGGCCCGCGCCAGGGCAACGCTCGAGATGGTGCAGCGCGACCGGGAGCGCGGGCGGGTGCTGGCGCCCTTCGACGGAGTGGTGAGCGGCGTGCAGGTAGCGCCGGGTGACCAGGTGGCGGCTCGGGCGTCGCTGCTCTCGCTCTATTCGGCCCAGGGGTTGGAACTGCGCGCGCGCGTGCCGCATCGCTTCCAGGCCGAGCTGGCGGCGAGCCTCGATCGCGGCGAGACCCTGGCCGCCAGGGCCGAGGAGGGCGGCCAGCGCTTCGTGCTGTCCGGGCTGGCCGGCGACAGCGACCCCGCCGGCACCGAGGCGATCCTCACCCTCGACGGCGAAGCTTCCGGGCTGCGCCCGGGGGCGCTGGTGGCGGTGCTGCTGGAGCGCCCGACGGTGTCGGATGCCCTGGCGGTGCCCTTCGCCGCCCTGCACGGCAGCGACCTGCTCTACCGTATCGATGACGATTCGCGGCTCCAGCGCCTGCGGGTGGAGCGCCTGGGCGAGACACTGGGTCCGGACGGCGAGCGCTGGCTGCTGGTGCGTGCCGCTGGTGCGGTCGAGCGGCTGGCAGCCGGCGATAGGGTGATCGCCACCCATCTGCCCAACGCGATGCAGGGGCTGCGGGTCGAGGTCGCCGAGGATCAGGACGAGAATCTGACCGAAAACCTGGCCGAGGAGGCCGGCCAGTGAGGCGTCGCGGCGGGGTGATCGGCTTCTTCGTCCATCACAAGGTGGCCGCCAACCTGGTGATGCTGGTGATGCTGCTGGGCGGCGCGCTGGGTATCGCCCGCATGAACATCCAGTTCTTCCCCAGCTTCGCCCTGGACGTGGTCAGCGTGCGGGTTGTGTGGAGCGGCGCCTCCGCCGAGGACATCGAGCAGGGCATTACCAACCCGCTTGAGCAGCGCCTGCGCAGCCTCGATGGGCTCAAGCGCATGACTTCCACCTCGGCCCAGGGTATCGCCAACATCACCCTGGAGTTCCAGGAGGGCAGCGACCCGGTGCTGGCGCTGGACGACGTGCGCCAGCAGGTTGACAGCTTCACCAACCTGCCGGCAGACGCCGAGACGCCGGAGGTGTCGCGGCTGGCTCGCTATGAACCGGTGGCGCGGCTGCTGGTGCACGGCGATCTGGACCCCCACGAACTGCGCCAGCTGGCCCAGCGCTTCGAGGACGAGCTGCTGTTTGCCGGCATCGACCGGGTGGAGACCAGCGGCCTGCCGGCGCAGCAGATCAGCATCGAAGTGCCGGCGGAGCGCCTGCAGGGTCTGGGGATGTCGCTGGGTGATATTGCCGACCGGGTCCAGGAGATGTCCCGGGACCTGCCGGCGGGGCTGCTGGGCCAGCGCGACAGCGCCCGGGAGCTGCGTTCCCTGCAGCAGCGTCGCGATGCCCTGGGCTTCGAGGATCTGCCGATCCTCAGCGGGGACCGGGTGCAGCTGCGTCTTGGCGACATCGCCACCGTTCGCCAGGAACCAAGGGATGGTCATGTTGAGCTCGCCTATCGGGGGCGCCCGGCGGCGGAGCTGGTGCTGCAGCGCGCCGAGGCGGGCAACTCCCTGGCCGCTGCCCGGGTGCTGGACGGCTGGCTCGAGGAGGTGCGCCCGACCCTGCCGCCCAGCGTCGAGCTCGAGGTCTTCGATGAGTCCTGGCAGCTGATCGATGACCGCATCTCGCTGCTGCTGGTCAACGGTGCCGGCGGTCTCCTGCTGGTCATGATCCTGCTCTATTTCTTCCTGCCGGCGCGGGTGGCCCTCTGGGTGGCCATCGGCATTCCCACCGCCTTCATGGCGGCGCTGGGGGTGTTCTGGGGCATCGGCGGCTCTATCAACATGATGTCGCTGTTCGCGCTGATCATGGCGCTGGGGGTGATCGTCGACGACGCCATCGTGGTGGGGGAGGACGCCGACGCCCACTACCGTGCGGGTGAGGCGCCGCGCCATGCCTCGGCGGGCGCGGCGAGGCGCATGCTGTGGCCGGTGGTGGCCTCCTCACTGACCACGGTGGCGGCCTTCATGCCGCTGCTCATGGTGGGCGGTGTGATCGGCAATATTCTCGGCGATATCCCGGTGATCATGATCTGCGTGCTCATCGCCTCGCTGCTGGAGTGCTTCGTGGTGCTGCCGGCCCACCTGCGCAACGCCTTCGTGCCCGGCAAGGAGAAGGCGCGACGTCCGAGGGGCATCGCCCGGCTGAGGGAGGGCTTCGAGGCGCGTTTCGACGCCTTTCGTCACGGCCCCTTCCGGCGCTTCTCTGCGCTGACCCTGCGCCACCGCGGCGCCACTGTGGCCGGCGCCCTGGCGGTCACCCTGGTCACCGCGGGGCTGCTGGCCGGCGGTCGGCTCGGTTTCAACTTCTTCCCGTCCCCGGAGTCCAGCGTGGTCTATGCCAACGCCAGCTTCGTGGCCGGCACCGATCGGGCCAAGGTGGCCGAGTTTGTCGACCATCTTCAGGCGACCCTGGAGGAGACCGACAGTGCCCTGGGCGGTGGCCTTGTCAGGGTGGCGGTATCGCGCTATGGCACCACCCAGGAGGGGGGCTCTCCCGGGCGCAGCGCCGACGAGGTGGGCTCGCTGATGATCGAGCTGATCTCGCCGGATCACCGCGAGGTGCGCAACACCGCCTTCATCCGCGCCTGGCGGGAGCGCATTCGCGAGCCCGCCGGCCTGGATGCGCTGAACATCAACGAGCGCGCCGCCGGTCCGCCGGGGCGCGACGTCAACGTGCGCCTCATCGGCGAGGATGCCCTCGAGCTGCGCCTGGCCGCCGACACCCTGGCCCAGGCGATGTCGGGACTCTCCGGGGTGCTCGATACCGAGGACGACATGCCCTGGGGCCGCGAGCAGCTGGTCTACCGGGTCAACGCCTTCGGCGAGGCGCTGGGCCTGACCACCGGCGAGCTGGGCCGCCAGCTGCGCACCGCCTTCGACGGCCAGGTGGTTCAGATCCATCAGTCGGGCGCCGACGAGATCGAGGTGCGTGTTCAGCTGCCGCGGGAACAGCGCGAGCGCCTCGCCACGCTCTCGGGTATTGCGGTGAGCCTGCCGGACGGTCGCCAGGTGCCGCTGAGCCAGGTGATGGACCTCGACCACCGCCAGGGCTTCGAGGCGCTGCGCCACGCCGACGGCCAGCTGGCGGTGGAGGTGACCGCGGAACTCGATACCGCGGTGACCTCGGCGGAGCAGGTGCTGGAGAGCCTCTCGGCGGAGCTGTTGCCGGCCCTGGCTCGCGACCACCACCTGCACTACAGCTTCGAGGGGCGTGCCGCGGACCAGCGCGAGACCCTGGCCGACATGCGCATGGGCCTGCTGGTGGGGGTCGCGTTGATGTACGGGGTACTGACCTGGGTGTTCGCCTCCTGGAGCCTGCCGCTGATCGTGATGGCGATCATCCCCTTCTCGCTGGTGGGCGCGCTGCTGGGCCACTGGGCGCTGGGCATCGACCTGACGATCCTCTCGCTGTTTGGCCTGTTCGGCCTCTCCGGCATCGTGGTCAACAACGCGATCATCCTGGTGAGCTTCTATCGCGAGCAGCGCGAGCGGGGGCTCGCCATCGACGAGGCGCTCAACGAGGCGGTGGTGCAGCGGGTGAGGGCGGTGCTGCTCACCTCCCTGACTACCATCGGCGGCCTCCTGCCGCTGCTCTTCGAGACCTCGCTGCAGGCGCAATTCCTGATCCCCATGGCCACCTCCATCGCCTTCGGCCTCGGCGGCTCGACATTTCTGGTGCTGCTGGTCACGCCGGCGCTGCTCTCCTGGCTGGAGCACGGCCGCGAGCGGCTGGCGCGGCGGCGGGCCGGAGAGGCGGCTACCTAGCGCGCCAGATGCCGGGGGCAAGCCGAAGAGGGGGTCTGAGGACCAAGGATGGCCGAAGTAGCGTACAGGGATGTATTCGTAGCGCCCCCTCGAAGGCTTGTCGACGGCAGAGCGACAACAGAAGTAGGCTGAGGCGAATGCAATAGCGAGAGGGTCAGACAATGGACGTTCGTGACTATCACGCCCATGACGGACTGGGGCTGGCGACGCTGATCCGCTCGGGTGAGGTGAGCCGAGAAGAGGTATTCGACGCCGCCTGCGCGGCCATCGAGGCGCAGGATCCCGGGCTGGGGGCGGTGGTGCGTACCCGCTTCGATCAGGCCCGCGAGGAGGGGCGAAGCGTCGATCCGGCCGCTCCCTTCGCCGGCGTGCCCACCCTGACCAAGGACCTGCTGATGGCCATCGGCGGCGAGCCGCTGGCCTTCGGCAGCGCTGCCCTGGCGGCGTGGCGTGCCCCCGAGGACGCCAGCCTGGTGCGGCGTGTGCGCGAGGCGGGTCTCTCGATCCTCGGCCAGACCGCTACCCCGGAGCTGGGGCTGATGGGCATCACCGAGCCCCGTGCCTTTCCCCACCCGGTGAACCCCTGGGCGCCCGAGCACTCCCCTGGCGGCTCCAGCGGTGGCTCCGCGGCGGCGGTGGCCGGCGGCCTGGTGCCTCTGGCCATGGCCGGCGACGGCGGCGGCTCGATCCGCATCCCGGCCAGCCACTGCGGGCTGTTCGGCCTCAAGCCCTCCCGCGGGCGGGTGCCCCTGGGCCCCATGTTCGGGGAGGTGTGGCAGGGAGCGGTGGTGGAGCATGCCCTGACCCGCAGCGTGCGTGACAGCGCCGCTCTTCTCGATGCCATCAACGGCATGGACGAGGGGAGCCCCTGGCCGCTGCCCAGGGAAGACGGCTTTCTGGACGCGCTATCTCATCCGCGGGAAGGTCTGCGGGTGGCGGTGTCGCTGGGAAGCCCCCTCAGCGCCCCCCTGGGCACCCGGCTCGACCCCGAGGTGCGCCTGGCGGTGGAGCAGGCCGCCAGGCGCCTCGAGGGCCTGGGCCACCACGTGGAGTGGGCCGATCCGCCGGTAGACGGTTCAGCCCTCGCCGACAGCTATCTCACCCTCTACCTGGGTCACCTGGCGGCGGATCTCGCCTGGGTCAGCGAGCAGACCGACGTGCCGGTGTCGAAACTCGACATCGAGCCCGCCACCCGTGCCATCGGCCGCCTGGGGCGCTGCCTGCCGGCGGCGGACTATGAGGCCGCAAAACGCCACTGGAACCGGGTGGCCCGCGACATGGCCGCCTTCCACCGTTCCTTCGACGTGCTGTTGATGCCGGTGGCCGCCACCCCGGCGCCGCGCCGCGGTGAACTCTACCCGACGCCCGCCCGGGAACGGCTGATGGCGCTGCTGGCGATTCCCGGCGCCCCGCACCTGGCACTGAAGGCCGGCATGCTCAAGCGCCTGGCCGCCGACTCCCTGCGCATGACCCCCTTCACCCAGCTGGCCAACCTCACCGGCCAACCGGCCATGTCGCTGCCGCTGCATGTCACGCCCGAGGGGCTGCCGGTGGGCGTACAGGTGCTCGGCCCCATGGCCGACGAGCGACGCCTGCTGGGCCTGGCCGCCCAGTTGGAGGCCGAAGTGGACTGGGGCCGCCACCTGCCGCGACCGCCAAGCCGTTAAGTTCAGGTAGAATGCCCGCCGACTTCGCCAACGTGTGCCCCATGCCCAAGCCCCCCGATACCCCGATGCCCTCGCCGCCCTCTGTTTCTCCCCTGTCCGCTGCGGGTGATCGCCACTTCGACGGCCTGGCCGAGAAGTTTGCCGAGAGCCTCTACGGTGGCGCGCGCGGCGAGCTGCGTCTGGCGCTGCTCGACCGCCTGCTGCCGGAGATGCTTGCGCTGCATGGCCAACCGCTGCTCGACGTGGGCGGCGGCCTCGGTCAGCTGGCCGGGTGGTTTGCGGGGCGCGGACACGCCGTGACTCTGGTCGAGCCCTCCGGCGAGATGCTGGCGCGGGCCCGTGCGTCCCTCGAGGGGCGTGAGATTGTCTTCCTGCAGGCCCCGCTGCAGTCGCTATCCGACTGCGCGCCCGGCCCCTGGCCGCTGATCGCCTGCCACGCGGGGCTGGAGTGGCTTGCCGACCCCCGCGCCGCCCTGGCGGCCCTGGCCGCTCAGCTGGCGCCGGGCGGACAGCTCTCGCTGATGGTCTTCAACCGCGACGCCCTGCGCTTTTCCAACGTGGTGAAGGGCAACCTGGAGAAGGCCCTGGCCGACCGTCTGGAGGGGAAGGGACTGCGACGGCGGCTGACGCCGATCTCGCCGCTCACCCACGCCCAGGTGGTCGAATGGAGCGCCGAGCTGGGTCTGGAGGTTCGTGCCGTGGCGGGGGTGCGGATCTTCAACGACTACCTGCGCCGGCCTCCCGAGAGCGATGCCGACCGTGAGACGCTGCTGGAGCTCGAGTGGCGCTACTGCCGGTTCGACCCCCACTGGCGCCTGGGTCGCTACCTGCTCTACACCCTGGTGCGCCCCGATTCCTCCACCCCATCGGCCGAGGAGCCCGCGACATGAACGCCGAGACGATCCGTTCCTCGACCCTTCGCGCCGAGACCCCGGCGTGCCAGCTGCTGGAACGTCAGGGCCTCGACTACCGCGGCTGGTGGTGGGTGGCGCCGCCGCGAGACACCTGGCTCGAGGCGGGGCAGGGCACGGCGGTTAGCGCCGATCTCGGGGTGCGCGCCGCCTGGCTGGCCGCCGGCCGGCCGGCGATCTCGCCCTTCGCGGCGCTGCCGGTGCAAGCAGGGGGCGCGCCTCCCGGAGCCGTGCTGTTCTGGCCCAAGAGCCACGCCCTGGGGGAGTGGTGGCTGCTGTGGCTGTGCGCCATTCTGCCCGAGGGCACGCCGCTTCAGCTGGTGGGGGAGAACCAGGGCGGCGTCAGGCGCGTGCTCAAGGTGTTGGCCGCATTGGGACTCGGCTGTCGCAAGCGCGACAGCGCGCGTCGCTGTTCGCTGTTCGAGACGCGGCTTGCGCGGGTGGGGATCGACCCGGACGCCGCCTGGACCACCTTCGAGACTGACCCCGGGGATGGGCCACTCACGCTGACCAGCCACCCCGGGGTGTTCGGCCACGGCAAGCTCGACGCCGGCACGCTTCTGCTGCTGGAGACGCTGCCCGGCGTGCTGCCGACAGCGGAGGGCGACGTTCTGGAAGATGTTCTGGACATGGGCTGCGGCGACGGCATCCTGGCCGCCTGGCTGGCGCGGCGGGGCGCGCGGGTCACGGCGGTGGACGTCAACGCCTTCGCGGTGGAGGCCTCTCGCCGCACGCTTGCCGCCAACGACCTGGTCGGTGAGGCGCTGGAAAGCGATGTCTATTCGGCCCTGGATGGTCGGACCTTTGCCGCCATCGTCAGCAATCCTCCCTTCCATCAGGAGCGCGCGGTCGACTATGGCCCGGCGGCACGGCTGATCCTCGAGGCCCCGGATCACCTCGAGGCCGGCGGGCAGCTGATCATCGTGGCCAACGCCTTCCTGCCCTATCCGGACCTGCTGGAGCGGGCCTTCGGCGGCTTCGAGATCCTCGCCGACGACCGGCGGTTCCGGGTCTATCGGGCGATCAGGGGCTGATCAGGCGACGCGCTCGTGGTGCTGCGTCATGTCGCCACGGCCGGCAAGTAGGCCTTCAACGGCGATGTCCTCATCGAGCTCATCCCAGTGCAGGCCCTTGCCGGAATAGCTGATGCGGCACTGGTCCCTTTCGGCAGGGCTGGCGTGCAGGAGCCGCGGAAACCACGCCAGCGGGATTCCGAGCGTCCTGCCGTCATCCAGCTCGACCCACATGGTGTAGTCGTCAAAGCTGACGGTCTTGGCGGAAATGCTCATTCCAGGCCCTCTCGATCTCGTCATGATGTGCTTCCACCAGCTGCATGAGCTGTGAAAGCTGCTTTCGATTGTAGCCAGCGCTGGTCGCGATAGCGACCTGAGGTTCGAGCCAGATTTTGGCTTCTCCGTCTCAGCTCTCTGCATGAATATGCCTGGGCTCCAGCGGATTGCCCTCATTAGAATAAAAGAAGAATCTGATGCCCTTGTACCGAAAGACGACCGGCATGACATGGCTCCTATGCCTGAGGGTCGCGATAGGCGATCTCGGTGATCACGTAGGTGGTCTCGCCTCTCGGGGCCGCTACCGTTGCCTCGTCGTCAAGGGCCTTGCCGAGCAGGGCCTTCGCCAACGGCGAGTCGACGCTGATCCAGCGCCGGCTCGGGTCGATCTCGTCGTGGCCGACGATGCGGATCGCCATCTCCTCGCCCTCTTCGTCCTCCAGGGTGACGAAGGCGCCGAAATAGACCTTGCCGGTGTCCGCCGGCAGCCGGTCCACCACGGTCAGCTCGTCGAGTCGCTTGGTCAGATAGCGGATCCGGGCGATCACCCGGTTGAGCTCCTTCTTGTTGTAGGTGTAGTCGGCGTTCTCGGAGCGGTCGCCCAGCGCGGCCGCCTCGCCCACCTTGGCGGAGAGGGAGGGGCGCTTGACCCGCGAGAGGTGGTCGAGGATGCCGCGCAGCCGCTCGGCCCCTTCAGCGGTGATCAGGTCGCTCTTGGGCTCCTGGCGCGGGTCCTTGGCCGGATCGCGCCAGCGGGTCATGTTGCGCCCCTTCATAGGCTCAACTCCTCGAATGGCTGGGAACCGCAACATACGCCATGGCGATGTCGCGGCCAAGCTCGGCACCGGTCGGGTTGGCATCCGCTCGCCCGGTCATGATAATGGTCGTCCTTGCATAAGCGGAGTCCGCCATGAGTGATTCGCCTGAGGTCCCGGATTCGGCCGCGGTGGTCCCCTTCACCGTCGCCGACGTGGACCTCCTGGAGCGGCGCTGCCTGCACCAGGGCTTCTTTCGCCTGGAGGCGCTGCAGCTGCGTCATCGCCTCTTCGAAGGCGGCTGGAGCGGCACCATGACCCGTGAGGTGCATCGTCGCCACGACGCCGTGGGGGTGCTGCTCTACGACGTGGAGCGTGACGCCGTGGTGCTGGTGGAGCAGTTCCGTGCCGGGGCCCTGGACGACTCCGTCTCTCCCTGGAAGCTCGAGGTGGTGGCGGGGCTGGTGGAGCGGGGCGAGTCTCCCGCCGAGGTGGCCCGCCGCGAATCCCTCGAGGAGGCCGGTGCGCCCGTGGGCGAGCTGATCGAGCTTCACTCCTACTATCCGAGCCCGGGGGCCTGCGACGAGCGGGTCACCCTGTTCTGTGGCCTGGTGGACAGCAAGGGACTGGGCGGCGTGCACGGCCTCGACGAGGAGCACGAGGATATCCGTGTTCATGTGCTACCGTTTGGCAGGGCCTGGGAACTCCTGCAGGCCGGACGACTCGACAATGCGATGTGTCTGATCGCCTTCCACTGGTTGGCGTCAGAGCGGGCGTCGTTGCGAGCGAGGAGATAGTTTGCGGAGAATCGCTGATCGGAGAGATGGTGTGCGGAAAGACGGTGTGCAGAGAAACGCCTATGTGACTGATCTCAGGGGCCTGCAGGGGGAGTGCAGTATCAACTTCCTGCGGCTGGTGCGCCTGCTGGGCGACCTGGAGGTTGGCGAGACCCGCGAGATCGAGCTGGCAAGCGACGGTCGCTGGCTGGGCGTGCTCAGCCTCGAGCTGCTGGAGAGAGCGCCGTACACCAGCATCGTGAGGGTGACCCAGTGCGGCGTGCTCGACTCGATGATCGAGATCCCGCGCATGCGTGTGCATCTCTACCACGACGTGCGCATGGCCGAGGTCACCGACTTCCAGCGCCAACGCCACTTCCACGGCCGCTATCGCTATCCCAACTCGCGCATGCACCAGCCCGACGAGAAACTGAAGCTCAACCGCTTTCTCGGGGAGTGGCTGGAGCACGGCCTGGCCCACGGCCACTCCATCGACCTGCCAGAACTTCCTTGAATCAGCTTACGTGAATTAGCTGCCCTGAATCCGCTGCGCTGACCGGCGCCCGACGAGAGCCATCCCGATGATGCGACTGGTCCAGATCAGTGACTGTCACCTCCACGCCGACCCCGCGGCTCGCGCCCGGGCGGGCTTCCCGCTGCGCCAACTCGAGGCGGTGGTGGAGGCGGTCAACCGCGAGCGCCCTGACATGGTGCTGGTTACCGGCGACATCAGCAACGACGAGACCGCCGCCTCCTACCAGCTGGCACAGCGTACCCTGGCTCGCCTCGCGGCGCCCTGGTTCTGGCTGGCCGGCAACCACGACGATCCGGCCCTGATGGCCGAGACTCGTGAGCTGCTCGACGAGCTCGACATCGGCGCCTGGCGGATACTGATGCTGCATACCCAGGTGAGCGGCCAGGCCCACGGTGAGCTGGGCCCCGAGCGCCTGGCCGACCTGGCCGCGCGTCTGGAAGAGGACGATCGGCCAACCCTGATCGCCATGCACCATCCGCCGCTGCCGGTGGGGTCGGCGTGGATCGATGCGCTCGGGCTCAAGGATCGCGAGGCCTTCTGGCAGACCCTGAGCCCCTTCGGCCAGGTGCGCGCCATCCTCTGCGGCCATATCCACCAGGCCTTCACCGGCCATGGGCGCCTGGCGGACGGGGAGGTGGCCGTATTGGGCTGCCCTTCGACCACCGACCAGTTCCTGGCTCATGCCGAGGGCTTTGCCATCGATGAGGCCTCACGCCCGGGCTACCGGGTCATTGACCTGGATGACGGCGACATCACGACCTGGGTAGAACGCGTCGATCTGTGAGGATCGTGCATAGATTAATTTCGGGTATAAAAAGATCGCCATTAATTCTTTTGAGTCATAACAGTCCGGCGTTACCCTCGGTGGCATGATTCCCATGCCCACCGTCACGCGAGGTACCCGGGCCATGACCACTCTTGACGCCGCGAACGCTCCGTCGCTCGCCCAGGCAGGCAGCGCCCCCCCGTCGCTGTCGCCCAAGCGGCTGACCCACCTGCAGCAGCTCGAGGCCGAGTCGATCCACATCCTTCGTGAGGTGGCGGCCGAGTTCCGCAACCCGGTGATGCTCTACTCCATCGGCAAGGACTCTGCGGTGATGCTGCACCTGGCGCGAAAGGCCTTCTATCCCGGGCCACCGCCTTTCCCGCTGCTCCATGTGGACACCACCTGGAAGTTCCGCGAGATGATCGCCTTCCGCGACCGCATGGCGGACGAGGCGGGCATGGAGCTGCTGGTGCATACCAACGAGGAGGGGCGAGCCGCCGGCATCAACCCCTTCGACCACGGCTCCAGCGGCTACACCGACGTGATGAAGACCGCAGCGCTCAAGCAGGCCCTGGACAAGTACGGCTTCGACGCCGCCTTCGGCGGGGCCCGCCGAGACGAGGAGGCGAGCCGCGCCAAGGAGCGTGTCTTCTCCTTCCGTGACAAGTTCCACCGCTGGGATCCCAAGAACCAGCGCCCGGAGCTGTGGAACCTCTACAACGCCCGAATCAACAAGGGCGAATCGATCCGCGCCTTCCCGCTCTCCAACTGGACCGAGCTGGATATCTGGCAGTACATCTACCTGGAATCCATTGCCATCGTGCCCCTCTACTTCAGCGCCCCGCGCCCGGTGGTGGAACGCGACGGCATGCTGGTGATGGTCGACGATGAGCGCCTGCCGCTGGCCGAGGGCGAGGTGCCCGAGGAGAAGTGGGTGCGTTTCCGCACCCTGGGCTGCTACCCGCTCACCGGGGCGGTGGAATCCACGGCCGCCACCCTGCCGGAGATCATCCAGGAGATGCTGCTGACCCGGACCAGCGAACGCAGCGGCCGCGCCATCGATCACGACCAGGCCGGCTCCATGGAGAAGAAGAAGCGCGAGGGCTATTTCTGATGTCACACCAATCGACCCTGATCGCCGACAATATCGAGCAGTATCTGCATGAGCACGAGAACAAGGACCTGCTGCGCTTCATCACCTGCGGCAGCGTGGATGACGGCAAGTCGACCCTGATCGGCCGGCTCCTGCACGACTCCAAGATGATCTTCGACGACCAGCTCGCCGCGATCACCCGCGACTCGAAGACGGTCGGCACCACCGGCGAAGAGGTCGATCTGGCCCTGCTGGTGGACGGCCTGCAGTCGGAGCGCGAGCAGGGCATCACCATCGACGTGGCCTACCGCTTCTTCTCCACCGACAAGCGCAAGTTCATCATCGCCGACACGCCGGGGCATGAGCAGTACACCCGCAACATGGCCACCGGGGCATCGACCGCAAGCCTGGCGATCATCCTGATCGACGCCCGCTACGGCGTGCAGACCCAGACCCGCCGGCACAGTTTCATCGCCGATCTGCTGGGCATTCAGCACCTGGTGGTGGCGGTGAACAAGATGGACCTGGTGGACTACTCAGAGGCCCGTTTCGACGAGATCGTCACCGAGTACCAGGAGATTGCCGGACAGCTCCAGGCCCGGGACATTCGTTTCGTGCCGCTCTCGGCGCTAAAGGGCGATAACGTGGTCAACAGGAGCGAGTCGCTCTCCTGGTATGCGGTCGATGGGCAACCCGGACCGACGCTGCTGGAGCTGCTCGAGAGCGTCGAGATCAGCCGCGACCGCAACCTGACCGACCTGCGCCTGCCGGTGCAGTACGTCAATCGTCCCAACCTGGACTTCCGCGGCTATGCGGGCACCCTGGAGGCGGGCGTGCTGCGCCCCGGCCAGGCGATCAAGGTGCTGCCTTCCGGCAGGCGCTCCACCGTCGCGCGCATCGTCACCTGGGACGGCGATCTTGAAACGGCCTGGCCGGGTCAGGCGATCACCGTGACGCTGGCCGACGAGATCGATATCTCCCGCGGCGACTGGATCGTCGCGGCGGATGCCGAGCTGGTCAGTTCCCACGCCTTCGAGGCGGATATCGTGTGGATGCATGAGCAGGCGCTCATCCCTGGGCGCCAGGTCGACATTCGCCTGGCCGGCCGTTCTGTGGCGGGGCAGGTCGAGGAGATCCTCCATCAGGTGGACGTCAACACCCTGGCGCGACATCCGGCCGAGCGGCTGGAGCTCAACGCCATCGCCCGCTGTCGGGTGGGGCTGACCGTCGAGGTGCCGCTGGATGACTACGCAACCAGCCCCGGCACCGGCAGCTTCATCATCATCGACCGGCTGACCAACGTCACCGTGGGGGCAGGCATGATCCGTGCCGTGGTCGAGGGTGAGTCGGCAAGCCCTGGTGACGTGGACTGGACCGGTTTCGAAGTCGAGCTCAACGCCCTGGTGCGCAAGTATTTCCCCCACTGGGAGGCGAAGGATATTCGCGAACGGCTCAAACGCTGACGTTGGCCAGGTCGTCCCACCCACCTCGACACCCCGCTGAACTATAGCGGGGTGTCGCTTTCCGATACCCTGATGATCATCACGAGGCCGGTCTTCAGGCGCGGGAGCTCAGGATGCAACTATGGCAAGACACCATGGCGGCGCCGAACCGGAGCCGGACCGAACCGGTGCGGAAGCGCTGATGGGCAGAGGGCGGCGCGCCACCGGCCGGGTCGGGCGCATTCTGCACTTCATCACCCGGCCGATGAAGCGCGACCTCGGCCGCGGTGGCATCGCGGTCCACCCCTACCGCGGCTATGGCTCCCGGCGAGAAGCCTTTGTGATGGGGCGGGTGTTCCACCAGGCCGCCCTGGGGCGGAAAATCCCTCACCATGGCCTCCTGCGTGACTTGGCGGACGTGGTGCGCCGTATCGCTCGTCGCGGGGTGGCCGGTGTCCGGGTGGAGGCGAGCCTGGGTGCCAACCGCACCACCGTGACCACCGACCGTGACGGCTTCTTCGACATTCACCTGCCCCTCGAGACGCCGCTGCCGAAGGCGCTCTCCTGGCATCAGGCCGAGCTGCACGTGATCCGGGGCGAGGAACAGGTGCACTGCCACGCCGAGGTGTATGTCCCACCGCCGGAGACCGATCTGCTGGTGATCAGCGATATCGACGATACCGTGATGGTTACCGGTGTCGCCGACGGGTTGCGCGTGCTCTATCGGCTGTTCGTGCAGAAGGCTCACCAGCGCACCGCCTTTCCCGGCGTGGCCTCGCTTTACCGGGCGCTTCATGTCGGTGTCGAGGGTGAGGCCAGGCGTCCGATTCTCTATGTCTCGCGGGGGCCCTGGGGCATCTACGAGATGCTCGAGGCGTTCTTCCAGCTCAACCGCATCCCGGTGGGACCGATCCTGTTCCTGCGCGAGTGGGGGCTCTCCTGGCGCCACCCCTGGCCGCGCCCCGCCCAAGATCACAAGCACGATCTGATCACCCGCATGCTGACGATAATGGAAGATCTTCCCTGCGTGCTTATCGGCGACAGCGGGCAGCAGGACCCCGAGGTCTATACCCGCATCGTCAAGGAGCATCCCGGTCGGGTGAAGGCGATCTACATTCGCCGGGTCGATCGCAAGCCCAACCGAGAGCGGGCCATCGAACGGCTGCAGCAGGAACTTGCGCACAGCGACTGCGAACTGATCCTGGCCGGCGACAGCGTCGCCATGGCGACCCATGCCTACCGGCAGGGATGGATCTCCCGGGCCGACCTTTCGGCGGTGCGCCAGGCATGCGTAGATGAGGGGTGATGTGCGATGGCCAGCACCGCCATCGCCGATGTGTCGGACCACGAATAAATTCGGCTCCTCCATGGGATGCTGCCAACTGCGTTGTTGTAGGAGCGCGATTTATCGCGCGAAGAAGCCGTCATCGCCATCGCCGATGTGTCGGACCACGAATAAATTCGGCTCCTACATGGGATGCTGCCACCTGCGCTGTTGTAGGAGAGCGATGGCGGGGAGTGAAACTGGCTCTGGTAGGCTGTGTCCAATATCTGTCAGTCGACCCGGAGCCAAGCCTCGATGATCATTGTTGCCGTTATCCTGCTGCTGGCCATCTTCACCCTGCCCAACCTCTGGGCTCGGTGGGTGATCAATCGCCATTCCCGTGGTCGCGACGACTACCCGGGTACCGGAGCGGAGCTGGCCGACCATCTGCTGCGGCGCCTCGGCATCGAGGGGGTGGAGGTAGAGCCCACCGAGCAGGGCGACCACTACGACCCCGAGGCGCGCCGGGTGCGGCTCTCGCCGGAGGTCTACGGTGGGCGCTCGCTCACCGCGGTGACGGTGGCGGCCCACGAGGTGGGGCACGCCATCCAGCACCATCAGGGCTATGCGCCGCTGCTGGCACGATCAAGGCTGGTGGGGGTGGCCCAGAAGGCCGAGAAACTGGGAGCGGTGCTGATGATGGCCGCGCCCCTGCTGTTTCTTCTGACTCGGCTGCCAGGCGGGCTCGCCATCGTGGTGGT
This sequence comes from Halomonas sp., assembly GCA_003553625.1. GTDB lineage: Bacteria > Pseudomonadota > Gammaproteobacteria > Pseudomonadales > Halomonadaceae > Halomonas. Next base: position 16,054 of record PWEV01000187.1, read on the forward strand.
CGCCGCGGTGATCAGTTTCGGTACCGCGGCGCTGGTGCATCTGGTGACCCTGCCGGTGGAGTTCGATGCCAGCTTCCAGCGCGCGCTGCCGCTGCTCAAGGAATACATTCCTCCCTACGACATGCCCGGTGCCCGCCACGTGCTCACCGCCTGCGCCTTCACCTACGTGGCGGCCTCCCTGGCCAGCATGCTCAACCTGGGGCGCTGGCTGGTAATTCTGCGCCGCTAGCGCGGCCGGTTGGCGATGACCACCGCACGACGGGGGGCGGGGTAGCCCTCCCGGGTTCGGGACGGGTCTTCGGGGTCGAGAAAGTCGGCCAGTGACTGGTAGGTCATCCACTCGGTGGCGCGCTGCTCGTCGGTGGTCGTCACCGCCTCGTCCACCACCCGCACATCGGTAAAGCCGCAGCGCTCAAGCCATTGGCAGAGCGCCGTGGAGGAGGGCAGGAAGTAGACGTTGGGCATGGCAGCATAGCGTTCCCCCGGCAGCAGCACCCTGGTGGCGTCGCCTTCGATCACCAGGGTCTCCAGGACCAGTTCGCCGCCGGGACGCAGGGCGGCCCTGAGCTGCAGCAGGTGCTCCAGCGGGGAAGGGCGATGGTAGAGTACCCCCATGGAGAACACCGTATCGAAGAAGCCGAGATCCTCAGGCACCTCCTCGATGCCCACCGGCAGGAAGTGGGTTCGGCCTGCGTCGGCGTCGCCAACGAAGTGGCGCACCGCGCGGAACTGCCAGAAGAAGCGCGGGGAGGGGTCGATCACCAGCACGAAGGCGGCGCCCGCCCCGGCCATGCGCCAGCCGTGATAGCCGCTGCCGCCGCCCACATCGAGAACCTTCCTGCCCGCCAGTGGTGCCAGGTGGGGTGCCACTCGCTGCCACTTCCAGTCCGAGCGCCACTCGGTGTCGATGGCAATGCCGCCGAGCGAGAAGGGTCCCTTGCGCCAGGGGGCGAGCTGGCGCAGCAGGTTCTCGGCCTGGCGGCGCTGGCTGTCGGTGAGCGCGACCTCGATGCCGACGGTATCGGCGTCCAGGCTCACCCGCCGAGCGTCGGGCAGCGCCGGCAGCTTGGCCACCGCCTTCTCCCAGGCGGGCAGGTCGCCAAAGCGCCGGCGGTCGAGCCCTCGGGCGAGCTGCTCGGGAAGCCGGGCCAGCCAGGCGTCGAGGCCCTGGTCGATGAAGGCGTGGTAAAGGTCGCGGTGGTCGGCGGGAATCGGCATGTTCAATCCTCCCGGGGCGCCGGGGAGCCGGCGTCCTTGAAGGCCTCGTCCTTGAAGGCCACCAGGGAGGCGAAGTTGAGTAGCTGGAACCAGGTATGGGCGCGGGAGAAGCCGGTCCGGCTCAGCCGGACGTGGTGCTCGGCCAGGGTGTCCGGCACCAGCACGTTCTCGAGTGCCGTCCGCTTCTGGCTGATCTCCATGTCGCTGTAGCCGTTGGCACGCTTGAAGTCGTGGTAGCGCTCTACCAGCCAGGCGTTCTCCTCCTCGTCCTCGGCGCGGATCTTCTCGGAGAGCACCAGCACGCCGCCGGGTTCCAGCGCGGCAAACAGACGCTCCATTACCGCCTCCCGGTCTGCCTGGGGCAGGAACTGCAGGGTGAAGTTGAGCACGATCATGCCGGCGGGTTCATAGTCCAGGGTACGGATGTCGCCCTCGATGACCTGGATGGCATGGTCGGGGCATTCGGCGGCCAGCGTCTCCCGGGCGCGGTTCACCATGGCCGGAGAGAGGTCGACGCCGACGTAGCGGAAGGCTTCCGGCGGGAGCTGGCCGGCCAGTGACAGGCCGCCGGCCCCCAGCGAGCAGCCCAGGTCGTAGACCCGGGCTCCGTGGCGCAGGTGTCGGCGGGCGATCAGCCCCAGCATGCCCAGTATCTGTCCATAGCCCGGCACCGAGCGTCGGATCATGTCGGGAAAACAGGCGACGACCCGCTCGTCGAATGAGAAGCGCGCCACTCGGTCCAGGGGTGTCGAAAAGATCGCGTCACGGTAAGATGCATTACTCATTTTCAGGCCAGAAATGCGGGAACGGCCGCCATTCTACGCGCGCCGCCACGACCCTGCACCCGCCGGGTTTCAAGGAGGATAGGATGATCGATCAGAGCGAGGCCTGGCGTGGACTCGAGGCCCATGCCAAGGCATTGGGCCGCCGCCACCTGCGGGAACTGTTTACCGATGAGTCGGATCGCCAGGCGCGCTTCACTCGTCGCGCCGCCGGCCTGACCGTGGATCTCTCCAAGCAGCGCTGCTCCGCCGAGACCCTGTCGCACCTGCTGGCGCTGGCCGAGCAGGCGGACGTGCCCGGGGCGATCCAGCGGCTGCTGGGCGGTGAGCGGGTCAACCTCAGCGAGGACCGCCCGGCGCTGCACACGGCCCTGCGCCTTCCGCAGGGCGCCTCCCTGGTGGTGGAAGGCGAGGATGTGGTGCCCGGCGTGCATCGCACTCTCGACCACATGGAGGCCATGGTCGAACGCTTCCACACCGGCCAGTGGCGCGGCGCCACCGGCAGGGCCATCCGCCACGTGGTCAACCTGGGCGTTGGCGGCTCCGACCTCGGTCCTCTGATGGTGGCCCACGCCCTGGCCGACTATCGGCTGCGCGACGTGCATCGCGTGGAGGTCCACTTTGCCTCCACCATGGACGGCTCCCAGCTGGCCGACTGCCTGGCACGCCTCGACCCCGAGGCCACGCTCTTCGTGCTGTCGTCGAAGTCCTTCACCACCATCGATACGCTCTCCAATGCCCGCACCGCCAAGGACTGGCTGATGGCGCGGCTGGCAGGGGAAGAGGGGGTCGACGACGAGCTGGTGATGCGCCAGCACTTCATCGGCGTATCGGCCAGCCCCGAGAAGATGGCCGAGTGGGGCATCGCGCCCGGTCACCAGCTCGAGTTCTGGGAGTGGGTCGGCGGTCGCTACTCCCTGTGGGGTGGCATCGGTCTGCCCATCGCCCTGGTGGTGGGCATGCGGCGTTTCCGTGAGCTGCTGGCCGGGGCCCACGCCATGGACGAGCACTTACGCACCGCCTCGCTGGCCGATAACCTGCCGGTGCTGCTGGCCCTGGCCGGGATCTGGAATGTCAATTTCCTGGACATCCGCGCCCACTCCATCCTGCCCTATGACGGTCGCCTGGAGTATTTTGCCGCCTACCTCGAGCAGCTCGAGATGGAGTCCAACGGCAAGTCGGTGACGGCTGAGGGGCGCGAGGTGGGCTACTCCACCTGTCCGGTGCTGTGGGGGCAGCTGGGGCCCAACGCCCAGCACGCCTTCTATCAGCTGCTGCATCAGGGCACTCAGGCGGTGGAGTGCGACTTCATCGCCCCGCTCCGTCGTTACGATGAGGTGGAGAACGAGGCGACCCGCCGGCACCTCAAGGGGCAGCATCGGCTGACCCTGGCCAACTGCTTCGCCCAGTCCCGGCTGCTGGCGCTGGGCGACGATGCCATCGATGAGCCTGGCGAGCGTCCCAGGCACAAGCGCTATCGCGGCAATCAGCCCTCCACCACCCTGCTGCTGGACGAGCTGACGCCGTCTACCCTGGGCGCACTGATCGCCCTCTACGAGCACAAGGTGTTCGTGCAGGCGACGATCTGGGGGATCAACCCCTTCGATCAGTGGGGGGTGGAACTGGGCAAGCAGATCGCCGGCGAGACCCAGCGTATCCTCGAGAGCCGCGAGGGCCTGGAGGCCATGGACGCCTCTACCCGGGCGCTGATCGAGGCGGCGTGGGCGGCGGAAGCGAACGGCAAGGCCTTCACGTGATACTGGCTGTTCGTACAGCAATTGCGCTATGCTGAGGCCTCCCTGCAGGGTGAAGCCGGCGAGCGGGGTGCTCTACCTGCACGGCTTCAACAGCGGCGTCGATTCACCCAAGGCGGTATGGGTGCGTGAGGCCTGTGCGCATCTGAGCCTGGCCTGCGAGACCCCCCAGCTGCCCCATCGCCCGGCCGAGGCACTGGCGATGGCCGAGTCGCGGCTCGCCGAGCTCGGCCCCGCGCCGCTGCTGGCGGGCAGCTCCATGGGGGGCTTTCTGGCCACCTGCCTGGCCGAGCGGCACGGCCTGCGCGCCGCTCTGATCAATCCGGCGGTGGCTCCGGCGCGGCTGGTAAGCGACTGGGTCGACGAGGTCTTCGTCAACGCCACCACCGGCGAACGCTTCACGGTGGGGCCGACGCACCTGGCCGAGCTCGCGGCGCTGACGCCGACGAGGGTGACCGCGCCGGAGCGCTATCTGCTGCTGCTGGGGACCGCCGACGAGGTGCTGGACCCGGCGGATGCCTTCGCCTTTTACCGCGGTGCCCGCACCCTGCTTCACCCGGAAGCCGACCACGGCTTCGTGGCGCTGGTCGGGCATCTGTCGGCACTGCTGGCCCATGGCGGCCACGCCCTGCCGCCGGCCTGGCGGCCCCGACCACACAAGGAACCGGACGACTCATGACGCAATACAGTGCCAGTTCGATCGAGGTGCTTTCCGGCCTGGAGCCGGTGCGCAAGCGCCCGGGCATGTATACCGACACCAGCCGCCCCAACCATCTGATCCAGGAGGTGGTCGACAACAGCGTCGACGAGGCGCTGGCCGGCCATGCCAGCCAGGTCAGCGTGCGGCTGTTCGAGGATGGCGGCGTCGAGGTCGCCGACGACGGTCGCGGCATGCCCATCGACATCCACCCCGAGCACGGCGTCTCCGGGGTGGAACTCATCCTTACCCGGCTGCACGCCGGCGGCAAGTTCTCCAATGCCAGCTACAAGTTCTCCGGGGGGCTGCATGGCGTCGGCGTCTCGGTGGTCAACGCGCTCTCCAAGCGACTCGAGGTGGAGGTGCTGCGCGACGGCAACCGCTACGCCGTCGCCTTCGAGCACGGCGAACCGGTCTCCAAGCTGTCGGTGATCGGCAGCGTGGGCAAGCGCACCACCGGCACCGTCCTGCGTTTCTGGCCCGAGACGAGCTACTTCGACAGCCCGCGTCTTGCGGTCGGCCGGCTGAAGCATCTGCTGCGCGCCAAGGCGGTGCTCTGCCCCGGGCTCAAGGTCACCCTGATGGAAGCCGACGGCACCGAGAGCGAGTGGCAGTACGAGGATGGCCTGCGCGACTACCTGGCCCAGGCCACCGATGGCTTTGATGTGCTGCCCCAGTCCCCCTTCATCGGCCACTTTTCCGATGACGAGCACGGCGTGGACTGGGCGATCCAGTGGCTGCCCGAGGGCGGCGAGCCCCTGCTGGAAAGCTACGTCAACCTGATTCCCACGCCCCAGGGCGGCACCCACGTCAACGGGCTGCGCGCCGGCCTGCTCGAGGCCCTGCGCGAGTTCTGCGAGTACCGAAGCCTCCTGCCGCGGGGGGTGAAGCTCACCGCCGAGGACCTCTGGGAGCGGGTCTCCTACGTGCTCTCGGTGAAGATGCTCGACCCCCAGTTTGCCGGGCAGACCAAGGAGCGCCTCTCCTCGCGCACCGTGGCGGGCTTCGTCTCCGGGGTGGTCAAGGACGCCTTCTCGCTGTGGCTCAACCACCACGTGGACCAGGCCGAAGCGCTGGCGGAGCTGGTGATCAACGCCGCCCAGCGGCGCCAGAAGAGTGCCAAGAAGGTGGCGCGCAAGAAGGTCACCTCGGGCCCGGCGCTGCCCGGCAAGCTGGCCGACTGCTCCGGCCAGGATCCGGCCCTGAGCGAGCTGTTCCTGGTGGAGGGCGACTCCGCCGGCGGCAGCGCGAAGCAGGCCCGCAACCGCGAGAGCCAGGCGATCCTGCCGCTGCGCGGCAAGATACTGAACACCTGGGAAGTGGAGTCCCACGACATCTACGGCTCTCAGGAGGTCCACGATATTGCCGTCGCCGTGGGCATGGATCCGGTCAGCGACGACCTCACCAAGCTTCGCTATCACAAGATCTGCATCCTCGCCGATGCGGACTCCGACGGCCTGCATATCGCCACCCTGCTCTGCGCGCTCTTCATGCGTCACTTTCCGGCGCTGGTGGATGCCGGCCATGTCTACGTGGCCATGCCGCCGCTCTACCGCATCGACCTGGGCAAGGAGGTGCACTATGCCCTGGACGAGAGCGAGAAGGCGGCCATACTGCGCAAGCTGGAGGGCAAGCGTGGCACCGTGAACGTGCAGCGCTTCAAGGGCCTGGGCGAAATGAGCCCGCTGCAGCTGCGCGAGACCACCATGGCGGTGGAGACCCGTCGCCTGGTGCAGCTGACCCGCGAAGTGGGCGACGGCACCATGGAGATGATGGACATGTTGCTGGCCAAGAAGCGTGCCCCCGACCGCAAGAGCTGGCTGGAAGACTACGGCAACCTCGCTGACATAGAGGTCTGATCCCCTTATGACCATGGATATTCAGGTCGCGGAGGGTGACGTCGAGCGTCTATCCCTTCGCGAGTACTCCGAGAAGGCCTACCTCGACTACTCGATGTACGTCATCCTCGACCGAGCGCTGCCCCACATCGGCGACGGCATGAAGCCGGTGCAGCGGCGCATCGTCTACGCCATGCGCGAACTGGCGCTGGGGGCCAACGCCAAGTACAAGAAGTCGGCGCGTACCGTTGGCGACGTGCTGGGCAAGTTTCACCCCCACGGCGACAGCGCCTGCTACGAGGCCATGGTGCTGATGGCCCAGCCGTTCAGCTACCGCTACCCGCTGGTGGATGGCCAGGGCAACTGGGGCAGCCCGGACGATCCCAAGTCCTTTGCCGCCATGCGCTACACCGAGGCGAGGCTGTCGAAGTTCGCCGAAGTGCTGCTCGCCGAGCTCGGCCAGGGCACCGTGGACTGGACCCCCAACTTCGACGGCACCATGAACGAGCCGGTGGTGCTGCCGGCGCGCCTGCCCCACGTGCTGCTCAATGGCGGCACCGGTATCGCCGTGGGCATGGCGACGGACATTCCGCCGCACAACGTGAACGAGGTGGTCGAGGCCACCTGCCACCTGCTGCGCCATCCCGAGGCCACCACGGCGGATCTGATGACGTACCTGCCGGCACCGGACTTTCCTACCGCTGCCGAGATCATCACGCCCCGCGCCGACCTGCGAAAGCTCTACGAGAGCGGGCGCGGCTCGGTGAAGCTGCGTGCCCGCTATGTGATGGAGGAGGGCAGCATCGTGGTCACCGCGCTGCCCTACCAGGTGAGCGGAGCCAAGATCCTCGAGCAGATCGCCGCCCAGATGCAGGCCAAGAAGCTGCCCATGGTGGCCGACCTGCGCGACGAGTCGACCCACGAGGAGCCGACCCGCCTGCTGATCGAGCCGCGCTCCAACCGCGTCGACATCGAGGCGCTGATGGCGCACCTGTTCGCCACCACCGATCTCGAGAAGAACATCCGCGTCAACATCAACGTGATCGGCCTGGACGGTCGGCCGCGGGTGATGCCGCTGCCCGATCTGCTCGGCGAGTGGCTGCGATTCCGTCGCTCCACCGTACGCCGGCGGCTGGAGCACCGCCTGGGCAAGGTCGAGGACCGTCTGCACCTCCTCGAGGGGCTGCTGATTGCCTACCTCAATATCGACGAGGTGATCCGGATCATCCGCGAGGAGGACGAGCCCAGGCCGGCGCTGATGGCGGCCTTCGGGCTGTCCGAGCGCCAGGCCGAGGCGATCCTCGAACTGCGCCTGCGCCACCTGGCCAAGCTCGAGGAGATGAAGATCCGCGGCGAGCAGGATGAGCTCGAGGCCGAGCGCAAGCGCCTCCAGGAGCTGCTCGGCAATGAGGCGGCGCTCACCGACCTGATCGAGGAGGAGCTGCGTGCCGCCGCCGAGACCCATGGCGATGAACGCCGCGCGCCCATCGTCGAGCGCGAGGAGGCCAGGGCGCTCTCCGAGGTGGAACTGGTCGGTGCCGACCCGGTCACCGTGGTGCTCTCCGAGAAGGGCTGGATCCGCAGCGCCAAGGGTCACGAGATCGATCCCGCCGGGCTCTCCTACAAGGCCGGCGACTGCTTTGCCCTGGCGGCCCGAGGCAAGACCAACCAGCCGCTGGTGCTGCTGGATGACACCGGACGCGCCTATACCCTTCAGGCCCACAACCTGCCCAGCGCTCGCGGTCAGGGGGAGCCCGTCACCAGCCGCGTCAACGTGGTGGCCGGCGCCCACATGGCCGGGTTGATGCTGGCGCCGCCTGCCACCCGCTACCTGCTCGCCTCCGATGGTGGCTACGGCTTCGTGGCACCCCTGGAGGCTCTGGTGGGCAAGAACAAGTCCGGAAAATCGGTGCTCTCGGTGCCCAAGGGCTGCAATGTGCTGCCGCCGAAGGCGGTGCCGGAGGGCGAGGGGGCCCAGGTGGTGGCGGTCTCCAACGAGGGTCGCCTGCTGGTCTTCCCCCTGGAGGACCTGCCGGAGATGGCCAAGGGCAAGGGCAACAAGATGATCGATATTCCCGGTCCACGAGCGGCGCGGCGGGAGGAGTTCGTCCGCGACCTGGTGCTGCTGCCGGCCGGCGCCGGCCTGGTGGTCCACGCCGGCAAGCGCCACCTCACCCTCAAACCAGACGATCTCGCGTATTATTGCGGCGAGCGCGGCCGTCGCGGCAGCAAGTTGCCCCGCGGCCTGCAGAAGGTGGATCGGCTGGAGATAGCGGGATGACACGACGAGTACTGATCCGCGCCACCGGCGCGGCTCGCCCGGGCCAACTGGCCGGCCTGGGCAAGGCCCTGGCGACGAGCGGTGCGCGCCTGCTGGACATCAACCAGAGCGTGACCTTCGGCATGCTCTCCCTGGAGGCACTGGTGGGTCTCGACCACGAGGCCGATCTGGAAGGCGCACTCAGTGCCGCCGGCGATGCCCTGGGCCTCGACGTCCAGGCGATCCAGGTCAGCGCCGAGGACTACCAGCGCTGGAGCAGCCAGGCCAGCCAGCCGCGGCTGATCCTGACCCTGCTGGCGCCACACCTGCCCGCCGGCATTCTGGCGGAGGTGGGTGCACTCACCGCCGGACACGGCCTGACCGTGGAGCTGATCCACCGCCTCTCCGGGCGCGAACCACTGGACGGCGGCGTGCCCCGGGATCGTGACAGCATCCAGGGCGCCTGCGTGGAGTGCTGGCTGCGTGGCGAGGAGATCGACCTCGATGCCCTGCGCGAGAAGGCGCTGGCACTGGGTGCCATGCACGGCGTGGACATCGCCATCCAGGAGGATTCGATCTGGCGCCGGCATCGGCGGCTGGTCTGCTTCGACATGGATTCCACCCTCATCCAGGCCGAGGTGATCGACGAGCTGGCACGCCGCCACGGCGTCTACGACGAGGTGGCCGAGATCACCGAACGCGCCATGCGCGGCGAGCTCGACTTCCAGCAGAGCTTTCGCGAACGCATGGCCAAGCTCAAGGGGCTCGACGAGTCGGTGCTGGCCCAGATCGCCGAGTCACTTCCGCTGATGGATGGCGTAGAGCGTCTGATGGCCCAGCTCAAGCGTCTGGGCTACCGCACGGCGATCCTCTCCGGCGGCTTCACCTACTTCGCCCGCCACCTGCAGCAGAAACTCGGCTTCGACGAGATCCATGCCAACGATCTGCTGATCGAGAACGGCAAGGTCACCGGCGAGGTCAGGGAGCCGATCCTCGATGCCGACCGCAAGGCCGAGCTGCTGCGTGAGATCGCCGCCCGCGAGGGTCTCAGCCCGGAGCAGACCATCGCCGTGGGCGACGGCGCCAACGACCTCAAGATGCTGGCGGCGGCCGGGCTCGGCATCGCCTTTCGCGCCAAGCCGCTGGTGCGCGCCCAGGCCAGCCACTCGATCTCGACGCTCGGCCTCGATGCCGTGCTCTACCTGATCGGCTATCGCCAGGTGGACCTGGAGGAGCAGGGGCAGTGAGCGCAAGTTTCGAGACCTGGCGCGACCGCCTCGAGCGGCTGCGCTCCCACAAGGCCTTCGAGCTCACGGTGATCACCATCATTGTGGTTTCTGCGTTGCTGATCGGCGCCAAGACCTACGAGGAGGAGGTCAGCCGGTTTCAGGCGGTCATGCTGTGGCTCGACGTCGCGGTGACGGTATTCTTCCTGGTGGAGATCCTGATCCGGATGGCCGCCGAGAAGCGCCTGCGCGACTTCTTCCGCAAGGGCTGGAACATCTTTGACTTCCTGATCGTCACCGTCAGCCTGATTCCCCTGGATGATTCGGAGATGGTGCTGCTGGCCCGCCTGCTGCGCATCTTCCGGGTGCTGCGTCTGGTATCGATGATCCCCGAGCTGCGAATGCTGATCGCCGCGCTGTTCAAGTCGATCCCGCGCATGGGCTACGTGGTGCTGCTGATGTTCATCATCTTTTACATCTACGGCGCCCTGGGCAGCTTCCTGTTCGCCAGCGTGGACGAGAAACTCTGGGGTAATATCTCGCTGGCCATGCTCACGCTGTTCCAGGTGGCCACCTTCGAGAGCTGGGCCACGGCGGTGCTCTACCCGACCATGGAGCACTACCCCTACGCCTGGATCTACTTTCTCACCTTCATCTTCCTCAACGCCTTCATCTTCCTGAACATGATGATCGGCATCGTGCTCGATGTGATGCAGAAGGAGAGCCTGGCCATCGAGCTGGAGACAGGGGAGGGCGAGGCCGCGGAGCTGCACGGCCTGCGAGACGATGTGCGTCAGATGCGCGACCAGCTCTCTCGCATGGAGGCGCTGCTGGATCGCCAACGCAGTTGAGCCGGCAGGCGCTGAGCGCAAAAGGTTGACAACGGGGCTCAACCTTGATTCTCTAGGTGCATGAACATGACCGCGTACAGCCTCGACCTACGACTACCAGCCCGCGCCTGAACAGCGAGCGGCGATGCCCCCTTGCATCGCCTGGAGTCCGGTCGAAATGAGGTTGTACCATGTCCACCACCCCCTTCAATACTGCCATGTATGCCCAACGAGTCGCCCGCGTCAGCCAAGGTGCTGTCGTCTGTGCGATCATATATGAAGCGAGTCTCGACGCCCCGACTGGCCAGCGCCCGTCGGGGCGTCATCGTTTCTGCACCGCCCACTGAATTCCGCCGCACCGTCGCCCAGGGAGAATGCCGCCATGATGCTCGACAACCCCGCCGCCAAGTACCGCCCCTTCGCCGCCGTCGACCTTCCCGACCGCCAGTGGCCCAGTCGCCGCATCGAGCAGCCGCCGATCTGGACCAGCGTCGACCTGCGCGACGGCAACCAGTCGCTGATCGATCCCATGGACCAGGAGCGCAAGCAGCGCCTCTTCGACCTGCTGGTAAAGATCGGCTTCAAGGAGATCGAGGTGGGCTTCCCCTCGGCCTCCCAGACCGACTTCGACTTCGTGCGCTCGCTGATCGACAACGGCAAGATCCCCGATGACGTGACCATTCAGGTGCTGACCCAGGCCCGGGACCACCTGATCGACCGTACCTTCGAGGCGATCAAGGGGGCGAGGAGCGCCATCGTCCACGTCTATAACGCCACCGACCCGATGTTCCGCCGGGTGGTGTTCAACGTCAGCAAGCCCGAGTGCATCCAGATCGCCGTGGAGGCGACCACCCGCATCCGACAGCGCATGAGCGAGGCGCCGGAGACAAACTGGACCTTCCAGTACTCCCCGGAGCTGTTCACCACCACCGAGATGGACTTCGCCAAGGAGATCGTCGAGGCGGTCATGGAGGCCTACGGCGCCACCGCCGAAACGCCGATGATCGTCAACCTGCCGGCCACCGTGGAGGTGGCGACGCCCAACAACTACGCCGACCAGGTGGAGTGGTTCTGCCGAAACGTGAACGATCGCGAGGCGCTGATCGTCAGCGTGCACCCGCACAACGATCGTGGCACCGGGGTAGCGGCCGCCGAGATGACCCTGATGGCCGGCGCCGACCGCGTCGAGGGCACCCTGTTCGGCAACGGCGAGCGCACCGGCAACGTCGATATCGTCACCCTGGCCATGAACCTCTACACCCAGGGCGTCCACCCGGGCCTCGACTTCTCCAACATCACCCCGATCATGCGCGAGGTGGAGTACTGCAACCAGCTGCCGGTGCATCCGCGTCACCCCTATGTGGGCGACCTGGTCTTCACCGCCTTTTCCGGCTCCCACCAGGACGCCATCAAGAAGGGCATGGCCGATCGCCGCGCCAACCCGGACGCGATCTGGGACGTGCCCTACCTGCCCATCGACCCGCTGGACGTGGGCCGCAGCTACGAGGCGGTGATCCGCGTCAACAGCCAGTCGGGCAAGGGTGGGATCTCCTACCTGTTGGAGCAGGAGCACGGCATCGAGCTGCCTCGCCGACTCTCCATCGAGTTCAGCCAGGTGGTGCAGGAGGTAGCCGATCGCACGGGCAAGGAGATCACCTCCCAGATGATCTATCAGGCCTTCGCCGATGAGTACCTCGGGCAGACAGTTCCCTATGCGCTGGTCAACCACCGTCTCTTCTCGGAGCCCGACAGCCCGAAGGTGAGCCTGGAGGCGACCATCGAGGAGCACGGCGAGCGGCGTACCATCCAGGGCGAGGGCAACGGCCCGCTGGCGGCCTACATCAAGGCGCTGGCCGGTGCCGGCCACGACGTGGAGATCATCGACTACCATGAGCACTCTCGCGGCCAGGGCGCCGACGCCGAGGCGATCGCCTACGTGGAGGTGCGCATCGATGGCAAGGCGGTGTTCGGCGTCGGTACCGACGAGAGCATCACCAGCGCCTCCATGAAGGGGGTGATGAGCGCCATCAACCGGCATCTCTCGAGCCAGGCGCCGGCGCCCAATGTGACCGCGGCGTCGCTGGCCTGAGGCCTACCCCTGCTGGCGGGCCAGCCAGGCCCGCCAGCCGCCGTACTCGGTCACATCCCATGCCTCCTCGGGTTCATGGACAAACCCTGCCGCACAGATGAAGCCGGTCTGCCATTCTCCGCTGGCCAGCTCCACCCGCCCGAGCCCCAGCGGTGCGGGAATGCCTGCCAGGAAGCTGCCGAGGCTGGTGATCGGCAACCGCCATACTTCGACCTCGATGGCTTCGCCCCGCACCTCGTCGCGGACCAGGGCCGGGCGCGCCGGCGGCCCGCCGGACAGGGCGTAGAGGCGATAGCGGGGGGCACTACGGGTCGTTTCGACCAGGCGGCCATCGCGCTCGAGGAGCTGATGGTTGAGCGGCAGCCCCTCAAGGTGTGCCCCGCACACCACCAGGTCCAGGGTGCCGTCGGCCATGGGCGGCAGCGTCTCGAGCGTCGCTCGTTCGCGTCCGGTGGCCCCCAGCGGCAGCATCCACTGACCCTCCAGGGCACGGCCCAGGGCAAGCAGCCCGAGATCCTCGAAGGCGGACCCGAACAGCGTCACCCCGACGGGCAGCCCGGCATCGGTGAAGCCGGCGGGGACGGCGAGGGCGCTGTAGTCGAGCAGGTTCATGAAGTTGGTCCAGGTCCCGAGCCGAGAATTCACACCGATCGGATCGGCGGCGACCTCGGCCCTGGTCGGGTGGGTCACGGTGGTGGGGCAGAGCATGACATCCACCCTGGCCAGCAGGGCGTCGGCCTGACGCTTGTACTCGGCGAGCTGGTAGCGGGCCTCGAAGGCGTCCACCGCCAGCGGAGTCGCGCCGCCCTCGGTAATCCGGCGAGTCACCGGGTGCACCGCGTCGGGATCTCGCTTCAGCAACTCGCGAATGGCGTGATAGCGCTCGGCGACCCAGGGGCCCTCGTAGAGCAGCCGGGCGGCGGCGAGCAGAGGGCTGCAGTCGAGCTCGACCTTCTCGCCACCCAGCGCCTCCAACTGGGCGATTGCGGCGTGCATGCCGGCGCTGTAGGCCGCGTCGGTATGCCACTGTGACTGCGGCGGGACGCCGAAGCGGAAGCGGCGGGGCGCCTGACCATAGCGCTGGCCGTGAATCGCGAAGTCATGGCGACGCGACCAGGCGCACTCCGCATCGTAGGCGCAGGCCACCTGAAAGACGGCATGGGCATCGTCGGCGCCGAGGGCAAAGAGGCTGATGGTGTCGAGCGTGGCGCAGGCCGGCACCACGCCCCGGGTGCTGAGCAGCCCCAGGCTCGGCTTGACCCCGAACAAATTGTTGAAGCAGGCCGGCACGCGGCCCGAGCCGGCGGTATCGGTGCCCAGGGCGAAGCTCACCTGACCGGCGGCGGTCACCACCGCCGAGCCGCTGCTCGAGCCGCCGGGAATGTAGTCGGCATCGAAGGCGTTGGCCGGGGCACCGTACACTTCCAGTGCACGCTCACCGACCAGTCCGGTGGCGAACTGATCGAGGTTGGTCTTGCCCAGGGGAATGGCGCCGGCATCGATGAGCCGCTGCACCACGAAGGCACTCTCGCTGGGCGTGTAGGCGAAGGCGGGACACCCCGCCGTGGTCGGCACGCCGGCCAGGTCGATGTTGTCCTTGAGGGCGAAGGGCACCCCATAGAGCGGCAGGCTGTCCGGGGAGTGTCCCTCCAGACGCTCCAGGTAGGGCGCGAGCTGCTCGCGGCCTAGGCGGGTGATCCACGCCGGGTCGCCTCCGCGCTCCGTCGCCTCGGCGAGCAGGCGGTCGACAAGGGCGGAGGGCGTCAGTTCGCCACTCCGATAGGCGGTATGCAGGGAGTCGATATCGAGTCGTGGTGTCGTCATGGCGTCGGGCCCCTATGGGCAGCAGAATGATCGGTGAAGGTAACGTCGGCAGTCGTGCGGCTCATCGGCTCTCCTCGTCATTGGCGAGAATCACCAGCGGCTGGCCCGACTGGACGGCGGCGCCTTCCTGGAGGGGAAGTCGCGTCACCCGGCCCGCGCGGAAGGCGGTGATATCGACCTCCATCTTCATCGACTCCACCAGAGCCAGGGTCTGACCGGCTTCGACGCTGTCGCCTTCGCAAACCAGCAGCTTCCAGAGGCTACCGGTCACCGGGCTGTCGATGCCGATTTCGTCATCGCCGAGTTCCGTGGTGTCGATGGCCGCCGGGGCCTGGTCCTCGAAGGTGAACTGACCGTTGGCGCGCCACTCGGCCATTTCCTTCTGGAAGGCGGCTTCGCGGCGCTCGCGGAACTCGGCGATCTGCTCCGCCCGTGCCGCGATGTCGGCCTGGTAGTCGGCGAGCTTGAAGCGCGTGGTCTCGATCTGAAGCGGATAGCGCCCATGGGGAAAGTCGCGGCGGATCCGTGCCAGTTCCTCGTGGCCGACCTCGAAGAAACGCAGCTGATCGAAGAATCGCAGCAGCCAGGGATTCTCGAAGTACTCGGTCTGGCGATAGCGGTTCCACATCTGCAGGGTGCGGCCGACGAACTGATAGCCCCCCGGGCCTTCCATGCCGTAGACACACAGATAGGCGCCGCCGATACCCACCGAGTTTTCGGCGGTCCAGGTGCGAGCGGGGTTGTACTTGGTGGTGACCAGCCGCTGGGTGGGGTCGAGGGGCGTGGCGACAGGCGCCCCGAGATAGACATCCCCCAGCCCCATCACCAGGTAGCTGGCATTGAAGACGATATCGCGCACCTGCTCGGTGCTCTCGAGCCCATTGATGCGACGAATGAAGTCCAGATTGCTGGGGCACCAGGGGGCGTCCGGGCGCACGCTGCGCTGGTATTTTTCGATGGCCTCGTGGCAGGCGGGATCGTCCCATGAGAGCGGTAGATGCACGACCCGGGACTCCACTTCCAGTGTTTCGACGTCGCAGAGTTCGCGCTCGGCCCTCTCCAGATGGGTGAGCAGGGCGTCCAGCGATAGCTCGTCGGGTTCGTAGTGGAGCTGCAGCGAGCGGATGCCGGGCGTCAGCTCGCGCAGGCCGGCCAGTTGATTGTCCCTGAGCCACAGCATCCAGGCATGGACCCGGAAGCGCAGGGCAATATCCAGCTCCATGGCGCCGAACTCGATGAGTAGGAAGTCGTCGCCGGCGCGGCGATAGACGATGCGTTCACCGGCGATGTCGGCAGCCACGTCGCGCAGCACCGGGCTGCCGCGGCGCTCCTCCATCTGGAGGGCGGAGCGGTCGCTCAGCGTCGCGAGCCGAGCCTGCTGGTGTCTCTCCAGTCGGCGTGCGGTATCGAGGTCCACCGGTACGAAGCGAATACGATCACCGGCGGTGAGCTGGCCGAGCTTCCAGCGCTCGGCGCGCACCACCGTGGCGGGACACACGAAGCCGCCCAACGAGGGGCCGTCGGGACCCAGGATGACCGGCATGTCGCCGGTGAAGTCGATGGTCCCGAAGGCGTAGGCGTTGTCGTGGAGGTTAGACGGGTGCAGGCCCGCCTCGCCACCGTCGGCGCGTGCCCACTCCGGGCGCGGACCGATCAGGCGCACGCCGGTTCTGCTGGAGTTGTAGTGCACCTCCCATTCGTGGGCGAAGAAGGTGTCGATGTCCTGCTCGGTGAAGAAGTCCGGCGCGCCGTGGGGGCCATAGAGGACGGCGATCTCCCAGGTACGGCCCGCGTTCGGGCTATCCGGGCGAGGGCGTCCGAACGCAGGCACCAGCGACGGGGGCAGTGTGCGCGGCGTGACGGAGTCGAGGTCGGGCAGCGCGAGCATGTCGCCGGTGCGCAGGGCGCGCCCGCCGTGGCCGCCGAACTGGCCGAGGGTGAAGGTGCTGCGCGAACCGAGGTACGCCGGGCAGTCGATGCCGCCGCGAACCAGCAGGTAGGCGCGTGCCCCGACGGTTGCCTTGCCCAGCGACAGCGTGGCCCCGGCAGGAATGTCCACGACCCGCCAGAACGCCACGCGATGCCCGTCGAGCTCGGCAGGCAGCTCGCTGCCGGCGAGCACGATCTGCGTCGCGCGGTGAAAGCGCAGGGTGGGGCCGGTCAGGGTGATCTCGAGGCCGGCGGCCTGCGGTGCATTGTCCAGCAGGCGATTGCCGAGGCGAAACGACCAGTCGTCGAAGGGGCCGGAGGGGGGCACCCCGACGTCCCAGTGACCCTGGCGACCGGGGTAATCCTGCAGGGTGGTCAGGGTCCCGGCGCTGATCACCTCGATGGCCGGGGGTGACCAGGCGAGATTGTCCAGCCAGCGGGTGTGAAAGTCTGCTCGGCCAAAGCGCGCATCGCGCAGCACATGGGAGAGCCAGGTGCGATTGGTCTCGAAGCCGTATACGCGGGAGCGCTCGAGGACCTCGGCGAGCCGCTCCATGGCGCTGTCCCGGTCGTCGGCATGCACGATCACCTTGGCCAGCATGGGGTCGAACAGCGCCGACACCTCCAGCCCCGCCTCGATGGCGTGATCGATACGGAGTCCTTTGCCCAAGTCAGAATCGACCTCGGGAAATGCCACCTCGCTGAGCAGCCCGGCGCTGGGGCGGAAGTCCTGGCTGGGGTCCTCGGCGTACAGGCGTGCCTGGATGGCATGGCCCCGGGGGGCGAGGTCGCGGACCAGTTCGGGCAGGGGAGGCAGTTCACCGCCCCCCAGGCGCACCATCCACTCGACGATATCCACGCCCCATACCATTTCCGTCACGCCGTGCTCCACCTGCAGGCGGGTGTTGACCTCCAGGAAATAGAACGCCTCGCGGTCGGCGTCATAGATGAACTCGACGGTGCCGGCACTGCGGTAGGCCACCGATTCGCCCAGGCGCACGGCGGTGGCATGCAGGTCGCGCCTTACGTGTTCGGGCAGGGCGGGGGCGGGGCTCTCTTCCAGCACCTTCTGATGGCGGCGCTGGGTCGTGCAGTCTCGCTCGCCCAGGGCCACGACATTGCCCTGGCCATCGCCGAACAGCTGTACCTCGAGGTGGCGGGCGCGGCCGATATAGGTCTCGACGAACACGCCGCCGTCGCCGAAGTTGCGCTCGCCCAGGCCACTGACCGAATCGAAGGCGCGCCTGAGCGTGGCTTCGTCCGCACAGACCTGCATGCCGATTCCGCCGCCGCCGGCGGTGGACTTGAGCATGACCGGGTAGCCGATGCGCTGAGCCTGTGCCGCGGCGTCCTCGACGTCATCGAGCAGGCCGGACCCGGGTACCAGCGGCACGCCGGCCCGCTCGGCCAGGTCGCGCGCCGTGTGCTTGAGGCCGAAGTCACGCACCTGGGCGGCGGTGGGCCCCAGGAAGACCAGCCCGGCGGCTTCACAGGCCTCGATGAAGCGGGTGTTCTCGGAGAGAAAGCCGTAGCCGGGGTGAATGGCCTCGGCGCCGCTTTTCCTGGCGATATCGATCAGGTGGTCGATGGCCAGATAGGTGTCGGCGGCGCCTCCCTCTCCCAGGGAATAGGCTTCGTCGGCGTCGAAGACATGGGGGGCATCCCGGTCGGCCTCGGCATAGACCACCACCGAGCCGATACCGAGTCGCTTGAGGGTGCGCAGGATGCGTGCCGCGATTGCGCCGCGGTTGGCGATCAGGACCTTGGTGAACATCGTCGTTGTCCGTTGACGGTGCGGGTCGTCCCGCGTCCGTGTCAGCCGCGTCCGGGGTCGTCCCCGGTAGGCCTTCATTATTTCCAGATCAGAAGCTCGATGGGCGTCGGGTTGTAGCCGTTGCAGGGGTTATTGAGCTGTGGGCAGTTGGAAACCAGCACCACGACATCCATGGCGGCGACCAGCTCCACGTACTTGCCCGGTGCCGAGATGCCGTCCTCGAAGGTCAACCCGCCCTCCGCAGTGACCGGCACATTCATGAAGAAGTTGATGTTGTGGGTGATGTCGCGCTTGGTGATGCCGTATTCCGGGTAGTCGGCGATGGCCTGCATCCAGTTGTCTCGGCACGAGTGCATGTGGCGCTTCTCGAGGTCGTAGCGCACGGTGTTGCTCTCGCTGGCGCAGGCGCCGCCCAGGGTGTCGTGGCGTCCGCAGGTGTCGGCGGTGATGGTCAGCATCAGGTTGCCCTCGCTGGAGAGCAGCCGCGAGCCGGCAGTCAGGTAGAGCGCGCCCTGTTCGCGCACGGTATCCATGGCGCTGTAGCGTTCGGCGGTATCCCGGGCGGAGTAGAACAGGGTATCGGCGGCCTGGTTGCCCTCCAGGTCGAGGATGCGCAGGGTCTGGCCGGCTTTCAGGGTGCCGATGTAGTGATCGCCGGCGTCCACGGTGGTGCGGTTCACGGCGTTTTCGGGGCGCAGGGTGCTTTCGATGATCATGCGTTGCATCCTCCCTCAGAGGCCCAGGTGGTAGAGGCGATTATTCTCGAAGCCGCGCGCGTTTTCGGGTCGCGAGCGGAAGCAGGCGTCGTTCTCGTCCGGGGGCGGGGCGACCCCCAGGCGGATATCCACCCCGCGGCGGGGGTAGTCGGGGCTGGGGTCCAGAGGATGCGGGCAGGTATGCAGCACCACCAGCGTATCCATCTCGAAGCGCAGGGTGACGCTGTCGCCCGGCTCGCCGTGGCCGGTTATATAGCGCAGGCGCCCGGTGTCGTCGCTCTCTACACGAGAGAAGAGGTTGAGGTTGGCGGCGAGATCCCGGCGGCCCAGCCCGTACTTGGCCAGTTCCACCAGGAATGCGTCATGGCCGCTGCGGGTCCAGTCGTTGTGTGCCTGCTGGTAGCTCCTCGGCTGCCAGCCCTTGTCGACCAGGTGGTGACGCATCAGGTTGCCGCCCACGCTGTCGTGCCAGCCGAGGTCGTCCTGGGTGATCGAGGCGAAGATACGTCCCATGTCGGAGTAGAGACAGTGGCCTCGGGTCAGTTTGAAGGTGTGCTGGCACTTCAGGGTGTCGGGCAGGTTCAGGCGTTCGAGCAGGTTCTCCGGGTTGTAGCAGAGCAGCCCCACGTTGGTGCCGGCCTGCTGGGCGCTCAGCTTGAGTGTCGTGCCCCGGCGCAGGCGGAGCGACCAGTGGTGGCCGCCGGGCAAGTGGGTGATATAGAGCGCTTCGCTGTGGTCAGCGGTGGTGGCGGGCGTGCTCATAGCAGCGTCTCCTGGGTCAGGGTCTTTAAACCGCGCTCGGCCAGGCTTGCCTTCAAGTCCTGCGGCGGCTGGCGCTGGGCGATCGGCAGATCGTAGGTGATGGTGGCGCCATAGGCTTGAGGGGCCTGGGGGTCGTGGCGGAGCTTGTCGAATACCCATAGCCGCGTGCCCAGCGCGAAGGCCTCCTTCAGGTCGTGGGTGATCATGAAGATGGTCAGCTGCTGGTCTTGCCACAGCCGCAGGATCAGCTCGTGCATGTCCTGACGGATGCCGGGATCCAGGGCGCCGAAGGGCTCGTCGAGCAGCAGGATGCGCGGGCGCATCATCAGTGCCTGGGCGATGGCCAGGCGCTGCTGCATGCCGCCGGAAAGCTCGTGGGGATATTTCCCCAGGGCGTCCGAGAGGCCGACTTCCCGGATGCGCGCCATGGCCTTGTCACGAGCATGACGCCGTGCGGCGCCGAAGCTCTTGCCCAGCCAGCGTGACTGGCGGAGCTCCTCGGCGATCATCACGTTGCCGAGCACGGTCAGGTGGGGAAACACCGAATACTTCTGGAACACTACGCCGCGATCCGGCCCTGGCTCATCGGGAATTGGCCGCTCGTCGAGGGTGAGCGACCCGCGTGAGATGCGCTCTGTGCCCAGCAGCATCTTGAGGAAGGTGGTCTTGCCACAGCCCGAAGCCCCTACCAGGGTCACGAATTCGCCGGCGTCGACCCGGAAGTCGAGGCGCTCGAGCACGACATGATCACCGTAATGCTTCTCCAGGCGCTTGGCTTCCAGCAGACTCATGGGTTGTCTCCCTCTTCGGCGTGATACCAGGGAAAGGCCCATCTTGAAATCCGGGCCAGCGCCTGATCGAGAAGGAAGGCGAGGAAGGTGATCCAGGCCACATAGGGCAGAATCACATCCATCGACAGGTAGCGCCGCACCAGGAAGATGCGGTAGCCAAGCCCTTCCTGGGCGGCAATGGCCTCGGCGGCGATCAGGAACAGCCAGGCGGTACCCAGCGCCAGCCGGGTGGCGTTGAGCAGCCTGGGGGTGAGCTGCGGCAACAGCACCCGGATCAGCACCTGCCAGGAGTTGCCGCCGAGGGTCTGTGCCTTGATCAGCTGTTCGTCCGGCAGACGCAGGGCGTGGCCCTGGAGGTCACGGATCAGGAAGGGCGTCACGCCGATGACGATGAGCGCGATCTTGGCGGCCTCACCGGTGCCGAAGGCGATGAACAGGATCGGCAGGATCGCCATCGGGGGAATCAGGGAGATCACCGTCACCAGCGGCGAGAACTTGGCGCGTACCAGCGGCAGACCGCCGTTGGCGAGCCCTACGAACAGGCCGATCAGGGCACTGATCGCCACCCCCAGCAACAGGCGTTCCAGGCTGGCGAAGGTGTCTGCCCAGAGGACGACCTGGCCGGTGCGCTGGTTCTCTTCGGTGGCCATGGAGAAAAAGGTATTGGCCATGGTGGCCGGGGCCGGAAGCAGCCGATCATTGGGGTTCTCAGCGAGGCGGGCATTGGAGAGCGAGAGGTAGACCAGGGCGATGATCAGGAACGGCAGCAGGCCCAGCATCCAGCGCCCGCCCCGAGAGGGAGCGAGATTGATCAGACGTTTCATGGCGGCTCCACGTCAGGATTATGGGACAGGATCGCCGCCGCCCGGGGGCGGCGACGATCTCCTGACGGCTGGCTTATTGGTGTGCGTCGATATAGGCCCGAGTGAAGCTCGGGTCGAAGCGCAGCCTGATGTTGCCCTCGTCGCCGAACACACCCTGTGAGGTCTCGATACCCACCACACCGGGGTTGGGCGCCATGTCGCCGAGCAGTCCGTGTTCGAAACTGAATTCCGCAACCAGCCGCATGGTCTCGAGGAGCTCCTCGCTCTGGAACAGCTCGAGGGCCTCGCCCGGATCGGTATAGAGATAGGTGGCGTCGAGCTGAGCGCGATAGCCCTCCAGGTCCGTGCCGGCGGCCTCGGCCATCTGCGAGAGTGCCTCTTCATCGCCATCGGCCATCAGCGCCATGGTCTCGTACCAGGCGCCAACCAGCGCATGGCCGAAATCGGGGTAGTCGGCCAGGGTCTGGGTGTTGACCACCATCAGGTCGAGGATCTCACCGGGAATCTCACTTGAATCGAAGGCCAGGAGGCTGCCCTCGAGGCCCGTCACGGTAGAGAGCTGAGGATTCCAGGTGACCACGGCGTCGATGCTGTCGCGGCTGGCGAACAGCCCGGCGATATCGGCGTCTCCGGTATTGACAGTGGACACATCCCGCTCGCTCAGGCCGACGCTGTCGAGCGCACGGGCAAGCAGGTAGTGGGAGACGCTGAATTGCACCAGGTTGACATCGCGGCCGGCAATGTCTTCGAGGCCGTCGGCGTTCTTCAGCACCACGCCGTCGTTGCCGTCCGAGTAGTCACCGACGATCAGGGCGGTGGAGTCGACACCGCTGGCGGCGGGGATGGTCAGGGCGTCCATGTTGGTCATGGCGCAGCCGTCGACGTTGCCGGAAGTGAACTGGTTGATCGACTCGACGTAGTCGTTGACCTGGATGACATCGATCTCGATGCCGTACTTCTCGGCCCAGCGGTCGACGATGCCGGCTTCTTCGGCATAGCCCCAGGGCATCCAGCCGGCATAGATCGACCAGCAGACGCTGAACTGGTCGCGCTCCTGGGCATTGACAGGAGCACCAGCCAGCGCAGAGGCAATCAGGGTGGCGGTGAGCGAAGTGGGCAGGGCAAAACGCTTGGGGAAGGTAGGACGGGTCATGGCGGCCTCCGGGCGGCTCGGAAAAATCGAGGGGCATCGGCGCAGCGGCTGCACCTGTCCTCCCGGGCTTTTGTCCCGCCGTGTAACCTTGCATCGACAAGCGTCGTCCTGGACGACCCCTCTTCCTGCTGATGCCGGGTCGACGGCTCTCGGACCTGGCGTCACATCTGGGGGATTGAGCGATGTGACCGGAACCCTAGCCGTCCATTGGAAACCGAATTGTCTGGCAGCCTGGGCCACCGATACCCCATTTCATGTAATTTCAAGCAAGCGCATTGCCACCTTCTGTAAAAACAACCATAAAACAGTACTATGCAGCCTGATATCGAGCTCCCGGCCAGGGTGTTTGTCACACGCTTGGCACCAATATGGTGAGGGTGCGCGTCTGCCCGCACCCGAATGGAGCGTTTACAGCGGCGTCTTGCTGGCTCCACCGGGAATCTCCCGCACCAGCTTGGGCACCAGGAACCCCGGCAGCATGTCCCGGAGGCCTGCGACCAGCCCGCGGGCCTCTTCGTCCGGCACGTCAAAGTGGGCCGCGCCGGCCACCGGATCGAGCACGTGGAGGTAGTAGGGCAGCACGCCGGCCTCGAAGAGTCGTTCGGAGAGCGCGGCCAGGGCGTCCACGCGGTCATTGACCCCGCGCAGCAGCACGCTCTGGTTGAGCAGGGTGACGCCGGCGGCCTTGAGCCGTTCGCAGGCGTCTGCCACGGCATCGTCGATCTCGTTGGCGTGGTTGATATGCAGCACCACCACGGTCTGCAGGCGGGTAGCGCCGAGCCACTCGAGCAGGGCGTCATCGACGCGATCCGGGATCACCACCGGCAGGCGGGTGTGGATGCGCAGCCGCTTGAGATGGGGGATCGCCCCCAGGCGCTCGACCAGCCAGGCCAGCTGACGGTCGCTGGCGGCGAGCGGGTCGCCGCCGGAGAGGATCGCCTCGACGATCGTGGGGTCACTGCGCAGGTGGTCCAGCGTCGCCTCCCACTGGGCCCGTGACGGCGAGTTGTCGCCATAGGGAAAGTGGCGGCGAAAGCAGTAGCGGCAGTTCACCGCGCAGGCGGGGCTGGTGATCAGCAGCACTCGGCCCGCGTACTTGTGGATCAGCCCCCGGGCCGGGGTGTGCGCCGCTTCTTCCAGGGGATCATTTACATAGCCCGGGGTCGGCAGTGCCTCCTCGCCCAGCGGCAGCACCTGACGCAACAAGGGGTCGGCCGGGTCATTCGGCCGCATTCGGGACAGGAAGGCCTCGGGCACCCGGACCTCGAAGAGGGCATGGCCCGCCTCGGCACCGGGCCGCCAGGCCTCGTTGAGCCCCAGGCGCCGACACAGTTCGGCCGGGTCGCGGATGGCCCCGGCCAACTGCGCCTGCCAGGCGGGGGGCGGCGCCAGCGGCCTGGCCTCGTCGTGACGCTGCAAAAGGTCGGGGCTTCGGGTTATCATGCGGCACACCAGTCAATACGGGCGAGGTGGATTCTTGAATCCATGGCCTCGTCGAATGTCGTTTCCCAGCGCGCTCCCGGGTTCCGGGGGCGCGCTCGAACATGAGTGAGAGAAGATGGCGAACTATTCTACCAACGAATTCAAGGGCGGTCTGAAGGTGATGCTGGATGGCGATCCCTGTGCGATCGTCGAGAATGAATTCGTCAAGCCGGGCAAGGGTCAGGCGTTCAACCGCGTCAAGCTGCGCAACCTGATCACCGGCCGGGTCTGGGAGCGTACCTTCAAGTCCGGCGAGTCCCTGGAAGGCGCCGACGTCATGGATCTCGACATGGAGTACCTCTACTCCGACGGCGAGATGTGGCACTTCATGAAGACCGACGGTTCCTTCGAGCAGTACGCCGTCGAGAAGAAGGCCCTGGGCGACACCGTCAAGTGGCTCAAGGAGCAGGTGGCCTACACCGTGACCCTGTGGAACGACAATGCCATCAGCGTGACCCCGCCCAACTTCATCGAACTGGAAGTGGTCGAGACCGATCCGGGGCTCAAGGGCGATACCGCCCAGGGCGGCTCCAAGCCGGCGACCCTCTCCTCCGGCGCCGTGGTCCGCGTGCCGCTGTTCATCAACCAGGGCGAGGTGCTGAAGGTCGACACGCGCTCCGGAGATTACGTTTCCCGCGCCTGATGGTCACCGACTGGCGACCCACGGCAACGCTTGAGATCTTGCGCGAGCGGGCGCGCCTGCTCGCCGAGGTGCGGGCCTTCTTCGCCGCGCGCGGCATGCTGGAGGTGGAGACCCCGGTGCTGGGCCATGGGGGCAGCACCGACCGGCACCTGGCCTCCCTGAACGCCGAGGCCACCACCCCGGCCGGCCGCGAGCGGCTGTGGCTGCAGACCTCGCCGGAATTCGCCATGAAGCGTCTGCTGGCGGCCGGTTCGGGGCCGATCTACCAGCTGGCCCGCTGTTTCCGCGATGGTGAGGTAGGGCGACGCCACAACCTCGAGTTCACCATGCTGGAGTGGTATCGCCCCGGGTTTTCCCTCGACGAGCTGATCGAGGAGACGGTCGCCCTGGTGCGCCGGGTGCTGGGTCGAGAACTGGGGGATGAGGCCGGGCCGTTGCGCCGCCGCCGCTACCGCGAGCTGTTCCGCGAGCACCTGGCCATCGACCCCTTCAGCATCGAGCTCGCCGAATGTCGGCGGCTGGCTGCGGAGCGGGGTGGGCTTTCGATGTCCGGCGCCTCCCGCGACGACTGCCTCGACCTGCTGTTGAGCCTTGCGATCGAGCCTCATCTCGGTCGAGGGGGCATCGACGTGGTGGTTGACTACCCGGCCAGCCAGGCGGCCCTGGCGCGGCGCCACCGCGACCCGGAGGACGGTGAGTGGGTGGCCTCGCGCTTCGAGCTCTATCTGGACGGGCTGGAGCTGGCCAACGGCTATGATGAGCTGACCGATGCCGAGGAGCAGGCGACGCGATTCGACGAGGACAACATTGCCCGCCGGGCGGCAGGGCTGCCCGAGGTGGATGTCGATGTCCGCCTGCTGGCGGCTCTGGCGCATGGCATGCCCGAGGGCAGCGGAGTGGCGCTGGGCATCGACCGGCTGATCCAGCTGGCGCTGGGCAAGTCGAGCGTGGCGGAGGTGATGGCCTTCGCCACGCCGCGCTGCTAGACGCTGCCGAGCGTCTGCCCCATCTGCACCTTGGCGCCGGGCTCGATGGCGTCGGCGAAACTGACCGGCTCACCGAACGCCATCACCACCGTGGAGCCAAGCTTGAA
This sequence comes from Halomonas sp., assembly GCA_003553625.1. Lineage (GTDB taxonomy): Bacteria > Pseudomonadota > Gammaproteobacteria > Pseudomonadales > Halomonadaceae > Halomonas. The sequence continues at coordinate 41,739 of PWEV01000187.1, forward strand.
ACGGCCCATCTCCTCACCCTTCTCTAGCCGCACCGGCGTGTCGAAGCGGATGCGTTGCACGCCGCCTCTGGGCAGCGGGGTGATCTGCCCGGCCCATACCGTCTCGATGGCGGCGACGATCATCGCCCC
>PWEV01000057.1 GCA_003553625.1 Halomonas sp.
CGTTTGACGGAGAGGGTGTGCCGGCATCGAAACGTACATTGGTTGAGAACGGGGGGCTTCGTGGGTTTTTATATAACACCCGGGCTGCCATGCGTGCCGGTGTGGAAAGCACGGGCAATGCCTCCAGGGGTGGCTTTACCAGTATCCCCGGTATCGGAACACATAATATATATGTGGAACCGGGGCAATACACCCGCGATGAGATCATTGCCAATACCCGTCGCGGACTGCTGTTGACCGGAGTTACAGGCTACGGGGTGAATCCCGTTACCGGGAATTACAGTGGTGGCGCGACCGGTTTCTGGATCGAGAACGGCCGGATTGTACACCCGGTTCAGGGCCTTACCATTGCAGGCAGCGCCGACAGCATTTTCCGCAACATTGATATGATGGCGGATGATGTGGATATGAATAGTTCTTTTACTGCGCCCACCATGCGGATCGCCGAGATGCAGATCGGCGGGGAATAGTCGGGGCTTCGCCACTTCGGTTAGTCGGGGCTTCGCCCCTCCTATTGTTGGTTCTCATGGGCCATGGATGGTGGGGGTAGCCCATAAACCGTGGTCGGAGCCACCTGGTTGTTGGTTCTCATGGGCCATGGATGTTGGCGGTAGCCCATAAACCGTGGTCGGAGCCACCTGGTTGTTGGTTCTCATGGGCCATGGATGGTGGGGGTAACCCATAAACCGTGGTCGGAGCCACCTGGTTGTTGGTTTGTCTGGGCTAAAGCGCCTCCAGAAGGGTTTTATCTGCAGCGGGTGGCAATTTTATGGCACGAACGAGCTTGTCGTTCGTGCTTTTTTATGGCCGTTTTTGTGCAGGATCCTTCCTGTTTTGTGCGTTGCAGCACCCACTTTTTTATTCGATGATTTTTAGGAGTTTTTGTTGATGCTGATTTAGCTTCAATAGCTTTGTTTTTTGCCTTCCAGACTTTGGCAAGGTGTATGTAATCTGCTGAATTTCATTTATCTGCTCCAGCGCTTTTTCAACAGAGAGATTCACCTTGCATTTTGTAAGCATGCGTTCCAGCTCCTTGTAAAGCGCATAAGCTGCGAAGCAGATACACAAGTGGGCTTCTATTCTATGTCGCAGGCGGTGGTATACAGGCCGGATGCGTAAGTCCGTTTTGGAAATCCGAAAGGCTTTTTCAATATGCCACAGGTTTTGATAATGAGCCACCACCCGCTTTTTATCCATCTTGGTGTTGGTGAGGTAACCTTTTAACCCATCCCAGACACCATCAGCTTCATACTTATCATAATCAATGCAGATGTCAATATCTCCCACAAGCTTTAAGTATTTATTATACCCACGGTTATTGATGTGTTGCTTGGATAATTTGCCGCTTTCTACACGTTTTTCAAGCCTTCTCAGGCCCTTATCCCTGTTTTGACGATCTTTGCGTGCACGTTTTGAAGAATAGGTGATGATTAACCTGCCGTTTGGGTGCTGCATTTGAACCGGTAGGTTCTCCTGTATGTCAAAGGATAAAACCTTGGATTTAATGCCATGACTCTCACTTTTTAACCTGGCTCCCAGAATGTACTGATACCCTGCCTGGCTCAGGGCGTCAATGTTCTTTTGAGATAGCAGGGCTGCGTCGGCTACCACAATGGGGCTTTGCAGGTTAAAGCGCCTCTGGAAGGTCTCAAGGACTGGAATAAGGGTTTTGGTCTCAGCTGTGTTGCCTTCAAAAACTTCATAGCCAATGGGGTAACCACCACCGCCAACCAACATGCCAATGATAATCTGGGGCTTGTGTGGTTTGCCATCTTTGGAGTAACCGATGATTTTGTAATCATCCTCCTGGGAGGCCTCAAAGTACAGGGTTGTCATGTCGTAAAAAACAACCCCTACACTGCCACCAAGAATCTTGCGGGTATGCTCGAAGGTAATCTGCTCAATGGCTTGCTTTTGCCGTCTGTGCAGCTGATCCAGATAACGATATACGCTGTATACACTGACATCAATGTTAAGATGCCGCTTGAAATACTCTGCTGTTTTTAACTTACTCCCGGGGTAGACCAGGCGGGACAAAACCAGGTGTTTGAAAAAATTATGGTCCTGTGCTTCTTCCGGGTAGCCTATGGATCGGTATAAGTGACCCAGAATAAGCTCGGAGCCTACAATCTGGAGGTTGTCATTGCCGATGCTGTCTACAAAGTTTTCCACCACTGCATCATCATGGTCAATAAACAAACTGTCCATGTGACGCATTCGCTCTATCTCGCTGTGGGCAAGCATAAAAAGAAGTTCTTCTTCACGCTTGGTTTTGGCACAACCAACGGTCTTGATCACCTTGTTGCGCCTGCCCACCTTTTGAATGATCTGGACACTGACAGAACCACTTCGATTTTTGTTCCCGCGGACAAACATGCTGCTAAGATAGCTTGCAGCACCCAAAATCCAACAAATAAAATCTTTATCGCTTAATTATCAGAGGGTTGAAAAATGAGCGTCGTCGACGCGCACAAAACAGGTTCGTGCTTTTTTATGGCCGTTTTTGTGCAGGATCCTTATGTCCCTTCCGGGATGAAAATTTTGCCGATGAAATTAATTCAGCGAAAAAATAGCTTATATAAAACAAAGAAAACATAAGTTTGGGTGAAATTGTTTCATTAAACCCAGACAAACATGAATCATTGGAAAAGAAGTTTACAGGTTTTGGGGTTGATCGTGCTTGGGCTATTCGGAGCCGGATCATCACAGGCGC
>PWEV01000051.1 GCA_003553625.1 Halomonas sp.
CAGTTGATCGCACTCCTGGTGGCCTAACAGATCGTTGACCCGCTTGAAATGATCCAGGCCAATGATCAGCAGCGCGGCAAAATGGTCACCTCGACGCGTCCCCTCTGCCAACTCGTCCAGTTTACCGAGCAGGCGCCGCCGATTGGATAACCCTGTCAGCGGATCAAAGAAGGCGAGCTGCAGGGCTTCTTCCTCAATCGCTTTCTGCTGCGAGATATCACTAAAGGTCGCGATATAGTGCGTAATCCGTGCTGACTTATCTCGCACTGCACTGATTGCGAGGCGCTCGGGATAGATCTCGCCACTTCGGCGGCGGCCCCAGATCTCACCTTCCCAGCCCCCCTCCTTGGCAATGCTCTGGCAAATGGCCTGATAGAAAGTCTCATCCTTTTGCCCCGAAGCGAGCAGGCTCAGGTCTCGGCCAATCACTTCCTCTTCGGAATAGCCTGTAATGTGTGAAAAGGCCTGGTTCGCACGCACTATACGGCGCTTGTGATCCGTCAAAAGCATGCCCTGATGCCCTTCAAACACCGTCGCCACGATTCGTGCCGACTGCTCCAACCGCAGCCGCGTCAGATAATGACGCAACGCCGCTGCCCCCAGCAGTACGACCAACAGCAGAATGCCCACTCGAATCCACAGCCGTTGCCACCAGCCCTCAAGCAATATGTCCAGCGACTCTCCTGACGCCACCACAAAGGGCCTTCCATTCACGCGCGTAAAACTATAAAGGCGCTCTACACCGTCCACCGGCGAGGTCAACCGAATTCGATGACGGGATTGACCACCGGCTATTATCGACTCAATCTCGGGCCTGTCGTCAATCTCACCAACGGTCAAACAGTTAACCGTATCCTGGCAACCTGGCCGACGTGCCACCAGGCGTGAGTCGATATCAAAGACAGCCAGATTCTCACCACGAGTCATCGTAAGGCGATCAAGCGCCTGATCAAATACTTGCGGCGTTAGCCTGACTACGGCAAAACGACTCTGCAGCGCGGCCCCGGCGTCAAGGCGGCGTACGTGCATGACGCGGTAGTCATTGGCAAACGCCGTCCAATAGAGGCCTGATACCCATTCGTCGAGTGAAGAATCCTGGAAAAAAACTCGAAAATGAGGAAGACCTCCCAAGTTATAGCCGCGGGGAAAGGCTGGCGTTGACGTCACAACCACCCGCCCCTGTGCATCAAACAGGCCTAATTCATCCAGGAAGGTGAAGCGGCGGCGGCGCTCGCCGAGAATGAATTCGAGATACTCATAGATTGGGCCAACGGACCCGGTAGAGAGCGCCAGCAGGGGGGAACGATTAAGCTCGTCAAGTCCATCCAGCGCGGTATCGCTAAGGCTGAACACGGAGTCCACCCATTCAGCAGCCAGGTCAGCTCGACCGGCCGCGCGCTCCCACCCCTCCGATTTTGCCTGGCGAAGTTCGTGCAGCTGAAACCCTGCCAAGATTAGTGCCACCATCAACACCATGACACCGTAGGCTGCGATGGCAAGCCAGCGAACCCTCCTCAACCTGCCGATGCCCTGACTGAAAGAGCCGATGATTCGCTCCTTAAAAATTTGACAGCTATCGATAAACTATAGAAGCACCCCTAGCCAGGAGCACACCTTGCGAGCCTCTCGAAAGTCAAAAGTCACGCATCGAATCAATAACCGAAATAGCCGAAGCTCATTTCGTTTACTTTGTATCCCCTGAACCCATAGGTGATGTCTTGCTTACTTCCTCCAGACGGTATCCATATTGATAGATGCTACGCAACCGGAATCCGTAAGTACCATCGAAGCCAAGCTTGCGACGCAAGCGGCTGATATGTGTGTCCAGAGTTCTGGTTTGAACATCACCCTGCATACCCCAGACCAACTCCATCAGAAATTTACGTGACAGCAGCTGTCCAGGACGATTGAGAAACAGGTTTACAAGCTGATACTCACGCTCCGTCAGCTTCACCAGACAGCCATCAATGGTGACTTCCCGCTTACGACAACAGAGACTATAGCTACCTAAAGTGAAAATCTCAGAGTTCTCCACATGCACCATGCGACGCCCAAGCGCCTTCACACGGGCACGTAGTTCGTCGGGATTGAGTGGCTTATGGAGAAAGTCGTCTGCACCATACTCCAGAGCCATTACCACATCACCAGGCTGATGATCTGCAGTAATGAAAAGAATGGGCTGTTTCCAGTTGTGAGCCAAGCGCAGATGAGTTAGCACTTCCATACCGCTGGCGTCAGGCAGATGCCAATCCAGTATCAGCAAATCGAAGGGCTCAAGCTTGAGGCTACGCTTTATCTCTGAAGCATGCTCCATCATCGTGAACTTATGACCATCCGGCCTTAGACAAGCCGAGATGAAGGCCTGCTGATCGATGTCATCTTCAAGTACGGCAATATTCATGCCACAACCTTGCACAAGAAATCTAAGGCAATCTTAACAGATGATGACATTTACACCCTATGCGTCACAAAGTTTAACAATCAGCCCGCCTCACGGGCAGAGTCGCACCCTGAGCGTCGAAAAAATGCTACAAAAGCTTAACAGCGGCTCAGCTTCTCCCGCTGCTCTCTCTGTTCATCACGGCAAGAAACAGCACGCAGCGCTCCTCGTCTCGGTGACTGGCGGCAAGCGCCAGCATGCCTGAAATATCAGCCAGGAACCGATGCCGCAAGGCACGTGCACAGCTTGCAATGTAAGTAGCCTCACGCTCC
>PWEV01000193.1 GCA_003553625.1 Halomonas sp.
CCCATGTTGTGGGGCGGGATATTGGTCGCCATGCCCACGGCGATGCCCGACGAGCCGTTGATCAGCAGGTTGGGGACCTTGGTGGGCAGCACCTCGGGAATGCGCTCGGTACCGTCGTAGTTGTCGACCCAGTCGACGGTATCCTTCTCCAGGTCGGCCAGCAGCTCGTGGGCCAGGCGCGACATGCGCACCTCGGTGTAACGCATGGCCGCGGCGCTGTCGCCATCGATGGAACCGAAGTTGCCCTGGCCGTCCACCAGCACGTGCCGCATGGAGAAGTGCTGGGCCATGCGCACGATAGTGTCGTAGACGGCGCTATCACCGTGGGGGTGATACTTACCGATGACATCGCCCACTACGCGGGCCGACTTCTTGTAAGGCTTGTTCCAGTCGTTGCCGAGCTCGTGCATGGCGAACAGCACGCGCCGGTGAACCGGCTTCAGGCCATCGCGCACATCCGGCAGCGCCCGGCCGATGATCACGCTCATCGCGTAATCGAGGTACGACTGTTTCAGTTCGTCCTCGATATTGACTGGCAGAATCTCTCTGGCGATGTCACCCATGTGTCGTCGAATCCTTTGCACTGCAAGAGGTTGGCCGCCCTCTCCGGCGTTGCCGTGGGCGCCATGATAGCGCTACATCATACCACCGCGGGCAGAGCAAAGGCAGATGGCTATGCGAGCGTCTGCTCCATCACCAGGGGCTCCAGCAGTTCACGAATCTCGTCCTCGATGGGCACCGCCTGATTGGCCGCCACGTCCAGGAGCACGAAGGTCACCGTGGCCGCGCTGACCAGGGCATCGTCATGCACCCGGCGTATCTCCTGGCCCATCCTGGCGCTGCGCCCGCCCAGTGACGAGAGGCGCGTGCGGATCTCCAGGTCATCACCCGCCACCGCCGCGGCGCGATAATCGATGTTCAGGTTCACGGCCACGAAGGCGACATCACCCCGCGACAGGCGCCGGGCAAGCCCGGGACGGTCGTCGAAGTAGCCCCAGCGCCCTTCCTCCAGGAATTCCAGGTAGCGGGCGTTGTTGACGTGTCCATAGCCGTCCAGGTGATAGCCGCGCACCCTAAGGCGGCTGGTCGAGAGGCGTGAATCCATGGCGTTGCTCCTTGATGAAATCCTTGATGAAAGGCTTTATGAAGACCCAGCGATTCTGGCGATGCCGCAGCATAAATTCAAACAGTCGTTTCAACCCCGAGGCAATCCGGCTGGCGGCTGGTACCCCCGCCCCCCTTCAGGGATAATGCTCCTCCTTTTGACCTCGGGAAATGCTTCATGTGGTTCAAGCACTTGCATCTTTATCGCCTGCACGATGCGCCGACGCTGGATGCCGCCACCCTCGAGGAGGCCCTCGCCGAACACGCCGCAAGGCCGCTGGGCAGCCAGGATCCTCGCCGGCTGGGCTGGACCGCGCCCGCCGGTCGCGCCGGCACCGCGCGTCTGCACGAACTCCAGGGCCAGCGACTGCTCAGCGCCCTGCGCCAGGAGCGGCTGCTGCCGTCCTCGGTGGTGCGTGAGGAGACCGAGGAGCGTGCCGCCGACGTCGAGGCGCTCGAGGGGCGCAAGCTTCGCCGCAAGGAAAAGCTCGCCATCAAGGAGCAGGTGATCGAGGAGCTGCTGCCCCGTGCCTTCGTGCGCAGCCAGAAGATCGACCTCTGGTGGGACACCCGTCGTGGACTGATCGGCGTCAACGCCAGTTCCCGCACCCGCGCCGAGGAACTGCTCGACCTGCTGCGCGAGACCCTGGGCAGCCTCAAGGTGACCCCGCTCTCCAGCCAGACCCTGCCCATGCGCGCCATGACCCAGTGGCTTGTCGACCCCGCCTCGCGACCCGCCGACCTGGTGCTGGGCGACCAGGTGGAGCTCAAGGCCAAGGGCGATGACGGCGTGCTGCGCGCCCGCCAGGTCGATCTCGACAGCGACGAGATCCAGCAGCTCCTGGAGGGCGGCCGCCAGGCCAGCAAGCTGGCACTGGAGATCGAGGGACGACTAAGCTTCGTGTTACATGACGACCTGGCGCTGAAGTCGCTGCGTTTCGGCGATGCGCTGATCGACGAGGCCAATGCCTCCGACGACGGCGACGATGCCCTGGTCCGTCTGGAGACCGACTTCGTGCTGATGGCCGAGGCCATGGGCACCAACATCGAGCGCTTGATTGCCTGGCTGGGCGGCGAGTCGGGCACTGCGACGGGCACTACGACGGACATTACGACGGACATTACGAAGAGTGACGTGTGAACTCATGACCGACCAACACTCCGACGCCTCACCCGTCGATCCCTGGGCCGAGATCCGCCCCTACCTCGATCATGAGGTGGCCGAGGTTCTCGGGCGCCTGGCCCAGGATCCGGAACTGCTCAGCGCCCTGACCCGCTTTCGGCTGCCGCGGCTGTCGCGATTCATGCCGCGCCTCTCCAGCACCCTGGCAAGTCTGGCCATCCGCCGCGAGGTTCGCGGCGTCGCCAGCGTCTACGACTTCCAGATGCGCATCGCCGGCTACATGGAGCGCATGATCCGCACCACCACCGACGACTTCCGAGTCGAGGGGCTCGACACCCTGGATGCCGATACCGCCTACCTGTTCATCGGCAACCATCGCGACATCTCCCTGGACCCGGCCTTCGTCAACTATTCGCTCTATCTGGCCGGGCGCGACACGGTGCGCATCGCCATCGGCGACAA
>PWEV01000301.1 GCA_003553625.1 Halomonas sp.
CCTGGCCCAGGTCGAGCACCAGAGCCGCGAGCGCAGTGTCGAACCGCTGCCCGAGCTTACCGCCATGTTCCAGAACGCCCGAACCCAGGGCCGCGATCTCTTCGAGTACGAGGCCAAGCAGTTGCTGCGCGACCACGGCATCCAGGTGCCGCTGGAGCTGGTGGTCAGGAACGAGGCGGAGCTGGCGGACGCCGCCAGTCGGTTCGACGATACGCCACTGGCCATGAAGGTGGTCTCCAAGGACATCCTGCACAAGTCCGACGCTGGCGGCGTGAAACTCAACGTGGTGGGCGAGGCCGCCATGCGCCAGGCTCGCCAGGCCATCCTCGACGCCTGCTTCGCCTACGACGCCAACGCCGAGATCGAAGGGGTGCTGGTCACGCCCATGGCCAAGAAGGGGGTGGAGGTGATCGTCGGGGTGATCCGCGATCCGATCTTCGGCCCGGTGCTGATGTTTGGGCTGGGCGGTATCTTCGTGGAAATACTCGAGGACGTCGCCTTCCGTGCCATCCCGCTGTCGCGGCGCGACGCCGAGGAGATGGTCGAGCAGATCAAGGCCAAGAAGATCCTCGCCGGCGTGCGCGGCGAAAAGGCGGTGGACAAGACCGCGCTGGTCGACCTGCTGCTCAAGGTGTCGCGCATCGTCGAGGCCTATCCGGCGCTCTCCGAGCTCGACCTCAACCCGGTGATCGTCAACGCCGATGGCTATGCCGTGGTGGATGCCCGGGTTATCGTGGAAAAAAATCAGGAAGCCGACGCATGAGCCCGACATCTACTCAATCCAGTACGCCACAGCCCAGCCTGCCTCAGCTGACCGATGCCCGACTGACCCTGGACGGGCGGGTAGCCACCCTGGTCATGGACCGCCACGACGTGCGCAACGCCCTGACCGGGACCGCCCTGGTGGACGACATCATCGCCGTGGCCGAGTGGGTCAACGCCTGCGATGGCGTCTCGGTGCTGGTGATCACCGGCGAGGGCAGCGCCTTCTCCGCCGGTGGCAATGTCAAGGACATGGCCAACCGCGGCGGCGACTTCGCCGGTGACGTGGCAGAAGTCTCGGCCCGCTACCGGCGCGGCATCCAGCGCATCCCGCTGGCGCTTTCCGCGGTGGAGGTGCCGATCATCGCCGCCGTCAACGGCCCGGCCATCGGCGCCGGGTTCGACCTGGCCAACATGGCCGATATCCGTATCGCCTCGAAGAAGGCCAAGTTCGGCGAGACCTTCCTCAACCTGGGCATCATCCCCGGCGACGGTGGGGCCTGGTTCATGCAGCGCCTGATCGGCTACCAGCGCGCCTTCGAGCTGACCCTCTCCGGGCGGATCATCGACGCCGAAGAGGCCAGGGAATATGGCATCGTGCTCGAGGTCTGTGACCCCGAGGCGCTGAGGGAACGTGTCGGCGAGCTGGCCTCCCGCATCGCTTCCCAGCCGCCCAAGGCCACCCGGCTCACCAAGCGACTGATGAAGATGGCGCAGCGCACCGAGCTCAAGGACTTTCTCGATCTCTGCGCGGTATTCCAGGGCATGTGTCACAACGAGCCAGAGCACCTCGAGGCGGTCAACGCCATGCTGGAGAAGATGGCGAAATAGCCTTATCAGTCCGGTCGGCCCCTATGACGCTCGGCTCTGGCCGGGCGTCGTCGTGTAAAAACACTTGTCGCCGAGACCCCTGACTGGCGATGCTGTTGGCAACATCATCGCCACAGGACGTGAATGCATGGACGACAGTACTCTGGTCTTCATCGTGCTCGGACTGACGCTAGCCGCCTTCGTCTGGGGACGCTTCCGCTATGATCTGGTGGCGCTTTCGGCGCTGCTCGGCTCGGTGCTGCTGGGCCTGGTGCCGGGGGAGGAGGCCTTTCAAGGCTTCGGCCACCCGGCGGTGATCACCGTGGCCGCGGTATTGGTGCTCAGCCGCGGCTTCGAGCGCTCCGGGGTGGTGGACGTCATCGCCGAGCAGGTGCTGAAGGTGGGCGAGCGACTCTTCCTGCAGCTGGCCGCCTTGACCGGCACCGTGGTGGTGCTCTCGGGTTTCATGAACAACGTCGGGGCCCTGGCGCTGCTGCTGCCGGTGGCCATGCGCCTGGCCCGGGAGCACGACACCTCGCCGTCGCTGTTGCTGATGCCACTGGCCTTCGGCTCGCTGCTGGGCGGGCTCACCACCCTGATCGGCACCCCACCCAATATCATCATTGCCAGCTACCGGGGTTCGGTCACCGGCGAAACCTTTGGCATGTTCTCCTTCTCGCCGGTCGGCGCGGTGGTGGCCCTGGCCGGGCTGGCGTTCATCCTGCTGATCGGCTGGCGGCTGGTGCCCCTGCGTGCGGGCAAGGCATCCACCGAGGCGATGTTCGATACCGCCAACTATCTGGTGGAGCTGCGCGTCGGCGAGGAGTCCAAGGCCAACGGCCTGACCCTGCGAGAGCTGCATCAGGAACTTGAGGAGACCATTCCGGTGCTGGCGGTGGTGCGCGACGAGTCGCGGCGCGCCGGTCACACCTTCTTCGGCGTGCTCAGGGAGGGCGATATCCTGCTGATGGAAGCAGGACCTGAAGAGATGAAACTGCTCGAGGACAAGGCGGGCCTGAGCCTGGGCAAGGACGCCGAAGACGAGGAGCAAAAAGAAAAGGAGGAAGCCGAGAAGGAAAAAACCGAGAAGGAGAAAGACCAGGGC
>PWEV01000312.1 GCA_003553625.1 Halomonas sp.
CTTCCTGTTCCGCACGCCCCGGGGCGACAACCCGGTGCCTTTTTTACCCGTGGGGGCAAAGGGCAGAAAGGATTCCCTGACCCGCGACGGTGAGCCACTGCCCGCCATGACGCTCTGGCATCTCATGGGCGACGACGAGGGCATGAGCAAGGGCGCCTATTTCAAGGAGATGGCCGCGCGCTGCGCCACCCGAATGGCCGAGCTGCTCTGCGAGGGCCAGCAGGGCCGCACCGGCTTCAGCGAAACCGACAAGCCTTTCCGCGCGCTCAAGCCCTCGGATCTCGCCGTGCTGGTCAACAACGCGGGCGAGGCCAGGGCGATCCGCGGCGCGCTGCTCCAGCGCGGCATCCGCAGCGTCTATCTCTCCGACAAGGAGGGCGTCTTCGAGACCCCGGCGGCCCTGGAACTGGAGGTGTGGCTGGCCGCCTGCGCCGAGCCCGACAGCGAGCGTCGCCTGCATGCCGCCCTGGCCATGCCCAGCCTGGGCATGGGAAATCACGACCTCGATGCCCTGCAGCATGACGAGCTGGCCTGGGAAGAGCGGGTGCTGCAGTTCCGGGCCTACCACCGCCAGTGGCAGCGCCAGGGCGTGCTGCCCATGCTGCACCGGCTGCTGGCGGACTTCGCCGTGCCCACCCGGCTGCTGAAGAGCGCCAGCGGCGAGCGGCACCTGACGGACCTGCTGCACCTGGGCGAGCTGTTGCAGCAGGCCAGCGCCGAACTCGACGGCGAGCACGCCCTGCTGCGCCACCTCAGCGAGGCTCGCACCCACCCGCCGGCGCAGGCCGACACCCACCGCCTGCGCCTGGAGAGCGACGCCGACCTGGTGCAGGTGATCACCATCCACAAGTCCAAGGGGCTCGAGTATCCGCTGGTCTTCCTGCCCTTCATCTGCGCCTTCCGCGAGAAGAAGGCCGGCGACCTGCCGCTCACCTGGCACGACGACCAGGGCCGGCGCCACCTCTCCCTGGCGCCCGACGAGACGGTGCTGGCCCGGGCCGATGACGAGCGACTCGGGGAGGATCTGCGCAAGCTCTACGTGGCCCTGACCCGCGCCCGCCATGCCACCTGGCTGGGCATCGCCCCGCTCAAGGGGCTGGAACGCAGCGCCATCGGCCAGGTGCTCACCGCCGGCGCGCCGCTATCGTCAGACGGCCTGCTCGACGCCCTCTTCCCCCTCGCCCAGGGGGCCCCTGAGACGCAGCTGCACGTGGCGCCGGCGCCCGAACCCGGCGACCTCATGGTGCCCGTGGACACGAACGGCGAGGCCCTGCGCGAGGCGCTCACGCCGACCCGCCGCGCCCGGGAGCACTGGTGGATTTCCAGCTACTCGGCGCTGCGCCTGGGCGGCGAAAGAATTGGCGGCGAGCGCATCGGCGGGGGAGAGGAAGCGCCCACTCTTCTGGAAGAACCCCCTCTTCTGGAAGAACCTGAAAGCGCTCTGGAAGCCACCGCTCGGGAGATGAGCGACGAGCCCCAGGACCCGGCACAGAACGCGCAGCCGACGAGTGACGCCTCGCTTCACCGCTTCCCCCGCGGCCCGGCGGCGGGCACCTTCCTCCACGGCCTGCTGGAGTGGGCCGGCCGGGAAGGCTTCGCCCGGCTGGCCGCCGACCCCGAGCGCCTCGACGACACCCTGGCGCGGCGCGCCAACCTGCGCGGCTGGCGCGAGCGAATCCCGGCGCTGCAGGCCTGGCTGCGCGGGCTGCTGACCAGCGACCTGCCGGTGCCGAACGCCCCCGAGGGGGAGGTTTCGCCGCTGCGCCTGGAGCGGTTGGAGAGCGCCCACTATCAGGTCGAGCTGGAGTTCTGGTTCGCCGCCCACAGGGTCGATACCGCCCGCCTGGACGCCCTCGTGAGCACTCACACACTGGGTGGTGCCGCCCGGCCGGCGCTGGAACCCGACCGGCTCAACGGCATGCTCAAGGGCTTCATCGACCTGGTGGTGGAGCACGAGGGGCGCTTCTACGTGCTGGACTGGAAGTCCAACCACCTGGGCCGCGACGACGACGCCTACTCCGCGGCGGCCATGGCCGAGGCGGTGCGCGAGAAGCGCTACGACCTGCAGTACTGCCTCTACCTGCTGGCCCTGCATCGCCTGCTCAAGTCACGGCTGCCGGACTACGACATCGACCATCACCTGGGCGGGGCGCTCTATGTGTTCCTGCGCGGCCAGCACGCCCCCTCCCGCGGCGTGCACTGCGAGCGCCCATCCCGCGAGCTGATCGAGGCGCTGGACGCACTTTTCCGCGCCCCCGAGACCGCCACCGCCATGGAGGCACAGCCTTGAGCGACCCCTCACCCACCACCGATGCCGCCATCGCCGACGCCCTGCGCGACCCGCCGGCGCTGTTCGCCCTGCTCGACCGCTGGGTAACCCGCGGCTGGCTGCGCGCCCTGGACCGCGCCTTCGCCGCCTTCCTCGCCCGGGAGGTGCCCGACGCCTCCGCCCCGCTGCTGCTGGCCGCGGCGCTGGCCAGCCACCAGCTCGGCCGCGGCCATGTCTGCCTGGACCTGGCACAGACCCTGGCCGAACCGGACCTGGCCCTCTCCCTGCCGCCGGAGGGCGACAGCCTGGAGGACCCGCCGCCGCGGCCCAGCGCGCTGCTCGGCGAGCTCACCCTCGCCGACTGGCAGGCCAGCCTCGATCACCCGCTGATC
>PWEV01000032.1 GCA_003553625.1 Halomonas sp.
GGATCAGATGATGCCGGCGCTGCGCAGCTTGGCACGGGTCTCCGCGTCGATGCCGAGTTCGTCGAGCACCTCCTCGGTGTGGGCGCCGAGCGCCGGGCCGCCGTGGCCCAGGCGCCCCGGCGTGGCGCTGAGCTTGGGCAGCACCCCGGGCACCTTAAGCGGCCGGCCGTCCGGCCGGGTGAACGACTGGATCATCTCCCGGGCAAGGTAGTGGGGATCATGGGCGATGTCGGCGGCGGTGAAGGGGTAGCCGGCCGGCACCCGAGCCTCGTCCAGGACAGCGAGGATATCGTCGCGGCCGTGCTGGCGGCTCCACGCCTCGATGGCGGCGTCGATCTCTTCGGCTCGGCGGGTGCGACCGTCGTTGTGGGCCAGTTCGGGATCCTCGCCCAGCTCGGGGCGGCCGATCACCGTCATCAGGCGCTTGAAGATGCTGTCGCCGTTGCCGGCGATCAGCACGTAGTCGCCGTCCCGGGTGCGGTAGGCGTTGGACGGGGTGATGCCGGGCAGGGCGCTGCCGCTCGGCTCGCGGACCTGGCCGCTGGCGTCATACTCCGGCAGCAGGCTCTCCATCATGGCGAAGACCGACTCGTAGAGGGCCACGTCGATCTCCTGTCCCAGTCCGCTGCGGCGTCGTTCCTGCAGTGCCAGCAGGGTGCCGATCACCGCGTAGAGCGCGGAGAGGGAGTCGCCGATGCTGACGCCGACGCGGACCGAGGGTTCGCCGGGTTGCCCCGTCAGATAGCGCAGGCCGCCCATGGCCTCGCCGATCACCCCGAAGCCCGGCTTGTCGCGGTAGGGCCCCGTCTGGCCGTAGCCGGAGACGCGCACCATGATCAGCCCCGGGTTGGCGGCCGACAGGGCCTCGTAGCTCAGCCCCCACTGCTCCAGGGTGCCGGGGCGAAAGTTCTCCACCAGCACGTCGGCGTCGGCGGCCAGCTGGCGAACCAGGTCCTGGCCTTCGGCGGTTCTCAGGTCCAGGGAGACCGAGCGCTTGTTGCGGGTCTGGACGTGCCACCACAGGGAGGTGCCATCCTCGATCATTCGCCATCTGCGAAGGGGGTCGCCGGTGCCCGGGGGCTCGACCTTGATCACGTCGGCGCCGAACTCGCCCAGCAGTTTGGTGGCGAAGGGGCCGGCGATCAGCTGGCCCAGCTCGATCACCTTGAGCCCGGCAAGCGGCAGCTGACGTGTTTCCGGAGTCGTCATGGGGTGGCTCCTCATTCGTCGCCGTCGCGAAGCACCGTGAAGGGCGACCACTGCTGGCAGAGAGGGGCGACCTCGAGCCGGGTGATGTTGACGTGGGGCGGCAGCTCGGCGATGTGCAGGGCCTGCTCGGCCACGTCACGGGGCTGCAGTGGCCGGGTGCCGCGATAATAGTCGCCAACCACCGAGGCATCGCCCTTCATGCGCACCAGGGTGAACTCGCTTTCGGTCATGCCCGGGGCCAGGTCGGTGACGCGCACCCCTTCGGCGCTGACGTCGCAGCGCAGGTTGTAGCTGAACTGTTCCACGAAGGCCTTGGTGGCGCCGTAGACGTGGCCGCCGGGGTAGGGGGTGTGGCCGGCAATGGAGCCGATATTGATCACCGTGGCTCCGGGGCCGGACTCGATCAGCCTCGGCAGCAGCAGGCGGGTCACGTTGACCAGCCCGGTGATGTTGGTGTCGATCATGCGGTGCCAGTCGGCGAGATCGGAAGCCTGGGCCGGCCCCTTGCCCAGGGCCAGACCGGCGCTGTTGATCAGCACCCTCACGGCGGCGAAGGGCGCCGGCAGGGCGTCGAGGGTGCGGGCCACGGCGTCATGGTCGGTGACATCGAGGGTGGCGACATGCACCGACACCCCCTCGGCGAGAGCCTGCTGCAGGGCCTCGAGCCGCTCACGCCGGCGTCCGATGAGGACCAGCGACCAGCCGGCTTCGGCGAAGCGATGGGCACAGGCCTCCCCGATGCCCGAGGTGGCGCCAGTGATGAAGGCGACGGGGCTGGTTTCGTGCATGGTGAAACCTCCAGGCGGTGGACGGAGAGCGATGCTTGTGATCCGGAATGAGAGCCCCGCGCCGGCGCGAGAGCATATCCCCCTTTGGTCGCATGGTTGCTGTTCCCGACCGACACGACGCGTCACATCGCGCTATCGTCTGGCATCGTCATTGACGAAGCCTGCCTTCTTCAACCTCGATTTGAGCAATGTCGGGGCTTGTTCCAAGATCAGGTTGCCGGAGCCGTCGGTCTAGCGGCGCCCCCCATAACGATAATTCCGGGAGAACGTCACATGCGCAAGACGCTACTTGCCACCCTCGCGAGCCTGGGCCTGGCTGCGGCCGCCCCCTTCGCCCTGGCCAGCACCATCGAGATTCAGGTCAACAACACCATGAGCGACGGGGGCTCCGAGAGTGCCGCCGTGGAGCGATTCGCCGAATACCTCGACGAGCAGGCGCCGGGCCGCTTCAATGTCCGTCCCTTCCTGGCCGGCTCCCTGGGCGGCGAGAATGCGGTGCTGGAACTGCTCAACCTGGGCCAGACCCAGCTCTCCATTACCGGTGGCAACTGGCGCCAGCAGTACGCTCCCGAGTATGACGCCATCACCGTGCCCTTCGTCTTCTCCACCTGGGAAGAGGTGGACGCCTACATGGAGAGCCCGTCCGGTCAGAGGATGGTGGAGATCGCCGAGGAGAAGGGCGGCATCAAGTACTTCGGCACCCAGCATCGCGGCCCTCGCCAGATGACCGCCAACAAGGCGATCCACTCCCCCGAGGACCTGCAGGGCTTCCGCCTGCGGCTGCCCTCGCTGCCCGTGTGGCTTCGGGTGTGGGAGGAGATTGGCGCCCAGGTGGTCAACGTGCCGGCGCCGGAGATCTACCTGGCGATGCAGACCGGCCAGGTCGACGGCCATGAGAACTCGCTCTCCTCGCCCTATACGCGCCGGCTGTGGGAGGTCCAGGACCACATCATCATGACCAGTCATGTGATGTTTCCCTGGAACTGGGTGGCCAGCAAGCGCTGGTGGGAAGGTCTCGAGGCCGATGACCAGGCGCTGATCACCGAGGCCATCGAGGTGGCTCGCCTGCATGGCACCGAGCGCGAGCGCGAGCTCGACGAGTTCTACCTCGAGGAGCTGCAGAAGGAGGGCATGACCATCATCGAGCCCGACGTCCAACCCTTCCGCGAGGCGGCCCGGCCGGCGATCGAGGAGATCCTCTCCGAGATGGCCGAGGGCGTGATGGACGATGCCCTGGGCGGCGAATGACCCGGGTCCTTACTGGCTGATACAACCACCTCGGCGGCGCCCAGCGGGCGCCGCCGAGCCGTGAAGGACGAGAGGATGTTCCCGTGAGGCAAGAGAGTGCGATACCGCTGAGTGCCGTCGACCGGCTGGCCTGCCGACTGCTCAGGGCGGTGACACTGGTCTGCGACCTGCTGGGGGTGCTGCTGCTGGCCGGCGTGCTGCTGCTGATCGTGGCGGCGGTGGTAGCCCGCGATCTGTTGAACCTGGGCATGCCGTGGACCGAGGAGGTGGCCACGCTGCTGGCGATCTACGCGGTGGGCTTCGGGTCGCTCTCGGCCTGGGTGCGCGGTGAGCATCTGCTGGTGGATCTGTTCAGCCACCGCCTGCCACCGCTGGCGCTGGCGCTGCAATACCGGTTCACGGCGATCCTCTCCTGTGGCTTCTTCGCCCTGGCGGCCTGGGGGGCCTGGGTCATGTCCGAGATGAGCGCCAACAACCGCACCGTGTCGCTGGGTATCAGCTTCAGCTACCTCTACTACGGCATCTTCGTCGGCTTCGCCGGCATGACGCTGCTCTCGGCCTGGCAGGCGCTGCGTGGCCGGGTGGCCTGGCAGGCGGTCGGCGGCAGCGGCGGGGAGGCACCCTGATGCTGGAGCTCGCAATCTTCGTCGGTGGGCTACTGGTGCTGATGATCATCGGCCTGCCGGTGGTGGTGGCCATCGGCATCACCTCCTTCGTCGCCCTGGGAGTCACCGGCAGCGGTGGGCTGCCGGTGGAACTGATGTCGCTGCGCATGGTGCAGACGCTCAACAACTTCACGCTGCTGGCGATCCCGCTGTTCATTCTCGCCGCCAACATCATGAATACCGGCTCGACCACCACCCGCATCTTCGACTTCGCCACGGCCCTGGTAGGGTTCACCCGGGGCGGCCTGGGCCATGCCAACGTGGTGGCGAGTTCCATCTTTGCCACCATGTCCGGCACCGCCGTCGCCGATGCCGCCGGCCTCGGCAGCATCGAGATCAAGGCGATGAAGGAGCGCGGCTACGACCTGGGCTACTCGGCGGGGATTACCGCGGCCTCCAGCGTGATCGGTCCGATCCTGCCGCCCAGCATCGCCCTGGTGGTCTATGGCTGGTTGGCCAACGTCAGCATCGGCGCGCTGTTCATGGCCGGGATCCTCCCTGGCCTGCTGATGGCGCTGCTGCTCATGGGCATGACCGTGGCATTGGGCGCCGGCGGGCGCGTTGCCATGCCGGCTCCCGCGCCCTTCGACGGGCGTGAGGTGCTGCGCACGGGGCGCCGTGCGGTGCTTCCGCTGATGATGCCGGCGATCATCGTGGGCGGTATCTGGACGGGCTTCTTCACGCCCACCGAGGCCGGCGCGGTCGCCTCGCTCTACGCCATTGTGCTGGGCGGGCTGATCTATCGCGACCTGAGCCTCAAGGCGCTCTACCTCTCCTTCCGCCGCACCCTGATGTTCAGCGTGGCGATTCTGCTGATCATCGCGGTGTCGAGCTTCTACGGCTGGATCCTGGTACGCATCGGCATTCCCCAGACGCTGGCAGGGGAGGTGGCGGGCATCGACATGCCCACCGTCTTCCTGCTGCTGGCCTTTGCGCTGTTCTTCCTGCTGATCGGCTGCTTCATGTCGGTGGTGGAGAGCATCCTGATCTTCACGCCCATCGTGGTCCCGGCGGCCATGGCCGCCGGCCTGGATCCGATCCACTTCGGCATCGTGATGGTGATTACCCTCTCGGTGGGGGTCATCACGCCCCCCTTCGGCAACGTGCTGTTCCTGATGGTGGGCATCACCCGGCTGCGCTACGGTCAGGTAGTGATCGCGGTCCTGCCGTTCCTGCTGCCGATCCTGGCCACCATCCTGATCCTGATCGCCGTGCCGTCGGTGGCGACCTGGCTGCCTGACCTGCTTGGCTACTGAGGCGCGGCTCTCTTGTCTTCGCGAGGGGGTAGGGCCATGGTAGAGGGCCATTGCCATCGTCACGACGACCCGTCCATGCCCCATCTCGACCTGCGAGCCACTACCCTCGACCGTGAACACGTGGACCACGCCCACGATTTCCACCAGCTGATCCTGGCTACCTGCGGGGTCACCGAACTGGCGGTGGACGGGGAGGGCGAACGCATCACCGCCAGCCGTGGCTGCCTGATCCCCTCCAGCCGCCGCCATGACTACCTGGGTGATGGCCGCAACCGCACCCTGGTGCTCGACATTCCCCAGGGGAGCCTGGTCGCGCTGCGCGACGGCGAGCGCATCGAGCGCCTCTTCGAAGGGCCGCGTTTCTTCAGCGTTCCTGCGCAGATCCATCAGCTGGCGGGCAGCCTGATGCAGCAGCTCGAGCAGTGCCCGGGCCTGCACAGCGAAATCGCCGCGCTGTTGCTGCGGGCCATCCACCTCCACCTGGAGAGTGAACCGCTTGCCGGTGACGGCGGTTTCCCCCTGGCCCGGCGTCCCTGCGAGCGCCTCGACCTGGTCCGGCTCGAGGCCTGGGTGGATCGCCACCTGGCCGATGAGATCCGTGTCGAGCATCTGGCCGCACTCTGTGCGCTGAGCGTGGGGCACTTCCACAGTCGCTTCCGCGAGATGACCGGTATCACGCCCCAGGCCTACGTGCAGCAGCGTCGGTTGCGCCACGCCAGGACCCTTGTCTGCCACAGTGACCTGAGCCTGGGCCATGTGGCCTCGCTGGTCGGTTTCCGTGACCAGGGCAGCTTTTCGCGAGCCTATCGGCGGCACTTCGAGACCACGCCCTCGGCGGATCGCTGCGCTCCCTGACCTACCGACTCAGTTCGGGGCAAAGGCTCCGTAGATGCGGGCAAGCAGTTTCGTCGCGTTCGTCCTAGGCTCTGTATGAGGGCGGTGCCTCCGGCGCCGCCTTTTCTTTGATCGATGCAACGGACAAATCACAAGAGGCATGCATCATGCGCAAGAGAACCCTGACCGGGCTGTTTGCCCTGGCGTCACTTCCGCTGGCCATGGCGGCTGCACAGGCCCAGGCGAATGAGATGGCCATTGCCACCATCCTTCCCGAGAACATGAGCAACAATGAGGTGTATCCGGCGCTGGTGCACTTCAAGAACCTGGTGGAGACCCGCACCGACGGTGAGGTCACGGTGTCGATCTTCGGCAACAGCCAGCTGGGCTCCGAGGTGGAGACCGCCCGGGAAGTACAGGGTGGCCGCACCCTGCAGTCCACCATCATCACCACCGGCGCCATGTCTTCCTACTATCCCGAATATCAGATGATGACGGCGCCCTTCATCTTCGATAACTGGCGCCAGGCCTGGGCCTTCTTCGACGGCGAGTGGTTTGCCGACTTCATGTCCGGCACCATCGAGCAGACCGACATGCGCTACCTGGGCACCTTCGATGATGGCGGCGGCTTCGTGGCCTTCACCAATAACGTGCGGCTGATCCAGACCGTCGAGGATCTCGAGGGGCTCAATATCCGCACCGAAGAGAACCCGGGCCACGTGTCCATCATGCGCGCGCTGGGGGCCTCGGCGACCCCGCTGCCCTGGGGCGAGGTGATCACCGCCCTGGAAACCGGCCTGGCCGACGGCCAGTTCAACGCGCCGGTACTCAACACCACCTTCAATTTCCACGAGGTGACCGACTACACCACCCTGACCGGCCACGTATACAACAGCGCGGCCTGGCTGGTCAGTGAAGACTGGTTCCAGAGTCTCACCGAATCCCAGCAGGAGGCGATCGTCACCTCGGCCCGCGAGGCCATTGCCATCGGCCATGGCATGTCAGGAGCGCTCGCCACCGCCAGCTGGGAGGAGTCCTGTGCGACCTTCCAGGAGTGCTACATCATGCCTCCGGAAGAGCGCACCCGTATGGCGGATATCGCTACGCCCGCCTGGCGCGACTGGATCGTCAACGACTTCGGCCTCGACGGCGACAGCGTGGATGCCTTCCTTGATGAGGTAGAGCGGGTTCGTGTCGAGGTGGCCGAGTCCGACGTCGCCACCTACGGTCGCTGATCACCGAGGATGTCATCATCCTGCGTCCGGCCAGTATTCGGCCGGGCGCACCTGCCTGAGGTGACGCCATGACCTTCCTGCAGCCCCTGCGCCGCCTGAGCGATATCGTCAACCAGGTGGCGATCCTTGTCTGCGTGGCCTGCGTGTTGACCATGCTGGGCATCTCCTTCACGGCCTTCGTCTACAAGCTGGCCACCGGCAACACCCTGAGCTGGACCTACTCCCTGGCGCGGCTCTTCCTGCCCTGGATCGGTTTCTTGTCGATGACCATCTCGTTGCGCTACGGCGAGCACGTGGCCATGACCCTGCTGGTCAGGAGTCTGCCGCGGGTGCTGACCGTGGTGGCGGCCACCCTCTGCATGCTGGTCATCGGCCTGTTCGGTGCGCTGCTGCTCTGGTACGGCTGGGACTATTTCCAGGGGACCCGCCAGGTCTACATGGTCTCCGACCAGATTCGTGTGCACGGCAAGTTCACCTCCATCGTGGTGCCGATCAGCGGGGCCATCATCCTGCTGCACCTGGTGCAGGGCTTCGACCTGCTGGAACACTTCATCGATGACGAAACCGTGATCGATGAACTCATTGAGTCCGCCGACGTGGAGAAACGCCCATGACGCCCGCGATCATCGCCTTCGTCGTGCTTCTACTGATCGGAGCTCCGGTCGCCGTGGTCATGGCCCTGTCGGGACTGGCCGGAGGCTTCGCCATGGGCGGCGAGCGCATGCTTGGCATCATCGCCGACCGCATGTTCGCCGGCGTCTCGGGCTTTCTGCTGATAGCCGTGCCCTACTTCATCTTCACGGCCGAGCTGATGAATCAGGGCGGCCTGACCCATAAGCTGATCGCCTTCAACAATGCCCTGTTCGGACGCGTGCGCGGGGCGCTGTCCCACGTCAATATCTCGGTGTCGGTGTTCTTCGCCGGCCTGACCGGGGCGGCGATCACCGACACCGTGGCGATCGGCAAGATCATGATCCCGGAGATGAAGAAGCAGGGCTATGACGCCGAGTATGCCGCGGCGATCACCGCCTGCTCGTCGATCATCGGACCGATCATCCCGCCCAGCGTGGTGATGGTGGTCTATGCGACACTGCTGCGCGATATCTCGGTAATTGACCTTTTCGCCGGCGGTATCATTCCCGGTCTGCTGATGGCCCTGGCGTTGCTCGCGGTGAGTTTCTTCCTGGCCTGGAAGCGAGGCTACCCCAAGCAGGCACCCACCCCGCTGAAGGTGGCGGCCGTGGCCTTTCTGGTGGCGCTGCCCGCGATGATCGTGCCGCTGATCATCCTTGGCGGCATCCTCTCGGGTCTGACGACCATCACCGAGGCGTCGGGATTTGCCGCCGTCTATGCCATTGTCATCGGGGTCGTCTTCTATCGCACGCTCACCTGGCGGAAGATCTGGCACGCCCTGTTGGTGACCGTGCGCTTCTCGGGAGTGGTGTTCTTCCTGCTGGCGACCTCGGCGGTGCTGGGCTGGTTCGTCACCCGTTCCGGCATCGCCAGGGATGCGGCTGGCCTGATCACCACCTTCAGCGACTCGACCTTTCTGCAGCTGCTGCTGGTCTGCGTCCTGCTGATCATTGTCGGTACGGTCATGGACGTGCTGCCGGCGCTGGTGGTGGTGGCGCCGGTGCTTGTGCCGGCGATGATCCAGCTGGGCGTGGACCCGCTGCACTTCGCCATCCTGATGATCGTGGTGCTCAACATCTCCAATGTGACGCCGCCCGTGGGCATGACCTTGATGACGGCGGCGAGGATAGCCAACGTGCCATTCGAACGGGCGATCATTGCCTCGCTGCCGTTCTATGTGGCCTTCGTCGTGGTGATCCTGCTGCTGGTGACCTTCCCTTCACTCTCCACCTGGATTCCCTCGCTGCTGCGCTAAGGACACTCGATGATGAAGTTCTTCTATCACCCCGACCAGGAGCGCCATGCACCGCCCACCTTCCTGCTGCGTGGCCGGCCGGTGGATTCTCCCGAGGGGCCGCTGCGGGCCGAGCTGCTCTCCCGCGGCCTGGCCGATATCGGGCTGTCGTTGACCGCCCCCACCGAGCCCGATAGCCCGCGGCTGCGAGAGCGCCTGGCGAGGATCCACTCGCCTCGCTACCTGGACTTCCTCGAGACCATCCATGCGCGCTGGCGGGCCCTGCCCGATGCCGCCGCCATGGTGGCGCCCAACGTGCACCCGTGTGGCGGGGGGCATCACTATCCGCGCCATCCGGTGGGGCTGGTGGGCTGGCACATGCACGATATGGCCTGTCCGATGACCGCCGACAGCTTCGCCGGTATCCTGGCCAGCGCGGCCACGGCGGAGGCGGCGGCCGACGTGGTGCTGGCCGGAGAACGCCATGCCTATGCGCTGTGTCGCCCGCCGGGCCACCATGCCGGGCCGGAACGCGCGGGGGGGTTCTGCTTCCTCAACAACTCGGGCCTGGCCGCCACGGTGCTGCGCGAGCAGTATGCCCTGGTGGCGATTCTCGACGTGGATCTGCACCACGGCAACGGCACCCAGGACCTCTTCTATGATCGCGACGATGTCTGGACCGGTTCGCTGCACGTCGACCCGGCGGACTTCTATCCCTTCTTCTGGGGGGGCGCCGACGAGCAGGGCGAGGGTGACGGGGTCGGCGCCAACGTCAACCTGCCGCTGCCGCTGGGTAGCGACGGAGCGGCCTTTCTCGAGACCCTGGATCGCCTGATCGAGCGCATGGAGGCCTTCCGGCCCGATGCCCTGGTGGTGGCTTTGGGCCTGGATGCCCACCGCGATGACCCGCTGGCCGGCATGGCCCTGGAAACCGAGGACTTCACCCGGATCGGGCGGCGACTGGCCGCCATCGACCTGCCCACGGTGTTGATCCAGGAGGGGGGCTACCCCACCGAGCACCTGAGCCACAACCTGGCCGCCTTCATGGGTGGCTACACCGCTGCCTGAGGGCAGCCCTTCACCGGTGCCGATTCGGCATCCGACCAACGAGAGACAAGCCATGACCGTTACCTATCACGACAGCAATGCCCGCATGAGCCAGATCGCCATCCACAACGGTACCGTCTACCTGGCGGGGCAGGTGCCCGGGGACGCCAGCGCCGACATGCGCGGTCAGACCGAGCAGGTGCTGGCGCGCATCGATGAGCTGCTGGCCAAGGCGGGGTCTTCCAAGGAGCACCTGATCGCCGCCCAGATCTGGGTCACCAGCATGGCCGAGTTCGACCAGATGAACGCCGCCTGGGACGCCTGGGTGACGCCGGGTCGGCCGCCGGTGCGTGCCGCCATCGAGGCGAAGCTGGCCAAGCCGGAATGGAAGGTCGAGATCATGGTCACCGCGGCACTTCCGGAGGCCTGATATGCGCATGATCACGGCGGAGCAAGTCGCGGCCTCGCTGCCCTGGAAACCCCTGGTCGAACGACTCGCGACTACCTTCCTCGCGGGGGTCGAGTCGCCCCCGCGCCATCACCACGCCATGCACCGTCACGACGGCGAGGCGACCATGCTGCTGATGCCGGCCTGGGAGCGTGACGGCTATATCGGCGTGAAGATGGTCAATGTCTTCCCGCAGAACGCCGAGCATGGCCTTCCCGCCATTGCCGGCGTCTACCTGCTGAGCGAGGGTGCCCACGGGCGCCCTCTGGCCTGTATCGACGGCAGCGAGTTGACCCGCCGCCGCACCGCGGCTGCCTCGGCCCTGGCGGCCCGCGAGCTGTCTCGGGAGGACGCCGAGAGCCTGCTCGTGGTGGGGACCGGTAGGCTGGCGCCCATGGTGATCGAGGCCCATGCGGCGGTGCGGCCGATTCGCCGCGTGCGAATCTGGGGGCGCAGCCTCGAGAAGGCCGAAGCGCTTGCCGCCGAGTACGCCGACCGCTTCGACACGGCGGCGGTCACCGACCTGGAGGCCGCCAGCGGCGAGGCGGACCTGATCAGCTGCGTGACCCTCTCCACCGCGCCGTTGATTCGCGGCGCCTGGCTCACTCCCGGCACCCACCTCGACCTGATCGGGGCCTTTCGTCCCTCCATGCGCGAGACCGATGCCGAGTGCCTCGTCCGCAGCGAGGTTTACGTGGACACCCATGCCGGGGCGAGGGGCGAGGCGGGAGATCTGCTGCAGGCCGTGGACGAGGGGGCCTTCGCCTTCGATGAGGTTCGCGGCGAGCTCGCCGAGCTGCTCAAGGGCGAGGTGCCCGGTCGTTCGTCGGACGAGGCGATTACCCTGTTCAAGTCGGTGGGGGCGTCGCTGGAGGACCTGGCGGCCGCCATCGAGGTGTGGGAGCAGCAGGAGTCGCATGGATGAGCGCAGCCCCCCATGGCGCTTCGGTCGCCGGCCCGGCGACCGGCATCCCGGCGACCGGCATCCCGGCGACCGGATTCTTCTGGCATGAGCGCTGCTTCTGGCATGACCCGGGGGCCATCGGCGTCTTCTCGTCGCCCGGCGAGTTTCTGCAGCCGCAGCCGGCCTCTGAGAGTCCCGAGAGCAAGCGTCGGCTGAAGAACCTGCTGGAGGTCTCCGGGCTGATCGACGCGCTGGCGGTGCGCAAGACCCTGCCTGCCGCCCGGGAGGATCTCGAGCGCTTCCACACGGCTCGCTACCTGGACGCCCTGGAGGCGGGTGACCGCGCCGGGGGCGGTGACGGCGGCGACTGCGCCCCCTATACGTCGGGCAGCCTGGCCGCCGCGCGCCAATCCACGGGGATGGCCATCGCCGCCGTGGAGGCGGTGGCCAGCGGCGAGCTGTCGCGCGCCTATGCGCTCTGTCGCCCGCCGGGCCACCACGCCGAGGCGGATCGAGGCCGCGGTTTCTGCCTGCTGGGCAATATCCCGGTGGCGGTGATGCGGGCCCGAGCGCTGGGCCTGGTGAAGCGAGTGGCGATACTCGACTGGGACGTGCATCACGGCAAC
>PWEV01000311.1 GCA_003553625.1 Halomonas sp.
ATGGCAAGGCCAACGCCTTCGAATCCACCTGTGGCCGTCATCTGCGCGCCGGCCGCGGCGAGGTGCTGGCGCTGGTCCAGGAGGACGCTCAGGGCGAGGTCAACACCCTGACCTACGCCGAACTGGAAGCCGAAAGCGCCAAACTGGCGGGATGGTTCGCCGAGCGCGGCCTGGGCGTGGGCGACCGCATCGCCTGCATGCTGCCGCGTTCGCCGCAGCTGCTGGTGGCGGTGCTGGCCACCTGGCGCATCGGTGCCGTCTATCAGCCGCTGTTCACCGCCTTCGGTCCGGACGCCGTGGACTACCGCCTGGGGCGCGCCGACACTCGCCTGGTGATCACCGATCATGCCAACCGCTTCAAGTTCGACGGCCTGACCCAGTGCCCGCCGGTGCTGGCCGTGGGCGGCCCGGACGCCGAGCACGGCGACGATCAGGACTGGGCCGATGCCCTTGCCCATTCGCCTATTCAGGCCACTCCGCCGCGCCTCACCCGCGATGCGCCCTTCCTGCAGATGTTTACCTCCGGCACCGTGGGCAAGCCCAAGGGGGTGGCGGTGCCGCTGTCCGCCATGACCGCCTTCGCCCTCTACATGGAACTGGCCGTCGACCTTCGCGAGACCGATAGCTTCTGGAACATGGCCGATCCGGGCTGGGCCTACGGCCTCTACTACGCCATCGCGGGGCCGCTGCTGCTGGGTGTGACCACCCACTTCTGCGAGGCGGGCTTCAGCGCCGAGGGGGCCCTGGCGTTCATGAAGCGCCACCGCATCACCAATTTCGCCGCCGCGCCCACCGCCTATCGCCTGATGAAGGCCTCGGGGCTGTTCGATAATGCCCACGAGACCCTTGAGCTGCGCGCGGCGAGCTCCGCCGGCGAGCCGCTCAATACCGAGGTGGTGACCTGGGTGGAGCGCTCCCTGGGCTGCCCGGTCATGGACCATTACGGCCAGACCGAAACCGGCATGACCTGCAACAACCACCATGCCCTCGACCATCCCAAGCACGTCGGCGCCATGGGCGTGCCGATGCCCGGTTACCGCCTGGCGATCCTCGACGCCGAGTACAATGAGCTTCCCGCAGGCGAGCCCGGCGTGCTGGCCGTGGACATCGAGAACTCCCCGGCGCACTTCTTTCCCGGCTACACCTGGCAGGAGAAGCACCCCTTCGCCGAGGGCTACTACCTGACCGGCGACGTGGTCATCAAGAACGAGGATGGCACCTTCCAGTTTGCCGGCCGCGACGACGACATCATCACCACCGCCGGCTACCGGGTGGGGCCCACCGACGTGGAGAACAGCGTGATGACCCACCCGGCGGTGGCCGAGTCGGCCGCCGTGGGCCAGCCCGACGAGATCCGCGGCGAGATCATCAAGTCCTACGTGGTGCTGCGCGAGGGCTTCGAAGCAAGCGACGAGCTGGCCGACGAGATTCGCAAGCAGGTCCGCGAGCGGCTCTCCACCCACGCCTTCCCGCGGGTGATCGAGTTCGTCGAGGAACTGCCCAAGACGCCGAGCGGCAAGATCCAGCGCTTCAAGCTGCGTGCCGATGCCGTCGACAAGGCGCCGGTGAAATGACGACCCCGAGGAAAACAACATGCAAGTGAAGGACAATACCTTTCTGATTACCGGTGCCGCCTCCGGGCTGGGGGCGGCCACCGCCGAGCGCCTGGTGGCCGGGGGCGGCAGGGTGGTGCTCTGCGACCTGAGCGATGCCGTTGAGGCCCACGCCGAGCGCCTGGGCGATGCCGCCCGGGCAGTGCGCGGCGACGTCACCTCGGGCGACGACATCCAGGCCGCCGTGGACGCCGCCGTCGCCCTCGGCGACGGTCGGGGTCTAGCTGGCGTCGTGCACTGCGCCGGCGTGGTCAGCGTGGCCAAACTGGTCGACCGTGAGGGCAACCCTGCCGATCTTGATGCCTATATGCAGACGATCAATATCAACCTGGTAGGCACCTTCAACGTCATGCGCCTTGCCGCTGCGGCCATGGCGAAGAACGCGGCGGGCGAGGACGGCGAGCGCGGGGTGATCATCAATACCGCCTCCATCGCCGCCTTCGATGGGCAGGTGGGGCAGTGCGCCTACAGCGCCTCCAAGGCCGGCGTGGTGGGAATGAGCCTGCCTGCGGCCCGGGAGCTCTCGCGCCACGGCGTGCGGGTGATGGCCATCGCTCCCGGCGTGTTCGAGACGCCGATGATGAGCGAGATCCCCGACGAGGCCGCCCAGGCTCTGGCCGCCGCGGTGCCTTTCCCCAAGCGGCTCGGCAAGCCCGACGAATTCGCTCGACTCGCCGAACAGATCATCACCAACGCCATGCTCAACGGCGAGGTGATCCGCCTCGATGGTGGGATCCGCATGCAGTAGATCGAAAATCAAACGATCGCTTGACTCTTCGAGCGGCGGCGGCTAATTTCAAACGCATGTTTGAAATCGGCCGCCGCCGCTTTCGCGTCCTGATCTGGCGGCGCCCGGCTGTGGAACTGGCAGCCAAGAAAATGGAGAGTTGAGATGCCCGACTATCAGGCCCCCCTGCGCGATATCCGTTTCGTCATGGACGAGATGCTGGACTATCCGACCCACTACACCCGCCTGCCCGGCGGTGAGGACGCCAGCCCCGACGTGGTCGGCGCCATCCTGGAGGAGGGGGCACG
>PWEV01000203.1 GCA_003553625.1 Halomonas sp.
ACCACCGCCGGGAGTCCGATGCGCGAGGCAGGTGTCACTGGCACCGCTTTCGCGCAATAAATTGCGCTCCCACAAGGATGCCCCGCCCCTCGAACCTCGCCCCTCGAACCTCGCCCCTCAAACCTCGCCCCTCGAACCTCACTTATACGAATAGTTGTAGTAGCCGTAGCCGTAGTAGGTGGCGGCCTTGCGCTCCATAGCGTTGAGAATAGCGCCTTTGGTTGAAACCCCGGCGTTTTCCAGGCGGCGGGTGGCGATCTGGATCTCCTTCACCGTGTTGAACTGGAAGCGCACCGCCATCAGGGTGGTGGCGCACTGCCTGGCGACCACGGCGGCATCGGTGACGGCGAGAATCGGCGGAGTATCGAGAATCACCAGGTCGTACTGCTCGCTCACCTGGGCCAGGAACTCGCTGAAGCGCTTGTGGGCGAGCAGCTCCGAGGGATTGGGCGGTGAGCTGCCCCGGGAGATATAGCTCAGCCCCTCCTGGTTGCCGGGTCGGATGACCTCGTGAAGGCCAGCCTTGCCGGTGAGCAGATCGGAGAGCCCGCCTTCGCTCTTGCCGCCGAAGGCGTAATGAATGTGACCCTTGCGCATGTCGGCATCCACCACCAGCACCTTCTGGCCGGCCTGGGCGCATACCGCGGCCAGGTTCACGGCGATGAAGCTCTTGCCGATGCCGGGACTGGGGCCGGTGATCACCAGGCGGTTGTCGGTGGCTTCCATCGTGGCGAAGTGCAGGCCGGTGCGCAGGCTGCGCAGGGCCTCGATGGAGGTATCCGCCGGGGCCTTCTCGGCCAGCACGGCGGTGGCCACCTCCTGCCCCTTGCGGTCACGCTTATGCTTGATGCGCTTGACCAGCTTCTGCTGGGCCTCGGAGAGCGGCACGGGGGCGTAGACCGGCAGGCCGGTCTCCTCGATCTGCTCGGGCGATTCCACGCCCCGGCGCAGCAGCCCGCGCACCAGCACCAGTCCCACGCTGAGCATGCCACCTAGCAGGGTGGCCAGTACCACGATCAGCGGCTTCTTCGGC
Source organism: Halomonas sp. (assembly GCA_003553625.1). Taxonomy (GTDB): domain Bacteria; phylum Pseudomonadota; class Gammaproteobacteria; order Pseudomonadales; family Halomonadaceae; genus Halomonas. Next base: position 1,034 of record PWEV01000203.1, read on the forward strand.
TCGATGGGCCCACCGCCCACGAGAGCGTCGTCGATGATGCGCACGTTGCCCACGGTGCCGGCACGAGCGATCTGCAGCTCCTGCATCTTGTTGAGCACATTGACGTAGATCGCCTGGTTCACCTCAACGTCACGTGTCCGCCTGACGACCTCCTGCTGAGCCGCGGGCAGCTGACTGACCCGCTGATTGAGTTCGGCCTTCTGGGATTCCAACTGGCGCTTTTGACGCATGAGTGCCAGATAGCTCGGGTGGTTAGGCGTGACGCGCTGGGCCAGTTCGGCCTCCTGAAATTCCAGCTCGTTGATCTGCTGCTCGATAGTGATGAACTGCTGGATCACGGCCTGAGCTTCGGAGCTCAGGTCGACGCTGTCCTGTTCGACGCGGTACTCGTTGAGGCTGTCCTCTGCGCTGGAGAGTTGCGCACGCAGTTCCGGTGCCTGCTCCTCCAGGAATGCCAGGCTCTGCTCGGCTTGCGCCGATTGACGCTCCACGTTCTGGGTCAGAAACGTCTGGGCGACGGCGTCCAGGGAACGGCGTATTTCCTCGCGATCCGTCCCGGTCAGGGTCAGTCGCAGCATACCCGTGCTGCCACCTCGGCCACCGCCCTCCTCGGAGACGCTTAACCGCGAACGAAGCTGACCAATGGCCGCCGCCCGGGAACGCTTCATCACCGTGAACCGGGCGCCCGCAGGCGCATCGATCTGGGCGATACGCAGCAGGATATCGCCGTCTCGGAAGCTCGCCAGTTCACCTACCCGGCCGCTTCCCAGCAGCTGCGGTGCGTCTCCCCCGGCGCGAAGGGTGTAGCCGCCCTCCTCGCCCACGGTGACCACGAGCGGCGTGCCACGCAGATGATTCGCCACATCCAGGCGGCCGAGCGCAAGCGACTCTCCGCCCCACACGGAGGACCGGCCTTCCATGAAGCCTGGGCGGGCAATGCCGCGACGCTGAACGAACTCGCCGATCACCGGCAAACTGTGGGGCAGTACCACGGTATCTAGATCGGTGCGGTCGACGACCTGGCCGAGCACCATCCGAGACTGCAGGATCTGCACCTCGGCGGTGGTGCTGGCCTGGGCGCCCTCCCCCAGCACCGAGGAAAGATCGCCCAGAGGGCTTACCGAAGAGCGCTGCTCTACCTGCACCAGCCCGTCGCCCCGAAAGATGGGGGTGGCCAGCTGCGCATAAATGATGCCGCCGAGGGCAAACAGCGCGGTGACGGCAATGATCAGCCACTTGTGGTCGAGGAGCAGGCCGAAGAGACGGCCAAGGTCGATTTCGTCGTCGGCGGGCGCGGGGACGCTTCGCGACGGTGTCTGGGGCACATCGGTCATCGTGGTCGGGTATTCCGTGGGTAATTGACAGCAGTGGCGGCCTTGGCCCCTACAGCTTGGTGGCCCAGGTGTCGGTGGCCTGTTTCAGCAGCCGATGGACTTGCTCGAAGGCTTCACGGCTCTTGCGGTAGGGGTCGGGGATATCCCTGCCCTTGCCGTCGTCGAGCCACTTCCCCAGCGTCATGGTCTTGCCCAGGGCGGCGGGGGCGAGATCGGCCACGGCGCGGCGCTGGCCGTCACTCATCACGAGGATCAGGTCGGCGGCCTGGAGCATCTC
>PWEV01000156.1 GCA_003553625.1 Halomonas sp.
AGCTCGAGTCGCTGCAGAGCGAGCTTCAGGCCCTTCCCGATGATGAAGAGACCCTGGCCGAATCCATTCCGACCGACGAGGTCGCGGCCCTGGAAGCCGTGGAGCGGCGCCAGCTCGAGCTGGAATCTCGCCGCAATCCCTTTGCCATCACCACCTATCGCCGCAACTACCTCTTCCCGGCAAGCTATACGACCAACCCCAATCGAGAGGCCTTTAGCGAGATCTCCGATATCAATGGGCCCAGCGACCTGGAAGTAAAGTTCCAGTTCAGCGCCAAGGTCAATCTGATAGAGGGGCTGTTCGGCAACACCGGCGACCTCTACTTCGCCTACACCCAGCGCAGCTGGTGGCAAGCCTACAACACCGACTCCTCCTCGCCCTTCCGCGAGACCAACTACGAGCCGGAAATCTTCATGAACTTCGACAACGCCTGGCGGGCCCTCGGGTGGACCAACGTGCGCAACCGTCTGGCGCTGAACCATACCTCCAACGGTCGCTCCGATCCGCTCTCGCGTAGCTGGAACCGGATCTATCTCGAGAGCATCTTCCAGCGCGGCGACTGGGCCTTCAGCCTGGCCCCCCACTGGCGTATCCCCGAGTCCAAGAGCGAAGACGACAACCCCGACATCGAGCGCTACATGGGCTACGGCGATGTCACCGTCGCCCGGCGCTTTGGCGACAACGAGCTCAGCCTGCTGTGGCGGGGCAACCCCAGCGCGGGCAACATGGGCACCCAGGTCGATTACTCCTGGCCGCTGTTCAACGGCAACGTCCGCGGCCACGTACAGTACTACTACGGCTATGGCGAGAGCATGATCGACTACGACCACCGCAACCATCGGCTTAGCCTGGGTTTCAGCCTTAACCCACTGTTCAGCGGCGGCAGCATGACCCGTTGATCTGACTCTGATCAAGTGCCGACGCTCCTTTGATGTCGCCGCCGTGGCAAGTACTGTCTCGGCTGCTATGCTGAGGCAGTCATTCACCGTCAGAGGAAGACCCGATGGCAAAACGTGCCCACTACATCCCGGAATCCACCGAGCAGCTCAAGGAAGACCTGCACCACCTCACCCAGACCATCGAGGAACTGGTCAATGCGACCGCGGATGACTCCCGCAGCAATATCAAGGAGCTGCGCGGCCGCGCCGAGAAACGTCTCAAGGAGACCCGCGACCGCCTCGAGAACCGCGGCGAGCGCCTCTATGACGAGGCCCGAGACTCCGTCGAGCATCAGGTCGACGCCGTCGATCGCTACGTCCATGACAACACCTGGACCAGCATCGGCATCGGCGCCGCCCTGGGCATCGTCGTCGGCATGCTGATCGGGCGTCGCTGATGCCGGAAAGCCAAGGACCGGCACAGCGACTGTTCACTGCCGCTCGCCGCCTTCTGGGCAGCCTGTTGGCCACCGGCGAGACGCGCCTGCGTCTCGCCGTGCTTGAACTCGAGGAAGAGCGGGTTCGTCTGGTGGGACTGCTGCTGATCGTGGGTCTCAGCCTGATCCTGTTGATGCTGGGCATCGGCGTGCTGACTACCCTGGTGATCGTCGCCTTCTGGGACAGCTATCGGCTCACCGCCATCGCTGTCAGCGCCGGCATTCTGCTCGGCGGTGGCCTGCTTCTGGCGCTCAGGGCGCTTCAGCTGGCCAAGCGACGCACCCTGCTCGTCAGCACCCTCAAGCACCTGGCCACCGACCGCGAGCTGGTGGAGCGCGACCGCCGGGAGGGACGCCGTGAGCCCTGACACGAGACACCGGCCGCCGACGCGCCGAGAAGCGCCCGAGCCCTGCCGCGCCGAACGCAAGTCACAGCTGGAGGCCAGAATCGAGCAGCAGCGTATCGACATCCTGGTGGAGGCGAGCCGCTACCGCGAGGCAAGCCGCCCCATCGATGAAGGATGGCAGACACTGATGCGCTTCAGGGCCCCGCTCTACGCCCTGGGCGGCTTGCTGCTGTTCAAGAGCGCCCGTCACCCGAATTCCCTGCTGCGCGTCGTCAAGCGGCTGGCGGCCGGCGGCCTGCTGCTGAGACGGGCCCGGCGCCTGCTGCTCTGATGTCCGACTGCCTACCTATTCCAGCGCCGTAGACGGCAGGTGCGGCACCGCGGCCAGCCACTTGGGCACCTTGCCCTCCCCCCTGGCATCCTCGACCCAGACCCCGGCCTCCTCCTCGAACAGCAGGACCGCCAGGGTCTTTCCCCAATTCGCCCAGTGGTCGCAGGCATCGTCCATCAGCGCCAAGAAGGTAGCCATGGCCCCCCCGTCGGCCGGGGCCGCAGGAACCAGGACCACTCGCACCCCACATGCCTCCCAGTCGAGCTCGGTCAGACAGTCCCAGGCCGCGTCCCAGTTACGGCCAAAGTGGGCGGGAAAGGCCAGGCTCACCGCCAGGGCATCGAGCAGTGACTCGCGGGTCCAGCGCCGGCAAACAGGCAGACGGTGCAGGCACAGGCCCTCGGCTTCATCAATGCCCATGGCGCCTGAGGCCCCGAGACGGTAGATGCCGCTGCGGGCGGGATCGGCCAGGAAACGCGCCAGCGCCTGGCTGGAGGCATGCGGTGTCATCGACGATCCTCCAGCACCCGAAAGGAGGCGTAGTGGTCATCGGTATAGTAGAAGATTTCCGGCGGGTTGCCGCCGGTGACGATGCGCCGCGCACCGCGATGGGAGAGACCCGGGGTCTCGACGGTGAACTCGCGGTAGTAGCCCCGGGGGCGCTGGGGCAACAGCCGCTCTCGATTGTGGAAGGTCGTGCCGTCCTGGGAGTGCGGGAAGGGACCGCCCCGCTCGATCAGTCGCAGTGTCTCATCGACCTGGACCTGCCCCGGCAGGCGCTGCTCGACGGCCTCGGGCTCCCCGGACCCTAACCAGGACCCCAGCTCAGCGAACTGGGAGAGGCCAGCCAGGGCCAGCAGGGCGATCAGCAGTATCTTCTTCATGTTCCTCTCGACGGAGACGATCAGGGGGAGTCATGATGCCGCGAGACGGCGCCACCCACCAGCCGCGGATGACGCGGGTCGCCGGACCGCGCTATGGTTTGGTAACGGCGCTACGTCAATCAGCCCGTCCCGTCGACGAAAGACCCGATAACGCAAGGAAACTCCCATGCCCCTCGCCATTACCCTGCACGTGCTCGCCTCCGTTATCTGGGTGGGCGGGATGTTCTTCGCCTGGATGGTGCTGCGGCCAGTGGCCGCCGGGCTGCTGGAGCCGCCGGCCCGCCTCTCGCTGTGGCGCGGCGTCTTCGACCGCTTCTTCCCCTGGGTGTGGGCGTCAGTGGCAGTGCTGCTGGTCACCGGACTGTGGATGCTCTTCGCCGTGTTCGGCGGCATGGCCGGGGCACGCTGGCACATCCACCTGATGCTGCTGCTGGGCCTGGCGATGATGGCAATCTACCTGCACGTCTGGTTCGCCCCCTATCGCCGGCTATGCCGCGCCGTGGATGCCGCCGACTGGCCCGAAGGCGGACGCCAGCTCGGCCAGATACGCCGTATGATCGGCCTGAACCTGATTCTCGGCCTGCTCACCGTGGCCATCGCCAGCGGCGGGCGCTATATCTGAAGCGCCGGCTCGTGGGCCCTGTCATCCGCGTGGCCACCGGGTACCCATCGCATACAGCGAGCCCCGTGGGCCAGGCGCTTCTCGAGGAAGCCCCGGGTCCTCGCCTGGCCTTCACTCTCGTCGCCGGACCATACCGCCAGGGTGGCCAGAAAGAGCCCGGTCAACGCCATCTCTTCCACCTGGGCGCGCCGGGTGCCGTAGGGCGCAGGCAGGCGGGCCGCCTCCCGCCACCACTGCACGGTGCGCGACAGATCGAAGATCATCGGCACCCAGGTGTGCAGGTGCGGGAGATGGGCCTTGGTTCGCAGCATCATCACCGTGACACGGCGATGAACGGCAAGGGCATCGAACCAGGCCAGCAGGCAGTGCGCAAGGCGCTGCGCCTCGGGCCAGTGGTGGAAGCCGTCGGGCTTGTCGGCCAGCATCGCTTCCAGGCCACGGTGAAACCAGGCGTTGGCCACCGCGTCGAGGTCGCGGAACTCGGCCAGCACCGCGGCCATCGGCAGATCCAGGCACGCGGCGACGTCGCTGAGCCGCACCGCCTCCCAGCCGTGGGTTTCAGCCTGATGCAGGGCCTCGTCGACGATGCGGTCGCGCAGCGACGTCTCGTCGGCACCGGTATCTTGGTGAACGGCGATCAGGGTCATGGGAGTCCTCCCTGGGCAGGGGTGAGTGGTCCAGCATAAGCCTGTCCCTGCCAGGAGGATAGTCGTTATGGCGTTGGGCCGACTGTCAGAAAACTGTCATCTCAGGAGTTCGTTAAACTGCTAATGTACTGCGGCTAGGCGATCGCCCAAGACGGCGTGTGTGACGGGGAAGAACGGGAAGGGAGGCACGCGATGCGCATGTTGGCGCTCTACAGCATCAAGGGCGGAGTCGGCAAGACCGCCTCGGCGGTGAATCTGGCGGCCGAGGCGGCCGCCGCCGGTTGGCGAGTGCTGCTCTGGGACCTCGACCCCCAGGCAGCCACCACCTTCTACCTGCGCGTCAAGCCCAAGGTGCGCGGCGGCGTGGCTCGGCTGGTCAAGGGCGACGCCGCCTTCCACAAGGTGATCCGCGCCACGGAAATAGAGCGTCTCGACCTGCTGCCCGCCGCGCTTGCCTCCCGGGAGCTGGACCACCTGCTGGCCGCCCAGCGCGAGAACCAGCTGCGGCGCATCCTCAAGCCGATCCGCGACGACTATGATCTGGTCATCCTGGACTGCCCGCCCAGCCTATCGACCCTTTCAGAGAGCGTGTTCGCCAGCGTCGATGCCCTGCTGGTGCCCATCGTGCCCACGGTGCTTTCGGTGCGCACCCTGGAGCAGCTGCGCGACTTCCTGGATGAGCGCGACATCCCCTGCCAGGTGTGGCCCTTCGTGACGTTGGCAGACCGACGCCGCACCCTGCACCGCGAGACCATCGCCGCACTTCCGGAACGCTGGCCCCTGCGGCTCTCCACGTCCATTCCCAGTGCCAGCGTGGTGGAGCGAATGGGGGTGGAGCGTGCCCCGCTGCGTCAGTTTGCCCCCGCGACCCCCGCAGCCCGAGCCTACCGGGCACTGTGGCAGGAAATCGCCCAGCGCATTGTGTAGCGATTGAACTCAGGGGGCGAAAGCGAAGAATATTTAACCAAACTATAATTGACTTGAGATGGAGTCGATCTTTTATTCACCCCAATTCCGGGACGAGTGTCTACTTACATCAGTGGCGCCGTTGTTTATCTGTCTGCGAAAAAAGAGCTGAACCATCACAGAGAAGAAGAACGCCGCGGAGAGACTGCACATGAGAATCCCGGTCAGACCCTCGATGGTTGCCATGATACGCCCGGGAGGATCCAGCAGCAGGTCGCCATATCCGATCGTGGTGTAAGTTACCCCAGAAAAATACAGGGCAGCATCCCAATCTGTCATCGCTCCCTTCCAGAGGTAGAACCATGCCCAGATCGATATCTGCGTTGAGTGGCTGAATAGCAGTGCCCAGACTATCCTGACGAACAGCCAAATGAGTGGCCAGAAATCGAGGCGTTGCACTCTACTCAAGCCAAGACCATCCACCCAGCGTACCAACAGGGCCAGGCTGACCACATGGATAAGTACGGTGATGGCTACCAAGGCGAGCGCCGACAGGATAATGGCAATCACGGCTGAGCCATGGTTTTTGAGGATGCAGAGGCTTTCACCGTCAATCTCCTGAATGGGGCTGTGAAAAAGGGTGAAAGGTGTGCACAGCCTCATAATGCATGTGGAGGCTACTGAGCTGAGGAGAGTGAGACGCGTCTGTCTCGCACTGTTTGAACCCACTGATAGAAAACAGGCACCAGCAAGGTGCCTAGAACAGTGGCAGACACCATGCCGGCCAACACCGGAATACCAAGGCTAACCCGACTAGCGGCACCGGCACCGCTGGCGAAAACCAAGGGCAGAACCCCCAGCACAAAAGAAAAGGCCGTCATCAGAACGGCGCGGAACCGTAGTACAGCGGCCTGTCTGGCGGCTTCTGGAGTGGACATACCAGATTGGCGAAGCTGCACGGCAAACTCAACGATAAGAATCGCGGTTTTGGTGGACAGTCCAATCAACAGCACCAAGCCCACCTGGGCATAGATGTTGTTGGCCAGGCCGAATAGCCAAAGTCCACCCATGGCGCCGAACATGGCCAATGGCACGGCCCCGATGACCGCCAGCGGCAGACTCCAGCTTTCGTACTGGGCCACCAGGAACAAATAGACGAGAATAATGGCGAGGAGGAATATCACGGTCACCAGACTCCCCGCCTGAATTTCCTGCAGGCTCTGCCCTGCCCAACTGAACTCATAGCCCTGGGGGAGTTTCTTCGACAGGGTTTCCATCGCCTCGAGTGCGTCACTACTGGCGAAGCCAGTAGCCGGCTCTCCCGAGATCGTCACCGCACGTTTGAGGTTGAAACGCTCAATGGTGGAAGGGCCCAGCACCGGCTCGAGGGACGCGAGTGTCGTCAACGGCACCATATCACCCTGCTGATTGCGAACATAGTAATGGGTTAGATCCTCAGGCTTCTGGCGGAAGCTGCCCTCCGCCTGCAGAAGCACACGATAATTCCTGCCGAACCGAGTGAAGTCGTTGACATATAGCGAACCCAGCTGTGTCTGCAGCGTAGAGAAGATGTCCGACAGCCCGATTCCCATGGCTTTGGCCCTGTTGCGGTCCACTTGCAGCAGATACTGGGGAATGTTGGCGCGATAGGTGCTGTACACGCGTGATAGTGCAGGATGCTGATTGGCCTCGAAAATCAGACCGTTCATGACCTGGGAGAGCTCGTCGACACCACGTCCTATGTTGTCTTGAAGGCGAAAGTCGAAGCCCGTTGAGGTACCGATTCCCGGAATGGCAGGCGGGTTGAACACCATCACCTGCGCCTGTGCCAGCGTCCAGAGCTGTGATGACAACCGGGGAACGATCTGTGCCAGGCCCAAAGAATCCTCTGTGCGCTCCTCCCAGTCCTTTAATACTACGATGCCCATCCCGCTATTCGAGTTGGCTCCCCCCAACAAAGAGAAACCGGACACCGTAATGAAGTCGGTAACCGCGGGGTCCTCCAGCACGATATTTGTCACTTGTTCAAGCACAGCGTCGGTGCGCTCAAACGACGCCGCATCGGGAAGTTGTACATCGACAAACAGGAAACCCTGATCTTCGGGAGGCACGAATGCCGAGGGTACCGCCCTGAACAGGCCCGCACTGGCCAACAGCACCGCGACCAGGGCCACACCTGCCAGTGTCCCCTTGCGCAGCAGTCGCGTTATTAGCCCGTCATATCCCCTCGTCCCGATGGTAATGAGCCGTTCGAATGGGCGCAGCCAACGAATTGTGTGATTCCCTCCTCGTCCTAGCAATGAGACGCAAAGCGCGGGGCTCAGAGTCAGAGCGTTGATGGAAGAGATAATCACGGCTACCGAGATCGTGACCGAAAATTGCTTATAAAGTTCGCCGGTAATGCCGGGCATAAAGCCGACCGGCACAAACACGGCCAACAATACCAGGGTAGTGGCGATCACCGGGCCCGTCACTTCTGCCATGGCCTTGGTCACCGCCTGCTGAATGGGGATTTTTTCTTCCTCGAGTATGCGTTCGACATTTTCTATGACCACTATGGCATCATCCACCACGATACCAATGGCCAGAATCAGCCCGAATAGCGTGATGGTGTTGATCGAATAGCCGAGCACAGCCATCACCGCGAAGGTGCCGATCAGGGAAACGGGAATAGCGATACTCGGAATGAGCGTTGCGCGCCAATTTTGAAGGAAGAGAAAAACCACGAGTATCACCAGAGCGATAGCCTGGAAGAGTGTTACCAGCACCTCATCAATGGATCGACTGATGAATTCCGTGGTATCGAACAGGACGTCGTGGCGAACACCGTCCGGGAAAGCGGAAGCCACTGCTGACACCTCCTGCTTGACTCGCTTCGCCACATCGAGTGCGTTGGCATCGGGCAACTGATAAATCACCAAAAAGGCAGTGTCCTGATTGTTCAACTTGGCGGTCGACGCATAGGAGCGTGAGCCAAGCTCGATGCGTCCAACATCCCGTAATCGTACAAAGCCACCCTCCGATCGCGCTCGAAGGATGGTCTGGGCAAACTCGTCAGGATCAGAGAGGCGCTCACGACTCTGGATGCTATATACAAGCTGCTGTCCTGCTGGCACCGGAGGCTGGCCTAGCTTGCCTGCTGCCACAATCTGATTCTGCTCCCGCAGTGCTGAAGCCACATCGGCGACCGTAATAGATAGAGAGGCCATACGCTGTGGATCCAGCCAGATCCGCATACTGTAATCCTTGGCTCCCATCACTTCAGCGGAGCCAACTCCTGGAACACGTGCCAGGGTGTCGATCAGGTTATTGGAAGCGTAATTGCTCAGGAATACCCCATCCAGGTCGGGTCGATCCGAGATGAGGTTGATACCCATCAGCATATTACCGGCCTGTTTGCGGACCACGACTCCCTGACGTCTTACCTCATCCGGCAGAAAGGGTTCGGCGAGGGCAACGCGGTTCTGTACATTGACCTGAGCGATGTCGGTGTCAGTGCCACTTTCAAATGTCAGAGTGATTCTTGCCGCCCCGTCGCTGGAGGCTGTCGACTCGATATAGATCATCCCTTCGACACCGTTCAGCTGCTGCTCAACCGGTCGAATCACTGCCTCTTCGACGACCTCGGCACTCGCCCCGGGCAGCGTGGCTGATACCTGGATCTGCGGTGGCGCCATGTCGGGATACATGTTGACCGGCAGTGCTTGGAGGGCAAGCAGACCGGCGAGTGTGATCAGGATAGAGATGACAAAGGCGAACTTTGGCCGCCGAATAAAGAGACTGCTGATCATGGGGCGGGCTCTCCCGGGTTGACCAACGCCCCCGTGTCGGGATTGATACGTTTGGGTGCCGGGTTGACGGTCGCGCCGCTGCGCACCTTCTGCATCCCCTCCACGATGACCCTCTCCCCCGCTTCAAGCCCGGATTCGACGACCAGCATGGCGCCCTGACGTTGCCCGGTCTGTATGAACCGCTGGACGACTTTCTGCTCCTCGTTTACCAGCAGGACAAATTGTCCCTCGATGGTCTGCTGAACGGCCATCTGTGGCACCAGGATGCTGGCTTCGCGGGACTGGCCCTCGATATGCAGCGTCACGAACAGACCCGGTACCAGCACGCCAGCCGAATTGGGAAAGACGGCACGCATGGCGACGGTGCCGGTGCTGGCATCAATGCTGATATCCGCGAAATCCAGCGCGCCGCCCTGAGAATGGCGGTTTCCATCCGGCAATGTCAGCGATAGTGTGAGGTGTCGCGCCATGGACTCGGCGGCCTCCTGCCCCGCCCGTCGCAACGCCACAAACTCTGCTTCATCAAGCTGAAACTCCACGTAGATGGGATCTTTGACCATGATATCCGCTATGGCACCACTGGCTGGGCCCACCACGGATCCCACATCGAAATTCAGTTTTCCGATCCACCCATCGAAAGGCGCCCTTATTTCGGTATGAGCTAAATTATTAGCCGCTCTCTGCAACGCCGCCTCCGCCGACTGCAGGCGCCCTTGTGCCGCACTGAAGCGATCTCTCAACTTGTCGAGATCGGCGGCTGAAAGAAATCCCCGGGTAGCAACCTCTTCACCGCGCTGGAGGTTGCGCGAGGCCGACTGCTGCTCTGCCCGGGCAGCCGTCAGCTCTGCTTCCGCCTGGCTGAGATCCGCGATGGCGTTGGTGTCTTCCAGACGCACCAGGACCTGTCCCTGTTCCACCCGTGATCCTTCCTCGAAATGAATGCTTTTGATCTCCGCCTGAAGACGAGCAGAAATAGACGTCCTGGACGAGGGTGCTGTTCTGGCGATGAACTCCCGAGATGGCCTTACGCTCGACGTCTCGAGATGCAGCACCGACACCGACACAAGAGACGCTTCGGGTTCATCGATGGATTCGGAACAGCCCGACACAAAAAACAACAAGAGGCCATAGCAGAAAAAACGCACAAAGCCGTTGCGAAGAAGCGGGAAAAGGGAACCATGCTCAATGTGGCTCTCCCCAGAGACAAGATGACCTGCTTTGTGCATTTGACTATTCCTTACATGTCACCAAGGTAGAGTAACGCTCTCGTTCATCACGAATACCCATACACAACAGAACGCCACCCATACAGCCTGGAATCGAAAGTCCAAAACAGAGCTATTGGTGCAGATCCATTACCGTTCGACGGGCATGTGGCGACTAAGCAACTTCCTTCGCTTACCTGCTTCAGAGGGTTCGTATTACTATGTTGGAGATGGCGGCTATAGGCATTTTTACTGTAGCGCCACCGCCTCGAACCGCAAACGCAACGTCCCTTTTGAATCCAGCATTTCCATATGCCGACCAATAATCCGGTAGCGGCCCACCTCCTCGAGCGCCTCAAGGAAACGGCTCGCCTGCTCCATGCCCTCGGGACAGGCCTTCCGGGTAGTGGCCAAACCGGAAAACGCGAGGGTGCCCCCCTCCTCCTCATAGCTGCCGATGATACGGTTGCAGCCGTCCGAGCCCGCCAGCCTGCCGTCCTCGTGGAAAACGAGATGGGGCTCACGCTGATTCGGGGCAAGCCGCACGGCCTCTGTGTCGAGAAGGCTCGCCCGCCAATAGGTGTTCTTGAAGTCTGCGAGCTGGATAGCCGGGGGGCACTTCAGTTCTGGCGAGACGCCGATGAATCGCTCCGGCACGAGTGTCAATACCGGACCGGGCCCCTCCATCGGCATACGCTGCGAAATCTGGCCCTCGAGACTCGCCCGCATCTCCTCCCCGGGCTGCTCCCGGGCCGCGAGGTAGGCCTCTTCGAGGGCACGGTTGTCTGCCTCGGTGGCCACCGGCATGTCGAGACCAGTCAGGCATTCCCGGAAGCGCCCGGCCCCGGCCATGTAACGGTACATGCCCCCAAGCAGCAACCGAGGTTCGAGCGGCTGCAGCTCCGGCTGGCGTGACAGGTTGTAGTTCAGTTCAGACTCGATATGACCGCCATCGCGGTCCAGCAGGCGCAGCGTGTCCGGCGCCGAGATGGCAAGGCGCAGCGGCTCCTCCCGGCCACCGAAGAGCGTGAGCTGATCACCATCGGATGACAGCAGGTAACGCCCGATGTCGTCGAAGGGGCCGCCTTCACGATCCTGGTACGCCTGCCGCAGGAAGTACACGCCATCGTCCAGCAGATTCAGGTGGTAATCGATGCCCGGGCAGCTCGCACAGGGCAGCGTTCCCGTGAAGGTCGCCGGGAGCTCCCCAAGCAGGTGCGCGGGGGCACTGCCGACCCGGCGCATCCGCAAGGTGGCCGTCGACGGGAAGCCCCGGGTGATCACCTGATGGACCTGGTCCGTGACGAACAACAGGTCGTTACCGTCGTACAGGCGAGCCGCCACGCTGTAGGTATGACGTGGATCGATCAGTGCGGGGGCGTACTGGATCTGGAAAGCATAAGGCGGCTGTCCGGCGTTCTCGACTACCGTCTTGCCAACCAGAATGGCTGGGGTCCCCGCCCGGCTGATATCGATGAGCCTGACTTCGAGCCTAGCGTTTTCCGGTGCTGCCATGCGTTCCAGATAGTAAGCTTCTCCACTGACTTCGGCCGTTTCTGGCGTATGGCCTTTTGCCAGACAGCCTGTCAGAAGTATCAGCACAACCGCGGCCAGCATGTGTTTCATATCATTCACCTTATCGAGCCTGATGCGCTTCGATCGTCTGCTTTTTCGAAGTCAACGGAGCCTCGTGGCGGATAGTCGAGGGTATCGCGCAGACCCTTGCGTTTTTCCAAACTGAAATTCGGAAATGGCAGCTCGTTTTCTTCACGCAACTTCTGCACGATGGCCTCCGCACGTGCTGTCCGCTCCTTGTCTGCTCCACCGTCGCGAGTGATGTAGTTCACCACGGAAGGGAAAGCAAAACCGGTACCTGATTCATCCACAATATCAATCAGGCGAAGCAGTATGTCCTCCTGAATACTAAGGAATTCATTCCAGTCATTGGTTTTTATATAGG
>PWEV01000307.1 GCA_003553625.1 Halomonas sp.
ATGCTCAAGAAGCTTGGTCTGGCGATGCTTGTCGGCATGTTGGCCGTTGGCCTGGCGGGCTGCCAGGACGAGCCCGGCCCCGCCGAGGAGGCCGGCCAGGAGATCGATGAGGCCATGGAGGACGCCGGCGAGGGTGTCGAGGAGATGGGCGAGTCCATCCAGGACGCCGCCGAGGGCAACTGACGACCGACACGGTCCTGACGCGAAAAGGCCGGGCGAGATCGCCCGGCCTTTTCGCGTTTATGCTCCGATGAGCTGGCTCGTTACCGGGGTGGCTGGTTCTGTTCGATGCCCTGCACGTACCAGGGAGCGTCGTCGCGAAGCTCCCTGACCAGATGCCAGGTCTCATTGAAATCGCTTTGTTCGCCATTCTCGTCGAGGATGCCGTGGAAGATCACGGTGGCCTCGGCCTGCCGGCCGACCTCCTCGACCGTACCCAGCTCGGCGAACAGCCTCACCACCTCGGTGCGGTTGTTCGTCGGGTGCTTGTCGCGCTCCGAGCGCAGCAGGTTGTAGAGTTCCGGGGTCACGTACTCCTGGATGCCGGCGAAGTCATTGTTGTCCCAGGCGCGCTGCAGGGTCATGAAGTGCTCCTTGGCGCCGCTCAGGAAGCGTTCACGGTCGAACCACTCCGGCTCGCTGGCAAAGGGGGCGCTGTCACCCAGCGGCGCGCTGGCCTGGAAGGCCTGAGGCTGTGCGGCTTGAGGCTGTGCAGAACCCTCACGCGCGGCGGCGTCGGCCAGGGCCGGGCGGCGGCGAGCAAAGAGACGGAACAGCAGGAAGGCCAGGCCGGCCATCACCAGAATGTCCGTCAGGCGCAGCTCGTCGAAGGCGCCGCCGAAGAACAGTGCGGCGAGCAGGCCGCCGGCGAGGAGGCCGCCCATCATGCCGGGCATGCGCGAGCCGGCCGCGGCACCCTGCTGGCCCTGGCGGGCGGGAGTGGCCTGGTTGGGCGCGGCGGCGGGACGATCCGCCGAGCGGGAGAAGCTGCCGACGTTGCCGCCGCCGCCCATGCGACGGGCCTCGGCGTAATCCATGGCCGGGCCAAGGGTAAAGAGCCCTACGACCAGCATGACAAGCAGGTGTCGCATCAGGAGTGCCTCCGGTATTGGTCTGGGTTGGGGATGGAAAGGTCGAGTCAAGACATTCTACCGGCTATGCTGGGGGGCACCATAAAAACCGATAACAAGGATAAGGAGACAACGCCATGCGTCTGACACGAGAGGAGAGCCTGCTGCTGATCGTCGACCTGCAGGCGGGATTGCTGCCGCTGATCGAGCACGGCGACCAGGCGGTGACCGAGGCGGCCTGGCTGGGCGGCCTGGCCGAGTCCATCGAGGTGCCGGTGTGGGTAACCGAGCAGTATCCCGAGGGGCTGGGCGGCAGCGAGCCTCGTTTGCTGGAGGCGCTGCCGGGCCATCGCCTGTGGCAGAAGCTGACCTTTGACGCCTGCGGAAGCCCGGAGTTTGCCGCTACGCTGGCGGAGAGCGGCAAGCGCCAGGTGGTGCTGTGTGGCACCGAGGCGCATATCTGCGTGATGCAGACGGGACTCGGCCTGCTGGCGGCGGGCTATGAGGTCTACTGGCTCGTCGAGGCCTGTGCCAGCCGCCGCGCCGCGGAGGCCCGGCTGGCCCGGGAGCGCATGGTGCAGGCCGGGGCGGTGCCGGTCAGCGCCGACATGGTGGCCTACGAGTGGCTGCACCGCTGCGACGACGAGCGCTTCAAGCAGGCCCACCGCCGCTTCCTCAAGGGGCGCTCGGCTCGCCCGCTGGTGTTTGCCTAGGCGGCACCCTCGGGGCGGGTAAAGACCAGGGTGTCGCCCTCGCTCATGGCCGGTTCGTAGGTGTAGCCGGCCACGTCGAAGTTCTTGAGCCCCTCGGGATCGTCCAGGCGCTCCCGGATCATCCAGGCTGCCATCAGGCCGCGTGCCTTCTTGGCATAAAAACTGATGATCTTGAACTTGCCGTTCTTCTCGTCCTTGAACACTGGGGTGATCACCCGTGCCTGGAGCTTTTTCGGATCGATCGCCTTGAAGTACTCGTTGGAGGCCAGGTTCACCAGCACCGGGCTGCCGCTCTGTGCCACCACGCGGTCAAGCTCCTCGGTGAGAGTGCCCTTCCAGAAGGCGTAAAGGTCGCGGCCGTTCGGGGTTTCCAGTTTGGTTCCCATCTCCAGGCGGTAGGGCTGGATCAGGTCCAGGGGGCGCAGCAGACCATAGAGACCGGAGAGTATGCGCAGGTGCGCCTGGGCGAAGGCGTTGTCGTCATCGCTGAAGGTGTCCGCCTCGAGCCCCAGGTAGACGTCGCCCTGGAAGGCCTGGGCGGCGGGCTTGGCGTTGCTTTCGGTGAAGGGAGTGTGCCACTCGGTGAAGCGCGCGGCGTTGAGGGCGGCCAGCTTGTCACTGATGCCCATCAGCTCGGAGAGCCGCTGGGGAGAGGCGTCGCGCAGGATATCGACCAGCTCGCGACTGCGGTCGAGAAAGTCCGGCTGGGTGTGCATGGCGGTGGTGGCCGGGGTCTCGAAGTCCAGCGTCTTGGCGGGCGAGATCACGCTCAGCATGGGGGCGCTCCTGATGCGTTGTATAGGAATGGAGTATATCAAGGGCGCCCGAGCCAAGGGGCTATCGTGGCGATAGCCCGGCGGGGCGCCCGGTCGTCGAGCCCCGGGTCAGGGAGCCGGGTTGGGCTGGCGCTGGTGAATCGCCTCGATGGCCTCGAGCACGTCATGGTCGAGCCTGAGGGACTCGCTCTCCAGGTTGCTCTCGAGCTGCTCCATGCTGGTGGCGCCGATGATGTTGCTGGTCAGGAAGGGGCGCGAGTTGACGAAGGCCAGCGCCATCTGCGCCGGATCCACGCCGGCATCGCGGGCGATCTTGACGTACTCGGCGGCGGCGGCCTCGGCCTGGGGGTTGGTGTAGCGCTGGAAGCGCTCGAACAGGGTCAGTCGCGCGCCCCTGGGGCGGGCTCCTTCGAGGTACTTGCCGGAGAGTACTCCGAAGGCCAGCGGCGAATAGGCCAGCAGGCCTACCCGCTCGCGATGGGCGATCTCGGCCAGGCCCACCTCGAAGCTGCGATTGAGCAGGTTGTAGGGGTTCTGCACCGAGGCGACCCGCGGCAGGTCGAGTGTCTCGGCAAGATGCAGGGCGCGCATCACGCCCCAGGGGGTGTCGTTGGAGAGCCCGATGGCGCGTACCTTGCCGGCATCCACCAGCTCCTTTAGGGCGGCGAGGGTCTCCTCCAGGGGCGTGGTGTCCTCCTCCTCCTCGTCGTATGGGTAGCCCAGCTTGCCGAAGAAGTTGGTCTTCCGGTCTGGCCAGTGCAGCTGATAGAGGTCAACGTAGTCCGTTTGCAGACGGGTAAGGCTCTCGTCGATGGCCTGGTGGAGGTGCTCGCGCGTCAGCCGCGGGCCGCCACGAATATGCTCGAGACCCGGCCCCGACGCCTTGGTGGCGATGATCACGTCGTCTCTGCTGCCGCGCTGCTTCAGCCAGCTGCCGATATAGCGTTCGGTGCGGCCCTGGGTCTCTGCCTTCGGCGGCACCGGATACATCTCGGCGGTGTCGATGAAGTTGATGCCAAAGGTCACGGCGCGGTCGAGCTGTTCATGGGCCTCGGCCTCGCTGTTCTGCTCGCCGAAGGTCATGGTGCCAAGGCACAGGCGGCTGACCTCGATGCCGGTGGTGCCCAGCGGTCGCGTCTGCATTCTCTACTCCATTGCCGGATCTGCGGATGTGCAAGTCGGCATGGTAGCGGCAGCCCGGGAGGGGCGGCAAATGGCCAGGGTTGAGTCCCGGGCGGGGCGGGCGTATGCTGGCCGCCATTTCCGCCTTCAGTACCCGGGGGCGGTCGGGTTTCCGCACAGAGCAGGCGTCGCGCACAGGGTGGTGCAAGCGTCTTTTTCGCACCAACTGGACTCGGTAACTGGCCATGATACAGGCATCATCACTGTTCACCCGGCTCGAATACCGCCTGGCGGAGCAGTTGTTTCATACTCGCTGGCTTCCCCGCTCGCCGCGGACGCAGCGGCTGACCATGCATCTCTTCCAGCGTTGCGCCAATGCCGGACATCCGCCGGCGCTCTCCGTCTATGGTCATATGCTTTTCCACCGGGGCCTGACGCCTCAGGACAAGGCCCGCGGTGCTCGCTATGTGCTGGAGGCGGCCCAGGCCGGAGACGTCCGCGCCCAGTACCAGGCCGGAAAGATCTACGAGCACGGTTGCGCCCTCTATCCGCGCCGCGACGACCACGCCGTGACCTGGTATGCCCGCGCGGGTGAGGCTGGCCATTCCCTGGCCGCCGCCCGCCTGGCGCGTGCCTACCGCGAGGGCCAGCTTGGCCTGCCGCTGGATGACGAGCGCGCTACCCACTGGCAGCAGCTGGCCGACCAGGCCATCGACCTGGGTGATGTGCTGGACAGCGGCGAAGCCGAGACACGACACTAGGTCGACGCCGGGTGTGGCGTCGCGCCGGCCCACTCCCTTCACAAGCTCCCTTCACGAGCTTCGGCCTCGAGGATCCGTGCTCCCGTGACGCTACCGACACTGCTCGATATCGAGGCGTCCGGGTTCGGGCGTGGCAGCTACCCCATCGAGGTCGGCCTGGCCCGGCCCGACGGCAGTACCTGTGCCTTCCTGATCCTTCCCCTGGCTGAATGGACCCACTGGGATCCCAAGGCCGAACTCCTGCACGGCATCAGCCGAGCGCGTCTCCATCGCGAGGGGCACCCGGTGCGCCAGGTGGCGCGCTGGCTCAATGACGAACTAGGTGAGCTCGGCATCGCCTACAGCGACAGCTGGGGCTACGACAACACCTGGCTGTCGCTGCTCTTCCACCACGCCGGCATGCTGCCGGCCTTCCGCCTGGAGGCGCTGCGCAAGTTGCTCAGCGAAGGGCAGCTTTCCCTTTGGCATGCCACCCGCGAGGCGCTGGTGGCCGAGCTGGGGATTCGCCGGCATCGCGCCAGCGAGGACGCCCGCCTGCTGCAGCTCACCTACCAGCGCACCCGCGAGCTGGTCGACGACGCTTGACCCGGGCCGTCAGGCCGGCTCGACAAGACGCGCTTCGAGGATGTCCAGCAGCTCGCTCGGTTCGGCGGCATCGAAAATCTCGGCCCGGGTGCGGGCGTTGAGGAAGCCGTGCTCCACGGTGCTGTCGAGGAAGGCCAGCAGAGGGCGGTAGAAGCCGGCGCTGTCGAGCACGCCGATGGGCTTGTCGTGGAGCCCCAGGTAGTGCCAGGTCCAGATCTCGAAGAACTCCTCCAGTGTGCCGATGCCGCCGGGCAGCACCATGAAGGCGTCGGCATGGGTGGCCATGCTGGCCTTGCGCTCGTGCATGTTGCGCACCCGGATCAGCTCGGTGAGGCCGCGGTGGGCCTGTTCACGCTCGACAAGGTGGTCCGGCATCACGCCGATGACCTCGCCGCCCTCGGCCAGGGCGGCATCCGCCAGGGCACCCATCAGACCGATGCGGGCGCCGCCATAGACCAGGGTATGGCCGCGGCGGGCCATCTCGCGCCCCAACTCGCGGGCGGTCTCGAGGAACTGAGGGTCACGGCCGTCCCGTGAACCCAGATAGACGCAGAATCTTGGCATGCTCTTCTCCTTGGCAGGGGCGTTTTTACCTCCTGGCAGGGGCCTTATGCTGGCGGCGAGGGCCTGTCGCCGCAAGTCTTTCCCGTCTCCGGAAACGACGAAGGACGCCTGGAGGGGCGCCCTTCGCGGGTGTCGCTGGCCGGTATCTTCAGCGCGTGGCCTCGGCGTCGCGCTTCATGGCCTGGCGCAGCAGCTTGAAGCCGACGCCGGTGATCACGAGCATGCTGGCGATCAGGGCGAGGCTGGCAACGACATGGGTATCGACGTACATCGGGGGCTCCTTGGGGGCGTTGAGCGTGTTGCGTTTCATGGTCGGGAAGAATGGGGTCGGGACCCTCCGGGCAGGCAGTCGGCCACGCCGTACACGTCGTCCATCCAGCGGCCGATGACGTTGTCGCCGCAGAGGTGATGGGCGTACTGGGTATGCAGGCAGCGCACCTGGTCCCAGTTGGCGATGCCACCGATGCCACGCTCAGTGAGCACGCCATCGTAGCCCAGTCGGATTATCTCAGCCTTTTGTGCCTCGCTCATGACCCGCCAACGGGTCGCCACGTAGTCGCGGTGACTGTCATGGTAGGCGGCGAGGAACTCCGGCTCTTCCTGCAGGCGCGCCTCGAGCTGCTTGATCACCCCGGCGGCCTCGATGTGCGAGATCTCCACCTTGAGCCGCTCGGAGCAGAGCCAGTAGAGGGTCGGGAAGGGTTTTCCGTCGATGATCGGCGCCATGCGCAGTACCAGCGGGGTGCCCTCGCTGTCGGTGGCCGCCACGGCCTCGATGCCGCGCGGCGCGCGGCCCAGCTGTGCGGTGATGATTGCCAGCTGGCGCTCGTCAGGAATCTGATCGTTGCGGATCACCATCGTCGGGGTCCCGTAGAAACTTGTTGGACTGGCCGACGGCCAGGAAGAAGGCGCGATTGAGCTGTTCGGGGGTAGGCGCATAGCGCCATTCCCGCTCGCAGTAGTCGGCGCCCCGGGCCATCAGCACGTCGTAGAGTCGATTGAACGGCGCATCATAATCGTAGGGGTCGGCGCCGAACAACCGTATGTGGGGGTAGTCGGCGAAGCGCTCGACGAAGAAGCGGGTCAGGCTCGCCTCCACGGCGCGGTGCCGGGCGACGTTGTCGGGGTCCAGCCAGAGATCGTAGCGGATGGCCATGACCACCTCCTGTCGGATATCGGGAATCGAGTATCGGCCGAAACGGCCATTTTTTCTGTGACAGCGCAGGGCGCCGTTTGGCTCGCGGGCTCAGCGCCTGGCGAGCGGGGCCAGCCTTGCGTCGGTGAGGCGCAGCAGGTCGGCGGGGGCCAGACAGATCTCCAGTCCGCGGCGGCCGCCGCTGATATGAATCGTCGGCAGCCCTTCGGCACTCTCGTCCAGTAGGGTGAGCAGGCGACGCTTCTGGCCCAGCGGGCTGATGCCTCCCAGCACGTAGCCGGTGGCGCGCCGAGCCTCTTCGGCCTCGGCCATGTCGGCCCTGCGAGCACCCGCGGCGCGAGCCAGCGCCTTGAGGTCCAGTCGGTGCGACACCGGCACGATGGCTACCGCCAGCCGGCCGTCATCCAGCCTGGCGAGCAGGGTCTTGAAGACTTCGTGGGGCGCGAGGCCCAGCGCCCGGGCCGCCTCCTCGCCGTAGGCGGGCGTGCGCGGGTCGTGCTCATACTCGGCCAGGCTGAAAGCGACACCGGCCGCCTCCATCTGCTTGACGGCGGGGGTCATGCGGCGACCGGCTCCTCCTGGACGTGAGCTTCGAGGGCTTCACGCAGCTCCCCCACGATGGGAATCGATTTCTTTGTCCGGTGATCGAACTGCAGCATGACGGTGCGGCCCAGATTGGTCATCTCTCCGGTTTGCCAGGCCTCCTGGGAGACCGTGAAGGAGCTGTTGCCCAACCGCGAGATATAGGTGCGGATCTCGATGTCGCTGCCGTACTGCAGTTCGCCATAGTAAACCACCTCGATGCGCGCCAGCATCAGCCGCCACTTGCGGGGATCCAGGTCCGGGGTGAAGAGCCGAAAAAGGTCGTTGCGGGCCAGTTCGAACCAGGCCGGCAGCCGGGTATTGTTGATATGGCCCAGGGCATCGGTGTCGTAGAAGGCGGGCTCGATGGTGCGGGTGAACATGGCAGCGGCTCCTTGTTGTATTTCCTTCGGGCCCAACAGCTTTGCCCCAAGCAAGCGCTCGGTCAAGTCTGAGGGAGGCGCCTGGCATGTTGCCAAGCCTGGAGCCGGGTCCAGCCCAGCAGCCACAGGGTGGCCACGGCGAAACCGGCCAGGGTGCCGAGCCCGAGGCCCAGCACGGGATAGGCCAGCGATACGCACAGGGTGTAGCTGAGCAGCGAGCCGAGCCCCGCCGGGTAGTGCTTGATCACCGTGGCGACGGGTCCGGGTCCGTGGGTCAGGTGCAGAATCACCAGGAAGGGGTACATGGTGATCGGGAATGCCGCCATCACCCCGGCCCAGGCCGCCGGTAGGAAGTGGGCCATGCCGGTGATCGCGAAGATGATCGCGGCGGCGAGCAGAGCGCGCACGCCCAGTGCCGCCCAGGAGAATCGCCCCGAGGGACGTGCGGCACTGTCCGGTACCCGCCGGTAGAGCCAGCTGAACAGCGCGATGGCCGCCAGGGTGGTGAGGGTGCCGCCGAGACGATCGAACTCCACCCGGGTGAGCAGCAGGCTAACCGCCAGAAAGGCGGCCAGACCCGCCGCGGTGCCCGCCGCCACGCCTGGCATTCCCGGACGGCGCCCGGCCAGCAGATAGCCGCCGCCCAGTGCCAGGGTGGCCGTAAAGCCGGCCAGGGTGTGCACCGCGCTCTCTGCGGCGAAGCCCGTGGAGAGCTCCAGGCCGATGAAGAACAGTGCGATGGCGGTGCCCAGCGGGTAGCCGGCCAGCAGCCCGGCCATCCGGGGACTGACGCGCACGGCGATGGCGCCCAGGCCAAGTACCATGCCGATCGATACCGCCAGCTTGGCCAGTTGCCAGCTCAGGGGAACTTCCATCTCGTTTTCCTTATCCTTTCAGGGAGTGTCCAGCTGCCGGAGGCCCTTATGGCCGGCCATGAGCTTTCCCCGCCGCCGCGTCCCGAGGGCTGCGAGCTGTGCGGTCGCGAGTCACCGCTGACCCGTCATCATCTGATTCCGCGCTCGCTGCACGGCAAGGCGCGCTATCGACGGCGCTTCGAGCGCGTGGAGCGGCTGACCGCCATCCTGTGGCTATGCCATCCCTGCCACAAGCATATTCATGCCGTGCTGTCCGAACGCGAGCTGGCCGACCATTATCGCAGTCGCGAGGCACTGATGGCGCACCCGGAGGTCGGCACCTTCGTCGAATGGCTGGCCGGCAAGCCAGCTGGTTTCAAGCCCAAGCGGCCGCCCCAGCGACGCCAGGGGCGCTAGATGAGCCTCAGGCCCTGGCGGTCCAGCCAGGCGGCCTTGAGGGGGGCGGTCAGCGGCCCGCGCAGGTGGTCGGGCAGGGCGGCCTCGGCGCTCTCGTGGTCGCTGAAGTCGCGATTGCGCAGCCAGCAGTAGGCCCAGGCGCAGGACTCGTCGTCGCTTTTCGGGAGCGGCCGGGCGGGCATCTGAATCAGCAGAAAGGCGGCGGTGCGCGCCGCCCACAGCGGGATTTCGTCACCGGCCCCTGGCTGGGCCCAGGCCGCCAGGGTGGCGCCGTTCGGGGTCGTCTCCGGCTGGCCCAGCTTGGCCACGCGTGCCGTCTCGGCGAGTATAAGCGCCAGGCGATCGGCATCGCCCTGGCCCAGGGCCTGCCACTGGCCAATCAGCGCGGGTAGCCCGCGACGAACCTTGGCATAGAAGCCGTCCTGGGGCATCGTTCCGGTCATTGCATCGTCCTGGTCATGGCATCGTCCTGGTCATGGCATTGCCCTGAAGCGTGAGGAGTGAAACATGGCATTCGATTTTGCCACGCCCGTGGCGCGTCGGCATCCGGCAGGTGGTCGCCAGTCCAACGGGTCATCCAGCTGGCCGTCCCAGAAGTGGCACCGCTACGGCGACGACGTGTTGCCGCTGTGGGTGGCCGATATGGACTTTGTTTCGCCACCGGCGGTGCTGGAGGCGCTGCGCGCCCGCGTTGACCACGGGGTGTTCGGCTATGGCCAGGTGCCGGATTCGCTGCGGGACACCCTCTGTGCCTGGAGCGAGCGCCACTATGGCTGGCGGATAGAGCCCGACTGGCAGCTCTGGCTGCCCGGGGTGGTGCCGGCCCTGCATCTGGCGAGCCTGGCGCTGACCGAACCGGGCGACGGTGTGCTCACCATCACGCCCATCTACCCGCCCTTCCTCCGGGTGGCCGAGCGCACCGGGCGCGTGCATCAGCAGGCGGCCATGGCCGAGCCCACCGCCCCGGGCGAGCCCTGGCGCCTCGATCTCGAGGCGCTGGAAGCGGCGATCACCCCGCGCACGCGGTTGCTGATGTGGTGCCATCCCCACAACCCTACCGGGCGGGTCTGGACCCGCGACGAACTGTCAGGACTGGCCGAGCTGGCGGAGCGCCACGACCTCCTGGTGGTCTCCGACGAGCTTCACTGCGACCTGCTGCTGGATGAGGGCGCCCGGCACGTGCCGTTGGCGGCCGCCCTACCGGAACTTGCCGCGCGCACCCTGACCCTTTGGGCGCCCTCCAAGACCTTCAACCTGGCGGGGCTGACCACCGCCTGCGCGGTGATCTCCGACCCGACGCTACGCCGGCACTTCGCCACCGTGGCCAAGGGGCTGATGCCGGACGGCAACGTGCTGGGGCTGGTTGCTGCCGAGGCGGCCTATGCCGAAGGTGATCCCTGGCGCCGAGCGCTGCTGAAGGTGCTGCGAGGTCATCGGCAGGCGCTTGTCGAACGGGTGGCGCGCTGGCCGGGGGTGGCCATGAGCGCGCCGGAGTCCACCTACCTGGCCTGGTTGGACCTGCGTCAGTCTCCGGCCCTGGTCGGGTGCGATTCGCCCCAGCAGATTCTGCTCCAGCGCGCCGGAGTGGCACTCTCCGACGGCGCCGACTTCGGCACCCCGGGCCTGGTGCGGCTCAACTTCGGTACCACCGCGGTCCAGTTGGAGGCGGCGCTGGTGCGCCTGGATGCTGTGCTTTGTGGGTGAGTGGTGAAGAGTGAGTGGTGAGTCGTACCACTCACAAGCGCGTAGCGCGCTCACCACTTTCAGCGCAGCCAGTGCTCAGTAGAGCAGGGCGAAGAGCTTGCGGCGGTAGCTGACCGTCAGCGGGTGGTCGGCGCCCAGGGCATCGAAGACCCTCAAAAGGGTCTTGCGGGCCGCATCGTCGCCGTAGGCGCGGTCGGCCTTCATCAGCGCCAGCAGGGCGTCGAGGGCGGTCTCATAGTCGCCGTCGGCCACCCGGCGCAGGGCGCGCAGGTACTGCGCCTCGCTGTCGTCGCGCTCGCCCAGGGCGGCAAGCTCCTCGGCGCTGGGGGCTTCCTCGCCGAACTCGATGCTGGCGCGCACGCCACGAGCCGGGGGAGCATCGCGCTCCTCGGGGGGAAGGTTGTCGAGGAGCGCGCGGGCGTCGGTGGCGTTGCCCTCTGCCACCAGGGCACGGGCCAGCGCCACCTGGTAGGGATAGTGCTGGGGATTCTGCTGCACCAGCTCCTCATAGAGGGCGCGAGCGGTGGCCGCATCGCCAGCGGCAAGCGCTTCGGCGGCCTGCTCCTCGGGGCTGATCGGGGCGTCTTCCGGGGCCGGGAAGTATCGCCCCAGCCACTCGCGCACCTCCTTCTCGGGCAGCGCGCCCTGGAAATGGTCGACCAGCCCGCCCTGGCTGATCAGCTTGACGTCGGGCGACGAGCTCACGCCGAGCTGGGCAGCGATCTCCCGGTTCTCATCGATGTTGAGCTTGGCCAGGATGAAAATGCCCTGGTATTCGCGGGCCAGCTTCTCCAGCACCGGCAACAGGCGCTTGCAGGGTTCGGACGATGGAGACCAGCAGCCGAGCAGGACCGGCACCTGCATGGAGAACTCCAGCAGCTGCTGGATGTTGCTGGCGTCGGCGTCGACGATCACCTCGGGTGCCTCGCCGGCGGGGCCGGGGGCAGGATCGCTGGCGCCAGCGGGCATATCGGGGGCGAGGGGCTCGCCGGTGCGTGGATCGACGATGGGCATGGTGAGGATTCCCGGGTCTAAGTGGATTTCCAGAGGACATGCGGGTGATGACAAGCGTATTCAAGGGGAGGGGCACGATGGGCAAGCTGCTTAAGCTGCTGGCCGGGGCCCAACAGCAATACCTTTTCTCCCGAAAATGCAAAGCTTTGTGACAATTGTCTGTTTCAGGATGCGCCATCGGATATTTTATAGTGGAAGTATAACTTAAGCATTTCAGCAAGGTATCCTTGATACACGGTTAATTTCATTAAGCCAGCTGTCAACAAAAAAGTATGGGCCTATTCTAATTTTCATGGCTTTTGTCTGCTTCAATGCTGTTTATGCTTACGTTATATACCCGAATGATCCCTGCCCCTTATCCCGC
>PWEV01000102.1 GCA_003553625.1 Halomonas sp.
GCGTCCCCGAGACCCAGGAACTGCTCGACCTCTGTGCCGAACAGGGCATCACCTGCGACGTGGAGATGATCGACATCCAGGACATCAACACCGCCTATGAGCGCATGCAGAAGGGCGACGTACGCTATCGTTTCGTCATCGACATGCAGTCGCTGAAGAAGACCGACGCGGCCTGATCGCCGGGCGGCTTACCCCCGGCCGCGGTGGTTCGGGGGTACCAGCCCATGGCGCTGCATGCGCCGGTAGACCGTGGGGCGCGAGACACCCAGTCGTCGCGCCACCTGGCTGACATTCCAGTGCGCCTGGTCCAGCAAGTCGTGGAGGGCCTGGCCATCGTAGGCCGGGGCCCCATCGGAGGACGCCGGCGGAAGGTAGGCCGCCGCGGAAATCGGCCCCTGACACTCCTCCGGCAGGTCATGCACGGTGACCTCCTCCCCTTCCGATGTGGCCAGGGCGAAGCTCAAAGCATTCCTGAGCTGGCGAATGTTGCCGGGCCAGGCATGCCCCAGCAGGGCACTCATGGCGTCGGCCCGCAGATACCTGACCTCGTCCCGCTCCGCCAGCAGCCCCTCGTAGACGCTGCGGATCACGAAGTGCCGATCGGCCCGCTCGCGCAGCGCCGGAAGTCGCAGCTGGGCACCGTTCAGTCGGTAGTAGAGATCCTCGCGGAACCGACCCTCGGCGATCATCCTTGCCATGTCATGATGGGTGGCGGTGATCACGCGGATGTCGACCTTCACCGGCGCCTCGGCGCCCAGCGGCATCACCTCGCGCTCCGCCAGCACTCGCAGCAGGCGGGTCTGCAGCGCCAGGGGCATATCGCCGATCTCATCGAGGAACAGGGTGCCGCCATCGGCCTGCTGGATGAGGCCGCGCATCCCCTTGGGGCGTCCGCCGGTGAAGGCGCCGGGCAGATAGCCGAAGAGCTCACTCTCGATCAGCGACTCGGGAATCGCCGCGCAGTTCACCGCCACGAAGGGCTTCGCGGCGCGCTTGCCGCTGTCGTGGAGGGCCCGGGCCAGCACTTCCTTCCCCGTCCCGGTCTCTCCGGTCACCAGCACGCTCACCTCCTCGTTGCGCAGGCGGCGTGCCAGCTTGAGGACGCGATTCATGGCGGGGTCATCGGCGGCCAGGCCGTCCAGGGCCGGCACCGCCTCTGCGCAGGCGTGTGTCGCCGGTGTCGGCGTGCGTCGATGCCGGGGCTCGACGAGGGTGACGAAACACGTGATGCCGCTGGCGCGCACCCGAAAGGCGCGGATCTGATCCTCGCCGGCGGAGAGGATCCCCAGCAGCTCGCCCAGGTCGCCGTCGAAGAGTTGGGGAGCCGTGGGCAGGCGTTGGGTCGACCAGGCGGGCCAGCGGTTCAGATGGGCCTCGATCAGGGCGCGCCCGTTGCCGTTGGCCGCAATGATGCTGCCGTCCTCCTCGATGGCGATCAACCCGCGCCCGTTGAGGTGGACGAACTCGCGAGCCGTGTCGTAGCGCAGGATCAGACTCTCGCGGTAGCGATGCAGGAAATAGGCATCCTCGATCATCCGGGCGTAGAGGTTCACTAGGGAGAGCCCGAAGTTCTGGCTCTCCTGGGAGCGCGGCGACTGCAGGGCGGAGATGTCCAGCACGGCGATCACCTCCCCCTGGGGGTCGGTGATCGGTGCTGCCGTGCAGGTCAGTCCGATATGGGTCGCATCGAAGTGCTCGTTCTGGTGGCAGGTGATCGCCTGGGCATCGTGGATGCAGGTGCCCACCGCACAAGTTCCGGCGTAGCGCTCGTCCCAGTCTGCCCCGAGATAGAGGCCGGCCTTGCGCAGGGCCTGGTCATGCTCGCGGTGGCCGCGGAAGTCCACGGTGATGCCGCGATGGTCGGTGAGCAGCAGCACATAGCCCAGCCGGGCCACCTGGGCGTAGAGCTGGTCGACCCCCGCGCGCGCCACGTGCAGCAGTTCATCCACCGGCTCGCGGTGTTCCAGCAGCGCCTGCCGGGTCAGTACCCGCACCTGCCGGGGGCGGCCGGGGTCCAGCCGGTACTCTCCCACGCAGCGCTGCCAGGAACGGCGGATAACCTCTCGACAGCCGGCCAGACGGGTATCCCGGCCCTCGCTGAGGCGTACCAGGGTCTCGATATGCTGGCGCTGTTCGGTACGAAGCGTCATTGCCGCCTCCCGATCGCCCCGCCTCGCCCGGGAGGAGTGGCGGAAGGGGCTATTTGATTGTTGTAGTGGTGTGATGCTGGCCGGGTGGACCTGGCCGTTCGGCTGACGGTGTGTGGAAGGCCATCTCTCAGCCTATGCCGCTTGGCGGGGGAGTCAATCGGTTCGTCCTTCACCCTTGGTCGGGACGTTACAGGTGTAACGCCATCGCCACCCCGTACAGGTGACAGCTGTCACATCCCGCCCCTTCAGACGAGTGCCTTGCAGGGCGGCTCCGGCACCTTCCGCTAGCTGATTTCCCATTTTCTTCAATGACATGCACGTTAGCACGACTGCCTGGTGCGCTTCTGGCATGGATCCTGCGGTGGGAAGGGTGTGTCACCCACCAACAACAAACGGAGAATCCCGATGACGACACGCACGCCAACCCAGGACGTTCAGCAGTGGCTGGGCGACTTCGAGACCGCCCTCGAGCAGCGCGATATCC
>PWEV01000131.1 GCA_003553625.1 Halomonas sp.
GAATAGCCTCGGGGCGCGCCACCGTAAAGGATGATCTCGAATTCGTGACCAACCGTAGACGTCGCGCTCCGGCGAGTCGTGGCTCACGGCCTGGCCCGCTGGTCTGGTCGGGTGCCCCCACCTGGCTTTCCGCACTTCGCGGAGAGCTTTCAGCGGAATTTAGGTGACGGGGCTGTAGACGCTTGCGGGGATGTCGAGCAGGTCCAGGACCTGTTGTTGCAGGTCGGTGAGGTCGGGGTGGAAGGTGCGGAGCACCTGCCCGTCGGGTGCGGTGAGCTCGTGGCGGGCGACGCCGGTGAAGATCTCGAGGATGCGGGCGGTGGTGGGGGCTGTGCAGCCGCGGTCCTCGGGGTAGAGGGAGAGCTCGGTGAGTCCGGTGTCGGTCATGGCGTGGCGGATGGTGCGTTCGATCAGTGAGGAGAGCAGCATCGCGATGAAGTGGCAGGTCAGCAGCCCTTCGATGCGGGCGGGGTCACGCAGCCACATCGGGGCGACGAGCTGGGTGCCCTTGAGCTGGGCGTGGCGTTTCTCGAGGTTGGGTTGCCACCGGTAGGCGTCGAACAGTTCCGCAGCCGGCATGTCACGGTCGTTGGTAAGCAGGGGCCACATCCCGTCGGACGCAGCGTCGTGGGCGATTTGGTCCTCGTCGACGGCGAATCGGATCCGCAGGCGGGTGGTGACGATCTTCTTGTAGGCGGTGTTGGGGCCGGGGCGGCCGCGTCTGGCCTGCCGGAAGCTCTCCACGGTGTCGGTTGCGACGTGGATGTTGATCCAGCGGGTGGCGTCTGCCTCAGCGATGGCTTCACGGGCTTCGGCCTCGGCGCCAACGGCGGTCTTGATTCGGCAGCGGGGGGAGGACAGCCGGGTGTTGAGCGCGTCGATCGCGGCGATCGCGCGTGTGATGGCCTGATGGCGGCGGGTCGCGTCGCGGCGGGCCTTGGCGGTGGAGTGGATCCAGATGATGCGATGGCCGTCGGCGGAGGGCAGGTGGTCCTCATACGCCGAGACGATGTCCTCGGGATGCTCTGCGTCGCGGGTGGGCCGGCGGGCGATCTCGTGCCAGTCCGGGGTGTTGGTCACCACCCAGTCGCGGAAGACGCGGTCTTCCTTGCGGGAGGCGGGCAGCACCGAGAGGAACCGGCCGCCGCGGGTGTGGATGTGCCGGCAGTTGTCGAAGGTGGCGAGCTTGGTGTCGGCGACGTAGAGGAACCCGACCTCGCCGGTGAGCGCGACGAGGGCGTCCCAGGTGTCGGTGTGGGTGGTCACATCGGCGGTGTTGCCGTCGGTCACCCGGAAGGTGATCGGCACCGCCCCGTCGGCGGTGACCGTCAGGATCCACACCAGCTGCTTCAAGTCCGGGCGGTGGTCCTTGCTGAACCCGTGGCGGGCCGCTGGGGTGGGCTTGCCGCCCCGCTCCTGGCCGCCGGCGGTGGCGTAGGCGCCTGAGAGCTTCAGCGACGTCGAGTCGTTGTGCAGCCGCGACAGGTCGATGTCGAAGGACTCGACCGCATCCAGCACCAGCCGGGTCAGCAGGCTCGCCCGGTCGGTGTCGAACAGCAGCGCCAGCATCCGCCCCACCCGGTCGTCGTTGAGCAGCCCCACCTCGTCCCCCACCAGGCCGACCACCGACGGGTCGTAGCGGCCCGCCCACTCGCCCAGGGCATACACCGGGGCGTGGCGCACCACCAGGTTGCGGATCACCACCCCCAGCGCCGCGGCGGGTGAGATCCGCAGCCGCGCATCACCCGGCACATGCGCCTCCAGCAGCCGGTCGATGCCAAGCCGGTCGTAGAACACGCCCACGATCGGCAGCCCGCCAAGCAGCCGGGACTCGAGCTCAAGGTCGGTGACATCCACCGTCGCATCCTGCCCGCACGGGTGGGCCTGGTTGCCCACCGCGCTTGCAGCGTATACGTTGCAAGCAGACGAACCGTGCAGCCGCAACGTCAGAAGCCCGATGCCTGCAGAGATCCCCGCCGAGATCGACGCCCAACGGCGCCGCATCACCACCGAGCTCAGCCAGCTCGGGTTCACCCTGCCCGGCACGATCAGCGTGCGCACCGTGACCTGCGGGCGGGCCACCTGCCGGTGCGCCACCGACCCCGACCAGCGGCACGGCCCCTACATCCAGTGGTCACGCACCGTCGGAGGCCGCAAGACCAACAAGCTGCTCACCCCCGGCCAGCTCGAGACCTACCAGCCCTGGATCGACAACGGACGGCGGCTACGCGACCTCGCCCACCAGCTCGAAACCCTCTCGCTAGAGGCCATGCGCAGCGCCGAAGGCTGGAACCGCTAAATCAGCCGAAGCCTCTCCGCGAAGTGCGGAAAGCGGGTCAAACGCCTCAAGAATCTCCATGATCTCCCTGTCATCCTTCTTCACGGCCCCTCCTGTACGGCTGGCTCGGGCTCAGACACCACGAGTCAACCGGCAGGAGGGGCCACAACTTCGGAGGTCTCGACGCGACATCACCTGTCCGCCGAGAGGGAGATCAGATGGCCATCAGCAGGGACTCACCTGTCCGCCCAGACTCCCCTGTCCGCCCACAGGGAGATCACCATGGCCGCTGGCAGGCTTGCGCGTCGACGCTGTCCAGCGTCTCGCGGAGTCGTGCCCTCGCCCCATCGAGGTC
>PWEV01000269.1 GCA_003553625.1 Halomonas sp.
AAGGACTCCTGCATGGCGGCCAGGCACTCCCAGTGGACGCTGGTCTCGTAGCCATCCAGGAGCCCCGCCTTGGCCAGCGCCCAGCTGCCGGTGCAGATGCCCCCCAGTCGACGGGAGAGGCGTGCCTGCCCCTGCAGCCAGATGACATGCTCGCGCTGAACGGCGCGCGCCGGCCCGACTCCGCCGCACACCACCACCATGTCCAGCGCCAGCGGCACCGTTATCGCCGCATCCGGCGTGACCTTTAGGCCATCGCTGGCGGAGATGGGCTCGCCGTCGAGGCTCAGGGTGAACCAGCGGTAGAGCTCCCGACCGGCCAACTGGTTGGCCATGCGCAAGGGCTCAATGGCCGAGGCCAGGGAGAAGAGGGTGAAATTTTCCAGCAGCAGAAAGCCGATAGCCTGGGGAACGGCCGGCTTCTGCGGCGCCTGGGAGCGGGTCATCATGGCGAGGCTCCTTTACGGGGTCGTACTCGAGTTGTTGTTATGTTCGCATCAGGACGCCCACCGATATCCGGCTGTCGCGATCAGACAAGTCTGTTCCGATAGTCACCGCAAAGCGTCGCGATCTGACATGTCAGAATTGCACACCCGCGGGCGGGGAGCGAATGAATCACGACCATCCCGTCGCTTTCAGGGGGGCGAGATGTCGCTCATAGGCATGGTCGGATAAATCATTGTCGGCGGAAGCCCGCCAGGCCTTCCGGGATCGTCATTCGAGGGAAGGTTCGGGCATGCTGGCCGGCACTCGACAAGCGCACCGGCGCTGGCTAGCCGCCGGTCATGTTCATGAAGCGCACCACCTGGACGTCGCCATCGGTGGTGAAGTGGTGACGCTCGGGCTTCTTCGCCATGGCGGCGACGATGGTGGCCTTGAGGCGCTCGGTGTCGCCGGGGTGGCGGCGCAGCACGGCGCGCAGGTCCACCGAGTGCTCGTTGCCGAGGCAGAGCAGCAGGCGGCCCTCGGCGGTGACCCGCACCCGGTTGCAGGCGTCGCAGAAGTTGTGGCTATGGGGCGAGATAAAGCCGATGCGCGAGTCGCTGTCGGCCATGCGGAAGTAGCGCGAGGGGCCCAGGGTGGTCTCGGTGGTAGGCACCAGGGCATGGCGGGATTCGATGATCGCCCGCACCGTGTCGCTTCCGCAGAAGGTGGCGGCGCGGTCGTGGCCGATGGCCTGGCCCAGCGGCATCTCCTCGATGAAGCTGATATCCACCTGCTCGTCACGGGCGAAGTCGACCAGGTCGAGAATCTCGTCGTCGTTGCGGCCCTTGAGGATCACGGCGTTGAGCTTGATGCGCGTGAAGCCGGCCTCACGGGCGGCGCGGATGCCGTCGATGACCCTCGCCAGGTCACCGGTGCGGGTCAGGGCGCGGAAACGTTCCGGGTCCAGGGTATCGAGGCTGATATTGAGGCGCTTGAGCCCCCCGTCGCGCAGCGCGCGTGCGTGCTTGACCAGGCCCGCACCGTTTGTCGTCATGGCGAAGTCGGACAGCCCTTCCATGGCGCCGACCTCCGAGACCAGGGTCTCGATGCCGCGCTTGACCAGCGGCTCGCCGCCGGTGAGGCGGATCTTCTCCACGCCCAGCTCGATGAAGGCGCGGCAAAGGGTGGCCATCTCCTCCAGGGTGAGCACCTGGGCGCGGGGCAGGAAGGTCATCTCCTCGGCCATGCAGTAGACGCAGCGGAAGTCGCAGCGGTCGGTGACCGAGAGGCGCAGGTAGCGGACGGTGCGGCCGAAGCCATCGACGAGAGCGCTCATGTCCGTACCCTGGCAGGCGCCACGCCGGCCTCGGCGGCCATCGGCAGGCGGGCAATCAGCTCGCCCACCTCGGTGGCCACCTCGGCAACGGTGGCCTCGTCATAGAACCGACCGCGCCGCTTGCGCAGGCCGCGCTCGTAGAGCTTCACGTGTTCGGTGGGAGTGACGCCGGCGTTGGCCAGGCAGTGGCTGGCACAGTGCATCTGGCAGCCGTCGATGGCGACGATGGGCCGGCCGGAGCGAGCGGTGCGCCCAAGGCCCGGCCCCCCGCCGCCGACGCCGGCGATACAGGACATCTCGGCCGCGCCGGAGTGGTCCAGGCGCAGCGCCACGTCGTTGGCCAGCTGGGCCACGTCGGAGCAGCCCGAACAGGAGTAGACCAGGGTGTGGGGCTTGCTGGTGGCTCGGGACATGTCGCCTCCCTCTTCCGTTGCGTTCCCGACGTCCCTGGAGACGTCAGTCATCGGTCATCATGAAGTCGCGCAGCTTCTGCTCATCGAGCACGGTAAGCCGCTGGCGGTCGATGTTGATGGCGCCGCTGTCGCGCAGCTTGCCCAGCAGCCGCGACAGGGTCTCGGGCGTCATGGCCAGCTGAGCCGCCAGCCAGCGCTTGGGAATGGTCAGGCGGACCACCCGAGGGGCCCTCGTGCGCCCAGCCGGCAGCTGGCGCAGCACGTAGCTAACCAGCCGCGACATGGCGTCGCCCTGGGTGAGCAGCGCCAGGTCCTCGAGGCGGTCCGTGAGCTCCAGCGCCAGGCGGCTCATGAACTCGGCCCGGCAGGCCGGTTGACGGTCCATGATCTCGCGGCAGCGAGCCGCGGGGATCGACAGCACGTGGGTGCGGCGCAGCGCCTCCGAGGAGTAGAGGTAGGCCCCTGCGCTGGAGACCATGCTCAGCTCCCCCAGGGTGCCGCCGCGCTCGACGCAGCGGATGGTGGCCATGCGGCCGTCCCCGGCGGAGCGCACCAGGCGCACGGTGCCGCTGATCACGATGTGCAGCCACTGGGCCGGCGTCTCCTGGCGAAACAGCCATTCGCGAGGCGTCAGGGTACGAAGCTCGGACGCCTCGAGCAGCGTTTCCACCTCCTCGTCGGACAGCGCCGCGAGCCAGGGGACGCCCAGCACCAGCTCGCGCAGCTGCTTGGTCTTGAAGAGCAGCTCAGTCGAGGAACTGGACGGCGGGGCAGTAACCATAGGCATGGCCTTCCTCCACGTTATTGTTGGCATCGATCATCAGGTAGCCATGGGCCTGGCTCGCCGCGCTGAGCATGTGGGAACCCTGCCCCCCGGCCAGCCGCGCCACCGGCTCGCCGGAGGTCCAGTCCAGCACCACTCGCAGCAGTTCGCGCCGCCCCACGGGGCCGCGCCGGGAGAAGCCGGCAGCTACCGGGAAGCGCTGCAGCGGCGGCGCCTCGCGCCCCTGGCAGATCTGAACGAAGGGCAATGCCAGCAGCTGCCAGCCCACCAGCGAGGCCACCGGGTTGCCCGGGAGGGCGATCAACGGCGTGCCGTCGATCGGCGAATCGCCCAGGTAGCCAAGGGCAAAGGGCTTGCCGGGCTTCATGGCAACGCCGTGGAAGGCAATACCGCCCAGACGCTCGATGACAGGGCGCACATGGTCCTCCTCGCCGACGGAAACGCCACCGGTACACACTACCAGATCGGCTTCGGCGCGAGCCTCGGCAAAGGCCCGATGCAGGTCAAGGGGAGTGTCGGCAATCACGCCCAGGTCGAGCACCTCCCCGCCGGCCTGGGCCAGCAGAGCGTGCAGCATGGCGCGGTTGCTGTCGTAGACCTGGCCCGGCACCCGGTCACTGCCCGGCTCGATCAGCTCGTCACCGGTGGAGATCACCGCCACCCTCAGGCGTCGCACCACGCTCACCTCGCCGAGGCCGTGGCTCGCCAGCAGGGCGATGGCCGCAGCGTCCAGGTGCGTACCGGCCGGCAGCAGCAGGTCGCCGCCCCGGGTCTCCTCGCCGCGGCGGCGGATATTGGCCCCCGCGGCCAGTTCGCCCTCGACGTGCACCCGGCCCTCGGCGTCCAGGTGCACCCGCTCCTGGGGCACCACGGCATCGGCTCCCTGCGGCACCGGCGCACCGGTGAAGATCCGTGCACAGCCCCTCTCGGGCAGCCTGAGCACACCGGCCCCGGCGGGCACCCGTAGCGCCACCGGCAGGCCCTCGTGAGAGAGCTCGGCCAGTCGCAGGGCATAGCCGTCCATGGCGCTGTTGTCGACGCCCGGCATGTCGAGGCCGGCCACGGCATCCTCGGCCAGCACCCGGCGGGCGGCCTCGGCCAGGGACACCCGTTCGGAACCGCGGATGGGCCGGGCCGCGGCGATCATCCGCGCCCGGGCGTCGAAGAGATCGAGCAGCCCGGGGGTGACGACCTCGGCACAGCCGCAGCCGCTCATGATTCCACCGTCCGGCGTGCCGCTTCGGGCTCGGGCGCCTGCCGGCTGACGCAGGGCTTGGCGTCCGGCAGCACCATGGCCACGAAGTTGCAGGGCCGGGTGCGGGCGTCGAGCTGGGCGACCAGGATGCCGTCCCAGGCGGTGGCGCAGGCCTTCGGCGAACCGGGCATGGCGAAGACCAGGGTGCGGTCGATCAGCCCGGCCACGGCGCGGGACTGGATGGTGGAGGTGCCGATGCTGGCGAGCGACAGCTGGCGAAACAGCTCGCCATAGCCGTCGATGGCCTTGTCGAACAGCGGCGCCAGCGCCTCGGGCGTGGTGTCGCGTGGCGTGAAGCCGGTGCCGCCATTGACCAGCACCACCTGGATGTCTTCACGCACCACCCACTTCGAGACCACCGCGCGGATGCGATAGACATCGTCGGGGACGATGCGCCGCTCGACCAGGGCATGGCCGGCCTCGGTGAGGCGTTCGGCGAGCAGGTCGCCGCTGCCGTCCTCGTCGAACCCGCGGGTGTCGGAGACCGTCAGCACGGCGATGCCCAGCGGGGCGAAGGGGGTATTGGCGTGAACGTGGGCCATGGGGTCCTCCTCACCGCCCGTGGCGCGGGCGGCAGATGCACAGAAAAGTGGCGGTACGCGAGGGCCTGGCACGGCCCTCGTCTCACTGCATCAGCGAGTTGGCGCTATCGTCGTCCAGGGCCACTCCCTCGACGCCGATCTCCGCCTCCAGCATCAGCAGATAATGGCGCAGCGCACGACGGGTGGACTGCTCGCGCAGGCTGTGGCGCACGCGCTCGGCGACCTGATCAAAGGGCAGCTCGCGCCCCTCGATACGCTCATCGATGGCGACCAGATGCCAGCCGTAGCGCGAGGCCAGGGGTCGGTCGTGCAGGCCCTCGGGGAGGTGCTGCAGGGCACGGTCCAGCTCGGGCACGGTCTGGCCCGGGGCCAACCAGCCCAGCTCACCGTCCTGCTCCTTCGAGGGGCAAGCGGAGTGGTGCATGGCGAACTCGGTGAAGCGTTCGGGGATCTCGGCGAGCGCCTTGAGCAGCTTTTCGCCCTGGCGGTAACCGGCATCCCGGGCCTCGGCGTCGTCCGGTGCCGCGGCCAGCAGGATATGGCGCACCTTCACGAGGGTGGGCTCGCTGAAACGCTCGGCGTGGGCGGCGTGGAAGCGGCGGCAGTCCTCCTCGGAGGGCTCCGGCACCTCCAGCTCCTGCTCCAGCAGCGCGGCGATGGCGGTATCGCCCTCGTCCAGCGCCTCGCCGGATGCCTCGAGCAGGCCGAGCTCCGCGGCCCGCTGGCACAGCAGCTCGCGTACCACCAGGGCCCGGGCCGCCTTTAGCTGGGCCGTACCGGCGGAGTCCGCCGGATGGAACTGCATCTCCTGGGCGATGGCGGACTCCTCGATGGTGGCCCCGCCGACCCGGATGGGTGGGGGGCTCGCGCCCCCCGGGATCAGTTCGATATCGATCTTATTCATGGTGATGACTCCTCAGCCCCGCTTGCGCACGATCTGGTAGCGACGAGTGATATAGCCGAAGGGCACGCTCCACACGTGTACCAGGCGCGAGAAGGGGAACAGCAGGATGATGGTCAGGCCCCAGAAGATATGGGCACGATAGATCCATGACACACCTTCCATGTGTTGAGCCGCATCACCACTGAAGAAGACGATGGACTGGGCCCAGTTACCCAGGGTAATCATCATCTCGCCGTCCAGGTGGCCCAGCGAGAAGAACACGGTGACCATGCCCAGGGCGGCCTGGGAAACGATCAGCGCCAGGATGAGCGTATCCATGATGCTCGATGAGGCCCGCACCCGCGGATTGAAGATGCGGCGATAGAGCAGCATGGCGCCGCCCACCAAGCAGGCAATCCCGGCAGCCCCGCCCACCACGATGGCGATGAGCTGCTTGGTGCCCGCGTGCATGAAGGGCGAGTAGACCCAGTGCGGCAGCAGCAGGCCCACCAGGTGACCGAAGAAGATGACAATGATGCCGACGTGGAAGAGGTTACTGGCCAGGCGCATGTTCTTCGACGACAGCATCTGGCTGGAGCCGGCCTTCCAGGTGAACTGGCCGTGGTCGTAGCGCAGCAGGCTGCCGACCAGGAAGACGGTGCCCACCAGGTAGGGGTAGTAGCCGTAGATCAGGTGTTCGAAATAGGTGCCAATTGCGGACATGGTGATTCTCCTGTTAACGACCCTTCACCTGAGGCACCGCCTCGGGTGAGAGAATGCGAACGGCGTCGCTCTGTACGCCCTGCTTGCGCTCGGCCAGACGACGGCCTTCGGCGGACTGCAGGGCGCAGTCCTGATCGGACTCGGCGGAGAAGCGCACCGCCTCCTCTTCCCAGACCGCATCCAGCGCCTCGGGGGTGTCGTCACGCTTTTCGCCCTTGACCTCCTCGCGGTGGGCATCGGCCTCGGCCTCGGCGCCGATCAGCGCCAGCAGGGCCCGTGGCACCAGGGCATGGTCGGCATCCCGATCCTCGAGACGCGCCGTGAGCAGCCCGAGGATATGGCGTATCTCGCCGAGCCAGCGGCCGACTTCGGCGTCTTCGCAGGTGGAGAGGTATTCCAGAAACACCGGCAGATAGTCGGGCAGCTCCCGGGCGTCCAGCTCGAAGCCGGCGGCCTTGTACTCGTCCATCAGGTCGACCATGGCCTGGCCGCGGTCGCGGGACTCACCGTGGACGTGCTCGAACAGAAGCAGCGAGGTGGCGCGCCCCTTGTCGAACAGGGCCACGTACTCGGACTGCAGTTCCAGCAGGTCACCGTCGGCGGTGCGCTGGCACCAGTCCTTCAGGGCGGTGCGCAGCGCCGCCGAAAGGCGGCGCTCCTGGTCGATGATCTCGATGAGCTCGCCGGCCGCGGCCTGGAGCTCCTCGGTGGGGTAGTCGAGCAGGCGGGCCAGCACGCGCAGGCTGCGCATGCCAACGGCCGGTTCTGCCATCTTGAGAGCGGCATCAGTCATTGCGAGCCTCCTCGGCTTTCTTTTCGCCGCGCTGGGGATCATAGGATTCCACCGGCTTGACCAGGGTGGCGGTCTGGGAGCGGCCGTTGAACAGGCTCGGCTTGCTCTCGCCGTGGCAGCCGTCGCCGAAGGTGAAGCCGCAGCCGCCGCGCTCCGGGAAGGCCTCGGTGGCCATCTCGCGGTGGCTGGTGGGGATCACGAAGCGATCCTCGTAGTTGGCGATGGCCAGGTAGCGATACATCTCTTCCACCTGAGCGACGGTCAGCCCCACTTCCTCCAGGACCTCGGCGTTGGGCCGCCCTTCCACATGCTTGCCGCGCATGTAGACGCGCATGGCCATCAGGCGCTTGAGCGCCAGCACCACGGGGGCCTCCTCACCGGCGGTGAGCATGTTGGCCAGATACCGCACCGGGATGCGCAGCGACTCGATCTTCGGCATCACGCCGTCGAACTCGATCTTGCCCGCCTCGGCGGCGGACTGGATCGGCGAGAGCGGCGGCACGTACCAGACCATCGGCAGGGTGCGGTACTCGGGGTGCAGCGGCAGGGCCAGGCCCCACTCCATGGCCATCTTGTAGACCGGCGACGCCTGGGCGGCGGCGATCACGTTGTCGGTGATGCCGTCCTGCTTCGCCTGGGCGATCACCGCGGGGTCGTTGGGATCCAGGAAGATCTCGCACTGGCGGTGATAGAGATCACGCTCGTCCGGGGAGCTGGCCACTTCCTCGATGCGATCGGCATCGTAGAGCAGCACGCCGAGGTAGCGGATGCGGCCCACACAGGTCTCGGAGCAGATGGTCGGCTGACCGGCCTCGATGCGCGGATAGCAGAAGATGCACTTCTCGGACTTCCCGGTCTTCCAGTTGTAGTAGATCTTCTTGTAGGGGCAGCCGGAGATGCACATCCGCCAGCCGCGGCACTTGTCCTGGTCGATCAGGACGATGCCGTCCTCCTCCCGCTTGTAGATGGCGCCACTCGGGCACGACGCCACGCAGGTGGGGTTGAGGCAGTGCTCGCACAGCCGCGGCAGGTACATCATGAAGGTGTTCTCGAACTGGCCGTAGATATCGGCCTGCACCTTCTCGAAGTTCATGTCCTTGCGGCGCTTGGCGAACTCGGTGCCGAGGATGTCCTCCCAGTTAGGGCCCCACTCGATCTTCTTCATGCGCTCGCCGGAGATCAGCGACCGGGGGCGCGCCACCGGCTGGTGCTTGCCGATCTTGGCGGTATGCAGGTGCTCATAGTCGAAGGTGAACGGCTCGTAGTAGTCGTCGATCTCCGGCAGGTCGGGGTTGGCGAAGATGTTCGCCAGCACCCGCCACTTGCCGCCGATGCGCGGCTCGATCTTGCCATCCTTGCGGCGCATCCAGCCGCCCTTCCACTTCTTCTGATTCTCCC
This sequence comes from Halomonas sp., assembly GCA_003553625.1. Taxonomy (GTDB): domain Bacteria; phylum Pseudomonadota; class Gammaproteobacteria; order Pseudomonadales; family Halomonadaceae; genus Halomonas. The sequence goes on from PWEV01000269.1 coordinate 8,551, forward strand.
ACTCCTTGGGATAGCCGATGCCGGGCTTGGTCTCGACGTTGTTGAACCAGGCGTACTCGACGCCTTCACGGCTGGTCCAGACGTTCTTGCAGGTCACCGAACAGGTGTGGCAACCGATGCATTTGTCGAGGTTGAGGACCATGCCTACCTGGGAACGAATCTTCATTTCACCACCTCCTGCACGTAGTCATTGCCCTCTTCATCCAGCCAGTCGATGTGCTTCATCTTGCGAACCAGGACGAATTCATCGCGGTTGGAGCCGACGGTGCCGTAGTAGTTGAAGCTGTAGGAGAGCTGCGCATAGCCGCCGATCATATGGGTCGGCTTCGGACAGACCCGGGTCACGGAGTTGTGGATGCCGCCGCGGGTGCCGGTGATCTCGGAGCCCGGCACGTTCACGTTGCGCTCCTGGGCGTGGTACATCATCACCATGCCGTCCTTGACACGCTGGCTGACCAGTGCCCGCGCCGCGATGGCGCCGTTGGCGTTGTACAGCTCGATCCAGTCGTTGTCCTCGATGCCGATCGATGCCGCATCGGGTTCGGAGAGCCAGACCACCGGGCCGCCGCGGTTGAGCGTCAGCATCATCAGGTTGTCGCTGTAGGTGGAGTGGATACCCCACTTCTGGTGCGGCGTGATGAAGTTCAGCGCCTTGCTCGGGTTACCGTTGTCCTCGGGCAGCTTGAAGCCCTTGGCCGCCTTGGTATCGATCGGCGGACGATAGACCAGCAGGCTCTCGCCGAAGGCGCGCATCCAGGCGTGATCCTGATAGAACTGCTGGCGGCCGCTGACGGTGCGCCAGGGGATCATCTCGTGAACGTTGGTATAGCCGGCGTTGTAGGAGACGTGCTCATCCTCGAGGCCGGACCAGGTCGGGCTGGAGATGATCTTGCGCGGCTGGGCGACGATGTCGCTGAAGCGGATCTTCTCGTCTTGCTTGGGATGCGCCAGGTGGGCGTGATCCCGTCCGGTGATCTTGGAGAGTGCCTCCCAGGCCTTCACCGCCACCTGGCCGTTGGTCTCCGGCGCCAGGGTCAGGATCATCTCGGCCGCGTCGACGGCGCTCTCGATCAGCGGGCGCCCCTTGTGCGGCCCGTCCAGCTTGCAATGGTTGAGCTTGCCGAGCAGTTCCACCTCGGACTCGGTGTTCCAGCTGATGCCCTTGCCGCCGTTGCCGATGCTTTCCAGCAGCGGGCCCACGGAGGTGAAGCGCTCGTAGGTCTCGGGGTAGTTGCGCTTGACCTCGATCAGCGCCGGCATGGTCTTGCCGGGGATGGCCTCGCACTCGCCCTTCTTCCAGTCCAGCACCTGGGGCTGGGCCAGCTCGGCGGGGGAGTCATGCTGGTGCGGCAGGGTGACCAGATCGGTCTCCTCGCCCAGGTGCCCCACGCAGGCCTTGGAAAATGCCTTGGCGATGCCCTTGTAGATATCCCAGTCGCTGCGCGACTCCCACGCCGGGTCGGTGGCCGCGGTCAGCGGGTGGATGAAGGGGTGCATGTCCGAGGTGTTGAGGTCGTTCTTCTCATACCAGGTGGCCGTGGGCAGCACGATGTCCGAATAGAGACAGGTAGTGGACATGCGGAAGTCCAGAGTCACCAGCAGGTCGAGCTTGCCTTCGGGCGCCTCGTCGTGCCACTTGACCTCTTCCGGCTTCTGGCCGCCGAAATCGCCCAGATCCTTGCCCTGGATGCCGTGACGAGTCCCCAGCAGGTACTTGAGCATGTACTCGTGACCCTTGCCCGAGCTGCCGAGCAGGTTGGAGCGCCAGATGAACATGTTGCGCGGGAAGTTCTCCGGGGCATCCGGGTCTTCCGCGGCAAACGCCAGCTCGCCGCTCTTGAGCTGCTGGACGGCATAGTCCTTGGTGGACATGCCGGCGGCCTCGGCCTTCTTCGCCAGGCCCAGCGGGTTGGTGTTCAACTGCGGGGCGGAGGGCAGCCAGCCCATGCGCTCGGAGCGCACGTTGAAGTCGATCAGGCTCCCGGGATAGTCCTCGACCTTGGCCAGCGGCGAGAGGATCTCCTTGATCTCGAGCTTCTCGTAGCGCCACTGGGAGGAGTGGTTGTAGAAGAACGACGTGGAGTTCATGTGGCGCGGCGGACGCTGCCAGTCGAGGCCGAAGGCCAGCGGGGTCCAGCCGGTCTGGGGCCGCAGCTTCTCCTGGCCCACGTAGTGGGCCCAGCCGCCGCCGCTCTGGCCGATGCAGCCGCACATGACCAGCATGTTGATCAGGCCGCGGTAGTTCATGTCCATGTGGTACCAGTGGTTCATGCCGGCACCCACGATGATCATGGAGCGACCCCGGGTCTTGTCGGCGTTGTCGGCGAACTCACGGGCGATGCGAGTGGCCTGCTCGGCGGATACGCCGGTGATCTTCTCCTGCCAGGCCGGGGTGTAGGGACGAATCTGATCGAAAGAGGTCGCACCGTCATCTTCGCCGTCGCCGGCAAAGCCGCGGTCGATGCCGTAGTTGGCGCACATCAGGTCAAACACGGTGACCGCCAGCATCTCGCTGCCGTCGGCCTTCTTCATCCGCTTGACGGGCAGGTTGTGGAACAGCAGGTCATCCGCGGCGCCCACGCCTTCGCCCTTCACATGCTCGAAGTGCTCATGCTCGATGCCGCCGAAGTAGGGAAACGCCACTCTGGCGACGCTGTCATGGTGGTCGGCCAAGGTCAGCAGCGGCTTGATCTCGGTGCCCTCGGCGTCCAGCGGCTCGAGGTTCCACTTGCCTATTTCGTCACCGGTCTCGCCCCAGCGGAAGCCGATGGAACCCCGCGGTACCACCAGCTGGTCGCGGGTCTCGTCCCACGCCACGGTCTTCCACTCGGGATTGTTCGCCTGGCCCAGGCTGGCGTCGAAATCACTGGCGCGCAGCTGCCGGCCGGGCGCGTAGCTGCCGTCCTCACGAGGCTCCAGCTCCACCAGGAAGGGCATGTCGGTGTACTGGCGGACATACTCGGTGAAGTAGGTGCTGGGCTTGTCGAGGTGGAACTCCTTGAGAATGACGTGCCCCATGGCCATGGCCAGGGCGGCATCGGTGCCCTGCTTGGCGGAGAGCCACTCGTCGGTGAGCTTGGAGACCTCGGCGTAGTCCGGGGTGATGGAGACGGTCTTGGTGCCCTTGTAGCGCACCTCGGTAAAGAAGTGGGCATCCGGGGTCCGGGTCTGGGGCACGTTGGACCCCCAGGCGATGATATAGCCGGAGTTGTACCAGTCGGCCGATTCCGGCACGTCGGTCTGCTCGCCCCAGGTCATGGGCGAGGCCGGCGGCAGGTCGCAGTACCAGTCGTAGAAGCTCATGCAGACGCCGCCGATCAGCGACAGGTAGCGGCTGCCCGCGGCGTAGCTGACCATGGACATGGCCGGGATCGGCGAGAAGCCGATGATGCGGTCCGGGCCGTACTGCTTGGCGGTGTAGA
>PWEV01000104.1 GCA_003553625.1 Halomonas sp.
CAACCGCATGGGACTCGGCATCGGGACTCGATTCCGCCCCGGATCTCGAAGACTGCAAGGGAAGGAGTGACGAATGACCACCCTGGTAATTGGTGCCAACGGCCAGATCGGCCAGCATTTCTGCGCGTTGGCCTGTGATGCCGGCGAGCCCATCCGCGCCATGATCCGCTCGCCGGAGCAGCAGCCCTGGTTCGAAGAGCGCGGCATCGAAACAGTGATTGCCGACCTGGAGGGGGACTTCGCTCACGCCCTCGACGGTTGCGACCAGCTGCTCTTCACCGCCGGCTCCGGCCCCCACACCGGCCCCGACAAGACCCTGCTGATCGATCTCTACGGCGCCACTCGCGCGGTGGACGCGGCCCGCGAGCGGGGCTTTTCGCGCTTCCTGATGGTCAGCGCAATGCGCGCCGAGGACCCCCAGGCGGCTCCCGAGAAACTGCGCCCCTACATGGCCGCCAAGTTTGCCGCCGACGCCTACCTGCGCTGCTCGGGCGTGCCCCACGTGATCCTCAAACCGGGTCGACTCACCGACGAACCCGCCACTGAGAGAGTGGCCGCCTCGGTCGAGGAGACCGGTGGCGAGAACGCCGTCTCCCGAGCCAACGTTGCCCACGCCCTGCTGCACCTGGTAAAGGCGAGGGGGCTGACCGACCGGGAGTTCGTGCTGCTTGACGGCGAGCGAGGGATCGCCGATGTGCTGACCTGATGGTCGTTGCCTGCGCGGCGCCGTCCCGCGTCTGCCGGGTGAGTGGCAGTGACGGGCAAGTGGGGGGGCAGGAAGAGACCATCAACCGGAGAATGCGCGTGACCGACGAAAACGACCTGGCCCCGCGCCTGCGTGAGTGGCTGGCCCGCCTGCCCGAGGAGGCCGTGCCGATTCCCTACCAGCAGGCCGCCGAGGCGCTGGGGCTCACGCCGCCGCGCACCATCCAGCGCGTAGCCCTTGCCCTGGAGGCACTGATGCGCGAGGACGTTGCCGCCGGCCGCCCGATGATCGCCGCCCTGGTGGTCAGCCGCCGTGGCGACCTCCCCCGGCAGGGCTTCTTCGAACTGGCGGTGGAACTGGGGCGCTTTCCGGCGGACCCGGCCCTACACGAGGCGGCCTACCGGCAGGAGCTGGCGAGAGTGATGGCAGAACGTTGATGGCCCAGCGTTGATGGCTCGGCGCTCGTGTCTGAGCGCTTATGGCCCGGCGCTCATGAAAAAAACCTGCCGCCGTCGGGCCACCGGTAGGCTCACTCGTACTTGTTCTTCCACTCCTTGACTGCGATCTGCTCCTTGAGAAGTTCTAGCATGTCCACCAGCACCTGTTCGCTGACCTTTTCGGTGTGGGGGTCGGTGCGCAGCCAGGCATCGAAACCGCTCTCGGCCAGGTGCTCCACCAGGGCGGAGAACTCCGGCGACTGCAGCCCCTCCAGCGCCTCGTTGACCAGCCGGCAGGCCAGGTCGGAGATTGAGCCCTCGAGCCCCCGGGTCAGCTGGCTGCCCATGGGAAGGCGCGACAGACGGCGAATCTCCGGGCTCTCCGAGAGGGTGCGGCCGACCAGCTCTCGCACGTAAAGCAGGGTGTCGGCTCGATTGTGGTCGTAGGCGGTGCCGGCCATGGCCTCCAGCCGCTGGGTGATCTCCTGGATCAGCGCCTGCTGGCGGGGTCGCAATACCTGTTCCACCATCCGGCCGGAGAGCCCGTCGCTGGAACGCAGATGTGACTGGACACTGTCGAGCATGCGGATGGAGATACGGTCGGTGAGCTCCTCCAGCAGGATGTCGTAATACTTGATGATTACGCTGTAGAGGTACCAGCGTCGAACGTCGATCAGGCCCAGCCGCTGCATCCGCTGCAGCAGCGTGATGACGCGCAGGATGCGCAGCAGGCGAAAGCCGCCGACCGGGATGCAGCCGAGCACGTCGTACCAGTGAACGAAGGGGTAGAAGAACCAGCGGTGGTAGCGTCGCTCGGCGATGGCCACCGCCCAGCCCAGCAGCACGTCGAGCAGGAAGATGGCCACGAACGCCAGGTCGATGGCGATGAAGTTGGCACGGATATGGCTTTCGTAGGCGTCATGCAGGCCGGGGGCCACGGCCTCGAAGGCAGCGTTCAGCGGCGACAGCATGAAGAGGCTATCGAACAGCAGCAGGGTCAGGTTGGCGACCACCAGCAGGATGACCAGCAGGTCCCACACCAGGTGGACGCGTTCCAGGGCGGGATTGAGCGATGTCCTGCGGTTCTCGGGCATGGCACCTCCTTGAGCTCACTGCCGAAAGGCAGCCGACATGTTGTCGGATGGGCGTGCCGGTTAAACGTACCTGTCCGAGCGCCGCTGCCAGCACCTGCAGACTGGCTGACGGGCCGTGGTTACGATAGTGTCGGAGCTGTTTTCAACATTCACAACCAGTGATCCAGGAGCCACCATGAGCCACACGCCGCACCAACTCGCCGAAGAGTTCCCCGCGCATGCCGAGCGCATCCATGACCTCAAGCAGTCCGACGCTCATTTCGCGAGGCTGGCCGAGGATTACCAGGAGCTGAATCGGCAAATCCATCGCATGGAGACGGAGATCGAGCCGGTTGCCACCC
>PWEV01000046.1 GCA_003553625.1 Halomonas sp.
GACTGCTCGTAGACCTCGAGATAGTCGCGGCTGCCGGGGAAGAGCTCAGACACCCAGTCCAGCTCGCCGGTGTTCTCGGCGAGGTGGGTCTGCAGCCACAGGCTCGGGTCCGTGCGCAGGATGGCGCCGGTGGCGTCGAGCTGAGCCCGGGTGGAGGTGGGCGCGAAGCGCGGGGTCAGGCTGTACCCCAGCCGTCCCTTGCCGTGCCAATCGCCGATCAGCCGCTCGGTGTCGCGGATACCGCCCTGGACGTCATCGGTGAGTCCCTCGGGGGCATGCCGGTCCATCAGCACCTTGCCGGCCAGCATGCACAGGCCACGCCGCTGGCTGGCCGCGAAGAAGGCGTCCACCGACACCGGATGACTCGAGCAGAACACCTGGGCGGTGGTGGTGCCCACCCGCAGCATCTCGTCGAGGAAGGCCTCGGAGAGGGCGTCCGCGTGCTCGCGGCTGGCAAACTTGAGCTCCTCCGGGAAGGTGTAGTCGTTGAGCCAGTCGAGGAGCTGGCGTCCGTAGGAGGCCATGATCTCCAGCTGCACATAGTGCACGTGGCTGTCGATAAAGCCGGGGGTGATCAGCTTCCCGCGATGGTCGATCACCTCGATGCCGGAGGGGAGGTCGGGAGCGAGGGTGGCGTAGTCGCCGACGGCACGGATGCGGCCGTTCTCGACCCAGAGGGCGCCGTCCGGGTAGTGTCGGACACTGCCCGGGACGGGAACATCGCCGTCGCCGGGGTCGGCGTCGAAGCTCAGCAGTTCGGCGCGCAGCACGCGCGATTTTTTCTGGGTCATCTCGTCAGGCTCATCTTCTTGGTGTCATCGGGGCTGATCCGGCGGCAGGCCCCGGGGTGCCGGACCATCGAGGAGGCGCTGTGAATACCTCCCTGTACGCTACCGATTCCTTCCCTGGAATCGGACCTCCTCTTCGGCCTGCCCCCGGCGCCCCTGGCTTGGCGGTTTGTTGGCGTGCGGGATGCATTTACATTGAAGGCTCGCGGAACAGGGCTCTCACTTCCGCCGGGGCGAGGCCGCGCTGATCCGTTCGCTTGGCGCCTTCCATCATGGGCAGCAGCTCGGCGATGCTGGCCAGCGCGATGGCATAGGGGGTCTTGTCCCTCCCGGTGCCACCTGCCGCCATGCCGATGGGGCAGCGCACCTGGTCGAGTGCCGCGTCGCTGTGGCCGGCAACGACGAGTCGCGAGCGGAAGCTGGCCCACTTGCTGCGTGAGCCGATCAGGCCGATGGAGGCGCACGCTTTACTTCGGCGCAAAAGCGCATCCACCAGGGCGCGGTCCTCGGCGTGGTCGTGGGTCAGCACCAGGGCATGAGTGCCAGGAGGCAGCTCGCTCACGGCGGCGGCCGGGTCGGGCGCGTGGCGGCACTCGAGGCGCGGTTGGCTCGCCGCCCAGTCCGGGAAGATCGCCTCGCGGCTGTCGTGCCACCGCACCTGCCAGGGCAGCGGGGCGGCCAGGCGCACGAGTTCCGTTCCCACGTGGCCCGCTCCGAAGATCGCCAGGGTCGTCATGCTCCCGGGGAAGACTTCGAGCAGCACGTTGACGAAGCCGCCGCAGCACTGGCCGCTGCGCCCGCCCAGGGAGAAGGCCTCGAGGCTCATCCCGGCGATGACCTCTCCATCACGGCCCGACAGGCGGCGTCGGGCGGCCTCGATCACCTGGTATTCGAAGGTGCCGCCGCCCAGGGTGTCGAAGACGGCGTCGGCGGTGATCACCATGCGTGCCCCGGGCTCCCGGGGCGTGGAGCCGGCGCTGGTCACCTGGGTGGCCAGGGCGTGGGGCAGTCCCTCACGCTGCAGGCGATGCAGGGCGGCGTGCCAGCTCTCGGGACGCGATGCGCTGCCAGGGGCCATGGTCACTGCCCTCCAAAAGCCGGCGGCCCGTCGCTGTGGCGGGCGCGCAGCGCCTCGGCAGCGAGCAGTACCCGCTCGGGTGTGGCCGGGGTATCGAGCCGCGGCGCCTCGCGATAGTCCGAGAGGCTCGCCAGGGCATCGCGCAGCGCGGACCACACCGAGATACCCAGCATGAAGGGGGGTTCGCCCACGGCCTTGGAGCGGTAAATGCTGGCCATGGAGTTGGGGTGGCCCTCCATCAGTTCGACGTTGAAGATCGCCGGCAGGTCGCCGTAGGTGGGAATCTTGTAGGTGGCCGGGCCATCCGAGATCAGCCGGCCGGCCTCGTTCCATTTGAGCTCCTCGCTGGTCAGCCAGCCCATGCCCTGGATGAAGCCGCCCTCCACCTGGCCGAGGTCGATGGCCGGGTTCAGGGAGTCGCCGACGTCGTGAAGGATGTCGACCCGATCCACCTGGTATTCGCCGCTCAGGGTGTCGACGCTGACCTCGGCGACGGCGGCCCCGTAGGCGAAATAGTAGAAGGGGCGCCCCTGACCGGTGCCGCGGTCGTAGTGGATCAGCGGGGTGGCGTAGAAGCCCTTCTCGGAGAGCGAGACGCGGCCCAGATAGGCCGCCTGCACCAGTTCGCCCCAGGGGATGCGCCGTTCGCTCTCGCCAATTCCTGCCACCAGGTGGCCGGCCTCCAGCCGCATCCCCTC
>PWEV01000139.1 GCA_003553625.1 Halomonas sp.
CGCGCCTGGGCGGGCGCATCCACACCAAGGGGGTGATGATCCTGTCGCGCTTCCTGGCCGGCCGCTACGCCCCGGACCAGCCGCTGTCCCTCTCGGCCAGCCTGGCCTTCGAGCAGTCCTATGCCGGGGTCGAGGGCGACAGCGCCTCGGTGGCGGAGGTGTGCGCGCTGGTCTCGGCCATCGGCCGGGTGCCGCTGGACCAGAGCTTCGCGGTGACCGGCTCCATCAACCAGCACGGCGAGGTGCAGGCGGTGGGCGGGGTCAACGAGAAGATCGAGGGCTTCTTCGATGTGTGCCACGCCCGGGGGGAGCTGAACGGCCAGGCGGTGATCCTGCCGGCCAGCAATGTGGCGCATCTGATGCTCAAGGCGGAGGTGCGCGAGGCCATGGCCGCCGGCACCTTCCGCATCTTCGCGGTGCGCCACGTGGACGAGGCGCTGACCCTGCTGGCCGGCGAGGCGCTGGGCGAAGCGGACGAGGCCGGACGGTTCCCGGAGGGGAGTCTCAACGGCCGGGTACAGGCGCGCCTGACGGCCTTCCGCGAGGCGGTCAAGGCCGCCAGAGGGAGCGAGGGCGATGGCGAGGGTCATGGCGAGGGTCATGGCGAGGGCGAGGGCCATGACAAGGACGGCGATCATGAGTGAGCGCAGCGAGGCGATGCGCGTGCTGGCGCTGCTGGACGACTCCCGGCAGAGCCAGGCCGCCCTGGCCGCGGCGGTGGCCCTGGCCGATGAGGTCAGCGCCGAGCTGGTGGCGCTCTTCATCGAGGATCTCGACCTGCTGCGCTGCGCCGCCTTTCCCTTCTCCCGGGAGGTGGGGGCCAGTACCGGGCTTGCCCGGCCGCTGCAGAGCGCCGAGCTGGAGGCGAGCCTGGCCCGCCAGCTGCAGCGCATCACTCGCTCCCTGGACGAGGCGGTGGCGGGGCGCACGCTGCGCCATCGCCTGCAGGTGAGCCGCGGCCAGGTGGTCAGCGAGGCCCTGGCCGAGGCCGCCCCCGGCGACGTGCTGGTGCTGGGCAAGGCGGGACTCTCGTCGCGCTGGGGCTGGAGCTCGCGGCTCGGCTCCACCAGCCGCCGCCTGGTGCTGGAGGCGCCCTGCACCGTGATCATCTGGGACGAGCGCCACCCGCCGGTGCCGGGCCCGCTGCGCTACATTCGCGGCGAGGCGCCTACGCTGCCCTGGGGCGAGACCCTGGCCGAGGCCTCGCGCAACCATCCGCTATTTCTCGGCCGCGAGGAGCTCGCCCCCATGGCCGCCCCGGCGCTCGAACGCTTCCTCGCCCACGCCCGCAGCGGCGCCCTGGTGATCGGCCGCCAGACCCTCACCCGGCTCTTCGCCGAGGACCCGGAAGTGCTGGCCCGCATCCCCGTGCCGGTGGTGGTGGTGCCTTAGGGTCGCGGAAGCATTGGACGAAAGATCTCGATCTCCAGACCGTCGATATGCCGATAGTGGCGATCGTTGGCGGTGAGCAGTGGCACCCCGAGTTCCATAGCAGTTGCCGCAATCAGCGCATCGGCCATCTGCATTCTGTGGCTGAGCGCGTAGCTCTCGACCAGGAAGGTGGCCCGCGCCGAGATGCCCTCCTCGAGATGCACCAGCTTGGCTTGCCAGTAGCGCATCGCCTGGCGAAGCTGGTGCTGCTCCTGCTTGTCGCGCAGTCCCTGGACCAGCTCCATGTAGCTCACGGCAGAGAGCGAGAAGCCGGGCATCTCATCCAGCCTGTCGGCCGCGGCGGCATTCCCCCTCAGGTTCCAGATCAGCACATCGGTATCGACCAGCATCAGTCATTGGCTCCGAAGGTGCGGGGTGAGCGGAGACGACGGACATGGGATTCAACATCCATCTCATTCTCCATCTCAGCCCGGTCTGCCCAGAGGCCAAAGGCAGGGTTACGCGCCGGTCGCTCTTGCTCAGAGTCGGTGGTTAGCCCCACCAACCGTGCGCAGGGTTTGCCGCGAAAGGTGATTTCCACGGTTTCACCGCGCTGGGTAGCCGCCAGTAGCGCTCTGGCCTGCAAGCGTAAATCTTTTACGGTGGCGTGCATGATGTTGTCCTCTTGTTTCCGAGACGGCTGTTGCTGAGACTTCCGTTCCGGTTCTTCACAGAGCCTGGGTTACACCTGGAAGTGTAACCTGTCGCAAGCGAATCCGCTTGAAGGCCTGGATGGCATTCTCAGGCCATGGAGGCAACGAACTCCCACCGAGGCTGTTGCTACTGGTGGGAGCCACGCTCTGCGGGGCGAAAAGCGGTGAGCACTAGACAGGCTAGTGCCACCGCCGGGTGGCTACGCCGCCATTCGCCGGGCAGAGCCCATCTCCCACCAGTAGCTTGAAGCATTGTTGACAATATCCTTACCACCAGTAGCAGCATGCTTTAGTGACAGCTCCCATTCACCGGGCGTCTGGGTGGCGTTTCAATTCGCTGCCGAAAACGGGCACAATCCGCTGCCCGCCCGTCGTCGAGAGCGCGCATGTCTTCGCCTTCTGTCCCCGGCTCCCCCTCACGTTCATCTCCCCGTCGCCCTATGCGGCGCGAGCTGCTTGAGGGGCCGATCGCCC
>PWEV01000328.1 GCA_003553625.1 Halomonas sp.
CAGCGAACACCAGGAGCAGGTCGCCCTGTTCAAGTGGGCCGAGTACGCGGTCGGGCGCTGGCCGGTGCTCGAATTGCTCTACGCGATTCCCAACGGCGGCCTGCGGCCCGCCAAGGAGCGCACCGACAAGCGCGGTCGACGGGGGCGCTACTCGGTGGAGGCGCAGAAGCTGCGCGCCGAGGGCGTGAAGACCGGCGTGCCGGACATCTGCCTGCCGGTGGCGAGCGGAGCGTTCCATGGCCTGTACATCGAGATGAAGACCCGCACCGGCAGCCCGTCGGAGGCCCAGTGCCGCTGGATCGCCGCACTGAACCGCCAGGGCTACCGCGCCGAGATCTGCCACGGCTGGGAGCAGGCCCGCGCCGTCATCGAGGAGTATCTGGGGTCGGCGTCGAGCGCCGTCTCCCCGACACCGCCGGGTGCCCCGGCGGATTACCCCGCCCCGCGCCCCGAGCGTCTGGGCGCCCGCGAAGCCGAGAGGATGACACCATGACCACCCACACCACCCCCGATGCCGCCCGCGGCGACGCCGCCATGATCCACATCAGCGCCGACGGCCAGACGATCCCGGTCGACGCCCGGGTCGAAGATCTGACCACCAAGGTCAAGAAGATCACCACCACCGACGAAGGCAAGCTGCAGATCGTCCTCGAGGCCGAGGGCATGGACCACGAGGCCCTGGCCCAGGTGAAGGAGCTGCTGGTCCTGCAGCAGTCCTCCCTGGTGCTGGTGAGCATGTCCCCGGTGCAACGGGAGCTGTTCGGATGATCCGCGTCACGGCGCTGGCGGCCGCCGTCACCCTGTCCGCCCCGAGTGTCGTGCTCGCCGCGCCGCTCGATGACGCCATCGCCCTGGTCCAGCGCGCCCACCCGGTGCTGCAGGCCCAGCAGGCGCAGTACCGCGAAACGACCCGGCAACGCGACTGGTCGAGCGACATCACCCTGGGCTGGACGGAGCGAGGCACCGCCGAGGGCGGGGCCGCCGGCCCCAATGCCGGTATCCGGGTGTCGATCCCGCTGTTCGACCGCAGCCATGAACTGCGCTCCGCCGAGGCGCGCAGTGGCTGGATGCTCTCCCGGGATGGCGTGCTCACCGGCTTCCTGGCCAGCGTGGCGGAGCTCGAGGCGGTGATGTTCGAGCTTCACGAGGCCGAGCGCATGCGTGACTTCCGCCGCGATCGGCTGGAGTACCAGCAGCGCCAGGTCGAGGAGGGCATCGCCGAGCCGGACACCCTGTGGCCGGTGGCCGAGGCCATGGAGCAGGCCGACCTGGCCTTCGCCGAGCGTCACCGCCGAGGTGACGCCCTGCGCGAGCGCATTGCACGCGAGTTCGGAGGTGGCCAGTGGACGACGTTACGGGATTTGTTGGCCGATCACGCGAATCGGATGCGGCCCTGACGGCGATCCGGCGCGGCGCCAATGTGCTGATCCATGGCCGCGCCGGCATCGGCAAGTCGGCCTTCCTGCGCCACCTGCGTGGCCAGCTGGGAGATGGCGAGCCCCCGGTGGTGTTCGTGCCCGCCGGCACCACCAAGTCATCGCTGCTCGAACTGGCCCGGCAGATCCACGAACGCTGCGGCCTGGCGGTGCCCGAGGCGCTGCTGCCACCGAGGACCCTGGCGAGGGCCAGGCGCGAGGGCAGCCTGCCGTGGAACGATCTGGTGCGCCCGCTGCGTCGTCTGCCGGTGTCCGACACGGTGGCACTGTTGGAGAACAGCCTGCGGCGGCGGCGCTTCCTGGTGCTGCTGGAGACCCTCGAGGTGCCGCCCAGCCAGGCCGAGCTGTTCGCGGTGATCCTCGACTGCGCCCAGGTGGTCGCCTGCATGGACGACAGCAACCGCCGGGTGCGCATCGACCGGCTGCTGTGGCGCTTCCAGGCACAGGTGGAGCTCAAGCCGCTGCCGCTGGAGGAGAGTCGCACCCTGGCCGAACGCTGGATTGCCGACAACCCGCTGCGCTTCGCTGACGAGCCCACCCGCGACCGCTTCCTGCGCCATATCGCCCAGGCCAGTGGCGGCGTGCCGGCGGCGATTCGCGGCATGCTCGAGGAGGCCGGCAAAGAGAAGGAGATCACCCCGGCCAAGGCCCGCAGCCTCTACCACAGCGCGGCGCTGCAGTACGTCGACATGACCCCGCTGGTGGTGGTGCTGCTGGTGATCGCCATCGCCGGCCGCTACGTCAGCCGCGGCCTAGGCGACACCGAGATGCTGGTGCTCTCCGGCGTGGCCACCGCGATCTTCATGGGCCTGCGGTTCTTCTTCTTCCAGATGCGAAGCCGACGATGAGACGTTCAGAAGTGAAGGTGCTTGTAGCGGTGAGCGGCCGCCTTCTCGGCATCGGTGATGTCCTCGTTGAAGCGATGCGACGGGTCACATTGCCTGAGCCACTCCCAGGTCAGCTGGCTGATCACTGCGGTGCGCTCAGGAGCCTGGTCGTCGTCGTGAATCAGTGCGGCCAGCATGTGGTCGGGAGCCCGGTAGAGGGCGCGCAGCTGGGTCTCGAACATCTGCACACCCGACGCATAATTGACGTTGAAAAACTTCAGCTGCATAA
>PWEV01000122.1 GCA_003553625.1 Halomonas sp.
AGGCATAGGGAAACAGGTACTCGACGCCGCGAAAGCCGGCCTGCCCCGCCGCGGCGAAGCGGTCGAGAAAGTCGTGCTCGTTGAACAGCATGCTGAGGTTGGCGGCCAGTCGGATCATGGCTGTGTCCTTGTCGATAGTGGTGCGTCACTCCCGGGGGAATCTCGCCTCCAGTTCCGCGACTTGTGCCTGCGTACTGAACGCGTCTGGGCCATCTCATCTGGCCCATGACGTCATGGCCACCAGTCAGTCATCGTTTGAAGACATCGCTCTAAGACATTCCAGTCCATCGCCTGCGACACGATGTGGGCTTCGAACCGAGAACGGGCGAGAGTAGCTCAGGCCCCGCGTCAGTGAGCCTGGATCGAACAGTCGATACCTTTCAGAGCGTGGTAAAGCGTCAGGGCGTCATCCGGGAGGTGAGCATTTGGCCCGGTACCTCCTCGAGCAAACGTTCATGGGTCGTCATTGGACAAAACCCGGCGAGTATTCGCAACCAGGGGCTAATAGCAGCAAGAAGGGATCTAGAACCGGCCCTGAAGTCTCAGCTCTAGTTTGCGGTGACCTCCTGGCCGGTCAACCACCGCTTGACCCGGTGATCGTACTGCGACAAAGTCCGTTACACACGTAAGGGAAAGGTAACCATGAGTCTTAACATGCAGTTGGGCGGGTGGCGCGTCGTGCTTTGCCTGATCGCCTGCCTATGGGTGGTACCGGCCCTGGCCAGCGAGCTCACGCTGAGCGAGGGGACCGAGAGCCGCACGCTGTCCCTGGACGAGATCGAGTCTTCGCCACTGATTCACGCCGAGCTTCGCCACCCGGAGGGCCCGGCAGGCCGCTTCTCCGGGGTGGACCTCGACACCCTGCTGGCCGACCACGGCCTCGCGGAGGCCGATCGCGTACGGTTCATCGCCCATGACGGCTACACGACCTTTCTCACCCCGCAGCAGCGAGGCGAGAAACAGTACCTCTTCGTGACCCGCCTGAATGGCGAGCCCATCGCCCTCGACGATCTCGGCCCCTTCATGCTGATAGTGCCCGACGATGTGGAAGCGGTCCGCGAGGGCACCGAACCCATGACCCGCTGGATCTGGGCCATCCGGGAGGTGAGTGCCAGGTGAGGCGCCTGGCGAGAAAACCCCTCGTTCTGCTGGTGACCTATCTCTTCATCGTCTGGGTCTGCCTCATTGCCTTCGGGGTGTATCTCTCCGAGGCCCGGCGGCTGATAGGGGCCAACTACACCGCCATGGTCACCGATGTGGTGCGTGCCCAGGAGGACCCGGAACGCCTGCGCCTGATCCTCGACAGCCTGCTCGACAGCCCGGATACCATCCATCTGCAGCAGCTCAACGACCTGCTGTGGCGCATCCCCCTGCGCATGCAGGGGATCAAGCGTCAGCTCGAGCGCAGCGAGATCCCGCCTGCCCAATACCAGCCGCTGATCGATGAGCTCGACAGCATCGACCGCCAGCTGCCGGCGCTGGAAGAGGCCATCGCCAACGTCAGCAGCGACCGGGTCATGCCCCTGCCGGAGCGCCAGGCGCTGTTGAACCTGGGACTGGACATCGAGGAGGGGCTCGCCTGGGCCTACAGCGAACTCAACGAGCTGCTCCATCGGGCGTCGGCCGAGCAGCGACGCCTGATGCAGCGCCTGACCCTGGCGTTGGCCGCGCTGCTGCTGATGCTGGTGGTCGCCATCGGCCTGGCCCTGCTGATGCTCTATCGGTTGAACACGCAACGGGAGCTGATGCGCCGCCAGAGCCGCACGGACGAGCTGACCGGCCTTCACAACCGCCGCCGCCTGCTCGAAGACGCCGACTATCATTTCCAGCGCCGCGACCGGCATGCGTCGCCGATCTCGATGCTGCTGCTGGACCTGGATCACTTCAAGCAGATCAACGATGCGTTCGGCCACCCGGTCGGCGACCAGGTGCTGATCGCCTTCGCGAACCTGCTGCTCGAGTGCAGCCGCCAGACGGACAGCGTGGCTCGGATGGGGGGAGAGGAGTTTGCCATCCTGCTGCCCTTCAGCAACGTTCTCGCCGCCCAGCGGCTTGCCCAGCGCATCCTGGCGGCAACCCGCGAGATGCCCCTGCCGGGGCCGGCACAGGGAAGGCGGCTCACCGTCAGCATCGGGGTAGCAGAAGCGGAAGACGGCGACGACTTCGATCGGCTCTACCATCGGGCCGATCAGCGGCTCTATCGCGCCAAGGCCCAGGGCCGCGACCGCGCCATCGGGTAGCAAACCGGGTGATTCCGCCACCTAGCCGCCAACCGGTCTCGCGCAGCTGCTCAATCACATAGCGATCGCCCACATTGGCGCGCATGAAAGGAATATCCCTGTTCCTCTGATAGAAATCCCGATACCGGGCGCCATAGACGCTGCTGGTGCTGGCGTAGGTCAGATGCTCCACCTCGTGATTCCGGCAAGCCTCAAGGATGTTGGTGGAGGCCACCACTTCGCTTGCGTGCGCTTCGTCTACAATGCAGTGCTTCCTGGATTCATTCAAAGAATCGAATCGCAGCATGCGGCGAAATCTTGCTCAAGAG
>PWEV01000101.1 GCA_003553625.1 Halomonas sp.
CCAGGTTGACCTTGGCCTTGCTGGTGATGGTGCGCAGCGAGGTCTCGGCGAAGCCGCGCTCGGCGAACAGCACCTCGGCCGTGTCGAGGATGCGGGTGACGGTGTCGGTCTGGGCCATCTGAAGACTCCCGATATAACGTCCCGATAAGCGTCCCGAAAAGAGTCCCGATGGAAGCCCCTGAGAGCCCCGGGCATAAACGGGTGTTTCAAACGTGGCGGAATTGTAACCAGCGGCGGCGACATCCTCAATGGCCGGAGGGACAACGCGTTTTAAACGCAGCTTATCTCTTGCCCGCCCGGCCGTGGCTTGAGTCGGGAACCACACAATCCCGCGTTACTGGATGGAATGACATGCTGTATACTTGATCACTAACGTATTCACCCGGTCGCCTTTCCGCTTTGGAGGTCGCATGACACGCCCCCTCACCCAGCGCCAGCAGAACGTCTACGACTTCATCGTCAAGACTATCCAGGACCTGGGCTATCCGCCCACTCGGGCCGAGATCGCCCGGGCCCTGGGGTTCCGCTCGCCCAATGCCGCCGAGGAGCACCTGCGCGCCCTCGAGAAGAAGGGCGCCATACGCATGATCGCCGGCACCTCCCGGGGCATCCGCCTGCCCGCCCAGGAGCAGGAGGCCCCCGCCGAGGGCGATGCCCCGGCCCAGGGGCTGCCGATCATCGGCGAAGTGGCCGCGGGCAGCCCGATCCTTGCCGCGGAGCATATCGACCGCTACTGCCCGCTGCCCCCGGAGTACTTCACTCCCCGGGCCGACTACCTGCTCCGGGTGCGCGGCCTCTCCATGAAGGATGTCGGCATCCTGGAGGGCGACCTGCTCGCGGTGCACCGCACCGAGCGGGTGCGCGACGGCCAGATCGTGGTGGCGCGCCTGGAGGACGAGGTGACGGTGAAGCGCTTCCAGCGCAGCGGCCACGTGGTCACCCTGAGGGCCGAGAACCCCGAGTTCCCCCCCATCGAGGTGGACCTGCGCCATGAGGTGCTGGAGATCGAGGGCATCGGCGTGGGCGTGATCCGCGGCGGCAGCGGCCAGGCGCTGGGGTAGGCGCCGGCATCGGCGCTTCCCGAGTCCTGCCCCGTGAGAAAGATCCTCCACGCCGACTGCGACTGCTTCTTCGCGGCGGTGGAGATGCGCGACAACCCGGCGCTCGCCGAGGTGCCGCTGGCCATCGGCGGCAGCCCCGAACGCCGCGGGGTGATCGCCACCTGCAACTACCCCGCCCGGGCCTTCGGCATCCATTCGGCGATGCCCACCGCCCGGGCGCTGCGCCTCTGCCCCCAGCTCACCCTGCTGCCCGGCAACTTCGACAAGTACCGCGAGGTCTCCCGGCAGATCCAGGCGATCTTCCATGAGCTCACCCCCCTGGTGGAGCCCCTCTCCCTGGACGAGGCCTTCCTCGACGTCAGCGAGGTGGAGCGCTTCTCCGGCAGCGCCACCTGGATGGCCCGCTGGCTGAAGGAGGAGTGCCTGGCGCGCACCGGCATCACCCTCTCCGTGGGGGTGGCGCCCAACAAGTTCCTGGCCAAGATCGCCAGCGACTGGGAGAAGCCCGACGGCCTGACGGTGATCACCCCGGAGCGCATGGAGGCGTTCCTCCAGACCCTGCCGGTGAAGAAGCTCCACGGGGTGGGCCCCGCCACCGGCGCGCGCCTGGACGCCATGGGCATCAGTACCTGCGTGGCGCTGCGCGAGGTGCCGCTGGAGCGGCTGCTGGAGGCCTTCGGCAAGTTCGGCAAGCGCTTGTTCGAGCTGGCCCGGGGCATCGATGAGCGCCCGGTGCGCCTGGAGCGCGAGCGCAAGTCGATCAGCGTGGAGAGCACCTTCGCCCATGACCTGCCCGACCTCGCCAGCTGCCGCCAGGCCCTGCCCCCGCTCTGCCAGAAGCTGGAGGAGCGCATCGCCCGCCACGGCCACCCGCCCCTGGCCGGCGTGGTGGTGAAGGTGCGCTTCGACGACTTCAGCCTGACCACCCTGGAGAGCCGCGGCCTGGCCCCCTCCCCCGAGAGTTTCTCGCGCCTGCTGGAGCAGGCCTGGGAGCGCGGCCGCCGCCCGGTGCGCCTGCTCGGCGTCGGCGCCCGCCTGCTGCCGGAGTCGCATCGCCGCCAGCTGACCCTGCCGATCGGGTAAATCAACCTGACGCCCCCTGCATCCGATAGGTCTTCCCGCTACCACCTAGACTGTTCATTCTGGTGGGAGCCACGCTCTGCGGGCGGTTCGACGCATCGACGAAGGTTCAGACCACCGCACCGTCAGGCAACACTACTGGGCGGCTTCGCCGCCTTTCGCCGGGCAAAGCCCAGCTCCCACCAGTGGTCACACGCCTTGGCAACACCGCCATTCGCTCGGCAGAGCCGATCTCCCACCAGAAGCCTGAAGCCTCTGGGGCTTTCCTGCTTCCACTGAGGCCGTTCATTCTGGTGGGAGCCACGCTCTGCGGGGCGAATGACCGAGCGCAGAACGTCTTGCGATAACGCTGTCTGGAGGAAAAATCTGACACCGCCTCTGGCACTCGGCTTACAGTCTGGCCA
>PWEV01000244.1 GCA_003553625.1 Halomonas sp.
CCCGAGTCTATCCTCACCCGCCAGGGCCATGAGCTGCTGGCCAACTTTCTGAAACGCCATGCGTAGGCGCCGCTGAGCCGAGCCTGCGTCGAGGAGATCGACTATGCAGATGCGAGATGCCCTCGGTGCCCTGATGCGCCGCGAAAATCTGAATTTCGCCGAGACCCATGAGGTGATGCGCCAGATCATGACCGGGGAGATCAGCGATGCGCTGATTGCCGCCTTCCTGATGGGCATGGCCATGAAGGGCGAGACCGCCGAGGAGATCAGCGCCGCCGCCCAGGTGATGCGCGAGCTGATGAAGCCGGTACAGCTTCCGCCTCGGCTGGAACACGTGGTGGACATCGTCGGCACCGGCGGCGATGGCGCCAACCTGTTCAACGTCTCCACCGCGGCGAGCTTCGTGGTGGCCGCCGCCGGCGGCCACGTGGCCAAGCACGGCAATCGCGGGGTGTCCTCCTCGTCGGGCAGCGCCGATCTCTTCGCCGTGGCCGGTATCCACCTCGACCTCGACGCCGAGCAGGTGGCGCGCTGCATCACCGAGGTGGGGGTGGGCTTCATGTTTGCTCCCAATCATCACCCGGCCATGCGCTACGCAGTGGGGCCGCGGCGGGAGATGGGTGTGCGTACCCTGTTCAACATCCTGGGGCCGTTGACCAATCCCGCCGGCGCTGCCAATCAGGTACTGGGGGTCTACGACCCGGCGCTGGTGCCACAGATGGCCGACGTGCTGCGCCGCCTGGGCAGCCGCCACGTGCTGGTGGTGCACGCCGAGGATGGCCTGGACGAGATCTCCCTGGCCCAGCCCACCCTGGTGGCCGAGCTCCGGGACGGTGAAGTTCACGAGTACGTCATCACCCCGGAAGAGATGGGCATTGCCCGTCAGTCGCTGGACACGCTGCGAGTGAAGTCCGCCGAGGACAGCCTGCGCCTGGTGGAGCAATCCCTGGTGGGCGAGGGTCCAGCGGCGGATATCGTCGCCCTCAATGCCGGCGCGGCGCTCTATGTCTCGGGCGTGGCCGACACCCTCAAGGAAGGGGCAGCCCTGGCCCAGGATGCCCAGGCCTCGAAGCTGCCCCTGGAGAAACTCAGGGAGCTGGCCAACTTCACCCGCGTCTTCCTGCAGTGAGCGCATCTCCCTCTCTGGGCACCCCTCTCTGCGCACCCCTACAAGGAGCTAACCGATGAGCGCATCCCCGGGGGCGACCCCCACCATTCTGACCCGCATCCTCCGTCGCAAGGATGAGGAAGTGGCAGAGCGCTCCCGCGCCGTGTCCGAGGCCGAACTGCTGCGCCTGGCCGCCGAGCAGAGCGCACCGCGCGGTTTTGTCGATGCCATGAACCGCCGGATCGCCGAAGGTGATCCGGCGGTGATCGCCGAGGTCAAGAAGGCCTCGCCCTCCCGGGGGGTGATCCGCGAGGATTTCCGTCCCGGCGAGATCGCCGCCAGCTTCGCCGCCGGCGGCGCGGCCTGCCTCTCTGTGCTCACCGACGCTGACTTCTTCCAGGGTCATGAGGACTACCTGATCGAGGCCCGCGAGGCCTGCGACCTGCCGGTGATCCGCAAGGACTTCATCACCCACGGCTACCAGGTCAGCGAGGCGCGCGCCATCGGCGCCGACTGCATCCTGCTGATCGTTGCCGCCCTGGACGATGCCAGGATGGCAGATCTGAACCGCCAGGCCGTGGAGCTGGGCATGGACGTGCTGGTGGAGGTCCACGACGCTCAAGAGCTGGAGCGGGCACTCACGTTGGATCTCGCCCTGGTGGGCATCAACAACCGCGACCTGCACACCTTCGATACCACCCTGGACACCACGCTGGCCCTGCTGCCGCGCATTCCGGCGGGGGTCACCGTGGTCACCGAATCCGGGATCCATGTCCGTGACGACGTGCTGCGCATGCGGGAACACGACGTCAACGCCTTCCTGGTGGGCGAGGCCTTCATGCGCGAGTCCGACCCCGGTGAGGCGCTGCGCCGGCTGTTCTTCTAGTAGGGGCACAGCCTGAAATGCCGAAACGGGTAGCCCGAGCTACCCGTTTCAGTCACCCAGCCACCACTTCTCCCGGCACGCCAGAAACATGGCCATCTGTCGCGGCTCCGTTTGTCAGCGTACCGACGCCGGAGTGGCGTCGGCCTAGGGTGGAGAAGCAGCAAAAGCTAAGATGCCACGCTACCCATCACCACGCGTTTATCACCAGGCAGCCATTCAGGGTGACAGGAGAGGGTCGATGCGACTGAAACTTGGCGCAGCGCTTGAAGAGTCGCTCAGCAATTACCTGACCTTTGCGGTCATCATTGCCGCCATCCTGACCTTGCCGCTCACGATCGCTTTCATGATGGACGTGGAGCACCCCCTGATCACGGTCGCCGATTGGCTGATCTGGACGGTGTTCGTGGTCGAATATGCTTTCTACATGTCCATCTCGCAAGACCGCTGGCAGACCACGAAAGACAACTGGCTGTCGGTATTGATCATCCTGCTTTCCTTCCCGCTGCTCCACGAGATACTACAGTCCACCCGGCTGGTAAGACTTCTCCG
>PWEV01000169.1 GCA_003553625.1 Halomonas sp.
CCCGGGGATGTGATGCCATGGCCTGCCAGGCATCCGGCCACAGATTCGCCAGAGTGCCCCCGAACGGCATCGACCCTGCGTCGTTGTCGGAGAGTAGCCAGCGGCCTTGGGCATCCACCAGCACGACTTGGGTGGGGCTATCCCCACGGGCATGCAAGAGATTGTCCGTGATGTGGGACCAGTCCAGGGTGAACAGCATGACGCCAAGCCGGCGACCGCTCTGGTCGAACATCGGTGTGGCGATGTCGATGACGGGGGTGCCGGCGGCATCACCGTCACCGGCTGTTTCCAGGCGCGGTGGCGAAACATAGAGGTCGCGGTGCTGAAGTGCCATCGCCTCTTGAAAGCGGTTTGTCGCGGTGTAATCGCCTACCGGGGGGAGCGGCAGCATGGGGTCCTTGGTGACGGACAGTCGCTCACGCCCCTGCCTATCGATCAGTGTCAGACGGGTATAGCGCCCGAAGTGCGTCAGCAGCGTATTGAAGAGCGCATCCAGCTGCTCGCGGTCCCCCTGCAACACGATGTCCCGAGCAAGGGGCATCGTCTCCTGAAGGCTCGCCATATACCGACGCAGGAGAGGGAACTCCGCCGTTGCCAACACCTGGTTGAAGCTTACGTTCATGCCCTGGAGCAGCCCCTCGTACCCGGATGCCAGCCGGGCCTCGGCGGTTGCGCGGGTAGTGTCGATACGATCATCCAGCTGCGCGGTGAAGATCGGAAACAGCAGTGCTGTCACCAGCGCCGCAGGGACGAGAGTAGCTGCAATCAGACGTGCCCAGAGCGATGTCAGCGTCAACGGCGGAGCCTCACAAGAATTAAGAACAGACAGGACGTCGGCGGCTCGTGCAGCACCGGCGGGTTGGATGAGGCGGTCAGCGGACACCACCGGCCTTGCCTATCATACGTCGGGCGCCCACTATCCCGGGGGATTTCTGTTTACGGGGCGAAGCAAAACACTTTCGCACAGGGAGGGTCGAGGGTGCTCAACGAACTCAAGCTCATGGAAACACAGCAAGAGGTGCATGAGCTGATCGCTCGGCAGGCCCCTCTTGGCCAAACACTGGACGCCATCGCCCGCTGGATCTCGGTCATGCTCCCCGACGCCATCGTCGCCTTCATGCGCTTCGATCCGGCAGATCAGACGCTGAGTCTCTATCCGAACACGATGTTTTCCGCGGCCTACCAGGCGCTGCTGCAACAGGTGCCGATCGGGCCCGACTCGGCCTCTTTCGGCTGTGCCGCTTTTCAGCGTGAGTTGGTGGTGTCCGAGGACATCCCCTCTGATCCGCGCTGGTCAGCTTTCAGCCGTGAGGCGGAGATCGAAGGCCTACGCGCCTGCTGGTCGAGCCCGGTGATGACAACTTCGGGGGAGCTGCTCGGCACCTTCGGCACCTACTACCGAACGCCTTGTACCCCTTCTGAGACCAGCAAGCGGCGTCTACGCCAGGCCGCGGCCCTGGTGGCGCTGGCCCTCATCCGCGACCGCGACGCGACGAGCCACCGTACCCTCTCCGAGTGGCATCACTCCCTGTTCGTGAACCATCCGGACGGTGTCTACGAGTTCGACCTGAAGGGGCGCTTAAAGCGCGGCAACGCGGCCCTCACCCGCATCACGGGCTATCCGAATGAAGCGCTGATCGGTCACCACTTCAACGAGTTCATCGAAGCCGACTACCGGGACGTCACCCAGGCCGGTTTCGATGCCGCCAGGCAGGGGGGCTCGCGCCAATACGAGACCAAGGGCATCCATCGCGATGGCCATGTCTATCACCTGGAGATCATCAATTTTCCGGTGACCATCGACGGCGAGGTCGTCGGGGTCTACGGCATCTGTCGGGACATCACCGAGCGCAAGCGTCAGGAGTCAGCAAGGCATCTGCTCGAAAGAGGCATCGAGGCCACGCCCAACGGGGTGCTCATGGCGGATGCCACCCGGCCTGGCATGCCGCATGTTTATGCCAATGACGCGTTCTATGCGCTGACCGGATACGCCCCAGATGAGGTGCTGGGCCGCAACTGTCGCTTCCTCCAGGGGCCAGACACCGATGCGGGAGTGGTGGCGACGATACGCCAAGCCATCGCCGAGCGGCGGCGCCTGGAGGCCACCTTGCTCAACTACCACAAGGACGGCACATCCTTCTGGAACCGGCTGTCACTCAGTCCGGTCTTCGATGAGCAAGGATTCTGCACACACTATATCGGCATCCAGCAGGACATTACCCAGCAGCGTGATCACGAGGCGAAAATCGCCTACCAGGCATCTCATGATCTGCTGACCGGCCTGCCCAATCGTAAGGCACTTGATGAGCATCTGGAGGCCGCCTTTGGCCAGGTCCAGCAGAGCCACGGGCTCCTCGCGGTCATGCACCTGGATCTCGATGGCTTCAAGGCCGTCAATGACGGGCTCGGACATCACGTCGGCAACCAGCTGTTGACGGCTGTCGCCGAGCGTCTGCAGCACCTGGCCGAACCGGGCGACTGCCTGGCGCGCCTGACCGGTGATGAATTCGCGCTGTTGCTCCCCCACCTTGAGA
>PWEV01000188.1 GCA_003553625.1 Halomonas sp.
ACCGCCACGGTGGCGATCAGCACCGCCAGATGCTCGGCTGACCAGAACACTCCGACATTCGGGCCAGCCACAGCTCTACCTGCTCCCAGGCGCCTTACGCGATGCACAGCTCGGCGATCTTCAGGTAGTCCTGCACCTCGGTGGCGCTCTTCTGATGCAGCGCCAGGATGGTCGCCAGATCGCCGCGCGCCTCGGCGCGCTGCCCAGAGCCTCGGAGTAAGCATCGGGAAACTTGGGGTAAAAATCATGACTTTCCCCGAAGGCGATCTCGTAGAGATGCGTCGCCAGCTTCTCGCCTGACCAGTCGAGCCGTTGGGCGGCCTGCACGTGCAGCTTCTGCAGCGTCTATTCGCAGTAGAAGCGAAAGCCGCCCGAGTCGTCGATGGTCTCGAGCGCTCGGGCCAGGCGCGACAGGACGTACTCCACCAGGGTCAGGCAGGTGTCGGGGGCAACTGCGGCGCCTGCTCGGCAAGCTGGTCGACCACCGCCTCCGCTTTGGCGAAATAGGCCACGCCGCCCTCGAAGGCGGCCTCGCCGGCGAGCAATACGAGCTGCTCGTCGGAAAGCAGACACGTCCTCCTGCATGGAAACCTCTTTATTTCTGGGCCCTTATCCGGCTCAGCTCATGTTCTCCATGAAACCCTCCCTCGCTTCACCGATGCTGGACGATGTCGTTCTGAGTCATGGGGTGTCCTGATTGAGAATGTCGATGTAGGCCCGGTAGGCGTAGATGCGGTTGCGCTTATGCCCGGTTAGCTCCTGGACGATGTCGAGTTTGGTTTCCATGGCTGTTAACAGCTTGCCGACCGTGGCGGGTGTGAGCCCGGTGCGCTGGCAGAGATGGCCGATATTGGCGATGGGCTGCTGGAAGAATGCATCCACCAGCAGCCCCGCCGAGCCGGCCTGGCGACCCAGCTCGCCGAGACGTGCCTTGTCCTGCTCGCGCAGCTCGTTTAGCCGCCGTGCCGTCGCCACCGCCTGGTTGGCGGTATCGGTCACGGCATCCACGAAGAACAGCAGCCAGGCCTCCCAGTCACCGGTCACTCTCACCTGCTGAAGCCGCTCGTAGTAGGTCTGGCGGTGCTTCTTGAAGAACACCGACAGGTACAGCAGGGGCTCGTGAAGGATGCCCGCCTCGACCAGGATCAGCGGAATGAGCAGGCGTCCCAGTCGCCCGTTACCATCCAGGAACGGGTGAATGGTCTCGAACTGCACATGGGTCAGCGCGGCCTTGATCAATGGATCGGTGGCCTCGGGAAGGTCATTGATGAAGCGCTCCAGGGCCGACCAGCCGTCGGCGATGGATTGAGGCGGAGGGGGCACGAAGACCGCCTCATCGGGGCGGTGTCCCCCCAGCCATACCTGACTGCTGCGAAACTCGCCCGGCCCGCGGTTGATACCACGCCCCGAGGTCATCAGCGCGGTATGCCCCTCCATTATCAGCCGGTGGCTGATGGGAAAGCCTTCGCGGATGCGTTGCATGCCCAGCGTCAGCGCGTTGACGTAGCAGGAGACCTCCTGCACGTCGTCCATGGGCACCCCGGGCATGCCCTCCATCTCGTAGAGCATCAGGTCGCTGAGCGAGGATTGGGTGCCCTCGATCTGCGACGACATGACCGCCTCCTTGCGCACATAGCTGTAGAGAAAGAGCGAAGCGTCGGGCAGCAGGGTACTGATGGCATCCAGGCGTCCCAGCGCCAGCATCGCGTGGTTGATGCGGCCCTGCAGCTTGCCATCCAGCGTCAGGGGCGGCCGGGGCGGCAGCGGGTCGGGGATGAAGGCCTGACAGCGCACGCCGCCGGCGATGCTGTCGACATAGTGGCCTGTGAGTCCACGTTCCATGGGGCTCTACCTCATCGCTCGAAGGCGGGTCCGAGTAAAATAGCGTCACGTGTTATTTTAATTTATGCCCGAAATTAAAATAAGGCTCGGCGTTATTTTAACTTCACCGCTCTGCTTGCCGGCAACGATGTTCACGCCATCGACATATGGCCATGACATGTTTGAAGAATGCCGTTTTTTCGATACATCCCGCGGACATGTCGATGGCTTGGCATATCAGCTCGCCTCCCAGAGAGCGTCGTTGAGGGCTTCGAGCACTTCAGCTTCGTAGATGGTCGGCATGCGCTCGATGCCGAGTCGCGCGGCGATGTCCTGAGCGGTAACCGCCTGCTCTTCCGGCAGGTTGGTTCGATGTTCTCTTAGCCTGCCACTAAACCCCGGGCTGAGCCAGCCGGCACTATTCCTGATGAACTAACTCCAGACGAACTATCGGAAATTCCCGGATAGTTGCCATTTTTCCCAGCTCCTGGACGAGCCTACGCAATCACACCCTCAAGGCGGCAATACCCCATCAGCAAGAAGCCCGGCACATGGCCGGGCTTCTCTCAGGGGGGGTCGGACAATCAGCAGAGACGGTCGTGGCCGTTATCCAGGAAGGGATAGTCGGTATAGCCCTTCTCATCGCCCCCGTAGAAGGTGCTGTGGTCGGGCTCTGTGAGCGCCGCACCCACGCGGAAGCGCTCGGGGAGGTC
>PWEV01000284.1 GCA_003553625.1 Halomonas sp.
ATGTCACTCACTCCCCTCCACGACTGGAACCTGGCGCCACGCGAGGCCATCGCCCTGCAGCGGCGCCTGGCCGGACGGGTGGAGCGCGAGGATCGGCTCGGCCCGGTGCGTCACATCGCCGGGGTGGATATCGGCTTCGAGCAGCGGGGCGAGATCACCCGGGCGGCAGTGGTCGTGCTCGCCTGGCCGGCGCAGGAATCGGGTGAATTCGAGGTGGTGGAGCGGATGGTGCATCGCGAACCGACGCGGATGCCCTACATTCCGGGGCTGCTGTCGTTTCGCGAGTTGCCGGCGGCGCTGGGGGCTTTTGCAAAGCTGACGGTGCGGCCCGAGCTGGTGATGGTGGACGGCCAGGGCGTCGCCCATCCGCGGCGCGTGGGGGTGGCCTCTCATCTCGGGCTTTGGCTCGACCTGCCGACCATCGGCGTGGCCAAGTCGCGGCTCTGCGGGCGTCACGGCGAGCCGGGGCCGGCGAGGGGCGACTGGACACCGCTCACCGATGGCCCGGAGGATGAGGTGATCGGGGCGGTGCTGCGTTCGCGGGTCGGCGTGAAGCCGCTCTTCGTCTCGTCGGGACACCGGGTGTCGCTGGCAACGGCGCTGGAGTGGGTGACGGCCTGCCTGCGCCGCACCAAGCTGCCGGAGCCGACGCGGCTCGCCGACAGGTTCGCGTCGCGCAGGGTCTAGACGATATCCAGCGGTTCCTTGCGTCGGGGCGCCGGGAAGGCGGCGTCGAGGCGGTCCAGCGCCTCGTCGTTGAGCTGGATCATCAGCGCCCCGGCATTCTGCTCGACGTGCTCCAGGCCGGTGGCCTTGGGGATGGCGATCACGTCGCGTCGTCCGCTCACGGGACGAATCGCCCAGGCCAGCAGCAGCTGGGTGGGGGTGACGCCGAGCGACGAGGCGATCTCGAGCAGCTCGGGGTGGGTGAGCAGCTCCCGGCGCAGATTGCCGGCCTGGGCCAGGGGGCAGTAGGCCATGGTGGGAATGGCGTGCGCTCGCTGCCAGGGCAGCAGGGAGTGCTCGATGCCCCGGGAGCCCAGGTGATAGAGCACCTGGTTGACGGCGCAGCTCTCGCCGCCGGGCAGCGCGTGCAGCGCCGCCATCTCGTCCACATCGAAGTTGGAGACGCCGAAGCGGCGTATCTTGCCGGCCTCGCGCAGCCGGTCGAACGCCTCCAGGGTCTCCTCCAGGGGAATGTCGCCCGGCCAGTGCAGCAGGTAGAGGTCCAGATGATCGGTGTTCAGGCGCTTCAGGCTCGCCTCGCAGGCGGCGATGGCCGAGTCGCGCCCGGCGTTCCACGGGTAGACCTTGGAGACCAGGAAGGCCTCGTGGCGCCGGCCCACCAGCGCCTCGCCCACCACGTCCTCGGCGCCGCCGTCGGCATACATCTCGGCAGTGTCGATCAGGGTCATGCCCTGCGCCAGGCCGTGCTGCAGCGCTCGCACCTCATCCTGGCGGGGGGCGAGCCCCTCGCCCATGTACCAGGTGCCCTGACCGATGGCGGGGATCTTGACGACGGGCTCCTGGGCGGTGGCAGACAGCGTGACGCTGGGTGGCGTTGCCGGGGGCAGAGGGGAGGCGGACATGATGGCTCCTTTTCAGGCCAGGGACTTTTCTCGCGTCGGGCGCGGTTTCTGCCACAATAGCAGACCCCATTTCCCTGCTGCCGCGAGAGTCTTCATGTCCGCATCCGCCGAGCGCCCCCAGGATCAGACCCTGATCGCCACCCGCGCCTGGGTCGAGACCTTCGTGGTCGCCCACAACGTCTGCCCCTTTGCCGGTCGCGAGGTGGCCCGCGACACGATCCGCTACGTGGCGGTGGACGCCACCGATTGGGAACGGGCCCTGCTGGCTCTGGTCGCCGAGTGCGAGCGACTCGACGCGACTGCAACGATCGAGACCACCCTGCTGGTGTTGACCGATGGCCTCGAGGAGTTCGACGACTACCTCGACTTCCTGGCCATTGCCGAGGCGCTGCTGACTCAGCAGGGCTTTGACGGTATCTATCAGCTGGCCAGCTTTCACCCCGACTACTGCTTCGAGGGCGCGGAGCAGCACGATGCGGCCAATTTTACCAACCGCTCGCCCTTCCCGATGCTGCATCTGCTTCGCGAGGCGGGGCTCGAGGAGGCGCTCGAGCACTACCCGAACCCCGAGACGATCCCCGAGCGCAACGTCGCCGCCATGCGTGAGCTGGGCGCCGCGGCGCTGTCCGATGCCCTGCTGGCGCTGCGTGACGGCAAGCGTTGACGCTGGTGTTGGCCGCCCGGGCGTGGGACCGTTAGTCTCGGATTCTTTCACGATGATCGAGGAGTGTGGGCATGAAACAGGTAAATCGCGCCGGAGCCCCGGTAGATGTGGCCGGCGATTTTCCGGACGTGGGCCAGGCGGCTCCCGCCCTGACCCTGACCAACACCGACATGGTCGATGTGACGCTGGCCGACTTTGCCGGCCAGCGCAAGGTGCTCAACATCATTCCCAGCGTCGACACCCCGACCTGTGCCACCTCCACGCGCCGCTTCAACGAGCTCGCCGGGGAGATGGCCAATACCGTGGTGCTGGTGGTCTCCGCCGACCTGCCCTTCGCCGCCAAGCGCTTCTGCGGTGCGGAGGGGCTGGATAACGTGGAGACCCTCTCGACCTTCCGTCACCCCGAGTTCCACCAGGCGTGGGGCGTGGACCTGTGCAGCGGTCCCATGAACGGGCTCTGCGCCCGTGCGGTCGTCGTGGTGGACGAGAACGACAAGGTGATCCACAGCCAGCTGGTGAGCGAGATCAAGGATGAGCCGGACTATGAGGCGGCGCTCGAGTCACTCTCTCAAGAGGCGCCGGCGTGAGAGAGGTCTACACTGGGGTTGCCATTCACCTCGTTAACGCCATTCATGTCATTAACGCCATTCACTCGGGAGAGTAACCCATGAGCATTACCAAGACGGCTTCCGCCCGCTGGCAGGGCGGCATCAAGAACGGCAAGGGCACGGTGTCCACCGAGAGCGGCGTGCTGAAGGAGACGCCCTATGACTTTCGCCAGCGCTTCGAGGGCGAGGCGGGCTCCAATCCGGAAGAGTTGATCGGCGCCGCCCATGCCGGCTGCTTCTCCATGGCGCTGTCGCTGATCCTGGGCGATGCCGGCATGGAGGCCGAGAGCATCGATACCCAGGCCACCGTGACGCTGGCCGAGGATCCGGAAGGCGGCTTCCATATCCCTAGCATTCATCTGGTGAGCCGGGTGAAGATCCCGGGCGCCGATCAGGCGGCCTTCGAGGAGTGTGCCGAGAAGGCCAAGGCCGGCTGCCCGGTCTCCAAGCTGTTGAATGCCGAGATCACTCTCGAGGCTACCCTGGAGAGCTGATCCGCGCCTGGCACGACCTGCGACGGCCACCCTCGGGTGGCCGTCGTCGTGTCAGATCGTCGTGTCAGGTCGCCGGATCGTCCGTTGGCCGGTCGCGATGGCGGGTGGCGGCCTTGACCAGGGCGCGGATCAGCCGCTGCTGGGGACGGTTGAAGATCAGCCACTCCGGATGCCACTGCACGCCGATCAGGAACTCGTGATCGCGGGACTCGATGCCCTGTACCAGGCCGTCGCGATCCCTAGCGACGATCTCGATGCCGCGGCCGGCCCGATTGACCGCCTGATGGTGCAGGCTGTTGATCCGGCACCAGCTGACCCCCAGTATGCGGTGCAGCTTGCTGGCGCCGACGATGTCCACCGTCTTGCGCGGTAGCACGGTGCGACGCCGCTTGAGCCCCTCGTGGGTGGTATAGATGTCCGGGTCGAGTGTACCGCCCAGATAGATGTTGATCAGCTGGGCGCCGCGGCAGATCCCGAGGACCGGGGTGTCCGCGGGGATGAAACGCTCCAGCAGTTCGAGCTCGAGCTCGTCACGCTGAGGATCCACCCGCACGTCGAGCTGCACCTCGGCATTGTAGAGGTGGGCCTGGATATCGTCACCGCCGCCGATGATCAGGCCATCGAGCTGCTTGGGCATGGGGCGCGAAGGCGATAGACGCAGCGGGTGGCCGCCGTGGCGCCACACCGCGAACCAGTCGAAGAGCCAGGCGATCTGGCTCTTGCGGTCCGAGGTGGTGATACCGATGAGGGGGCGATGCTTGCTCACGCGGTGCCCACCCAGCCGCGCATGCGCAGCCACATCCTGGCCAGCGGGGAGCGGGTGTGCTTGGCCACGTAGCCAGCCGCCCGACGAGACAGGGTCTCTTCGTCGGCGGCCAGCTTCTCCACCTCGAGCCAGCGGTTCCACTCCGTGACGGAGCCCCAGCCGGGCTCGGAGAGGCGGGCGTCCGGTAGCCGGTAGTGAAAAGTGGGGCGTGCCTTGACCAGCTTGTTTTGAAACAGCTCGTGGGGGTAGTTCGGCCGCAGATAGGCAAACAGCGGGGTCATGTCCAGCTCGCGATTGCGGGTCGGGTTATCCGCCAGGTAGTCACCGATCAGGGTATCCAGGTCCGGCGCGTAGTTCGGTGCCAGCACCTTCAACGCATAGGGCTTGGCGAAAGGGTTGGCATGAGGCAGAACCTCGCGGGTGATGTCCACGTCGATCTGCTCGCGCAGCCACTCGGCGGTCAGCAGGTAGGCGCGCAGGTGGGCCAGCAGGCTCTCTACCTCGAGGCTCGGCACCTCCGGATTGAGGTGCAGGCCAAAGCCATAGAGCAGGCTGGCGTCGGTGCCCTTTGCGCCATGCTCGCGCAGTCCGACGAACAGCGCGTCGAGTTCATCGAGCTCGTCCCAGGGCACCGGGGGGCAGACGATCTCGGTGGGTACCAGGCCGGTGACCACGTCGCCGATCAGCTCCCGGGTGCGGGTGTGGAAGTCGACCCGCATCTGATGGCGCTGACGCTCCCACTCGGTGTCGTCCCTGGGCTTGGCATCGAGCACTTCGGCGTCGGGGTGGGCATACTGGGTGTCCAGTTCGATGACGAACTCGCCCCAGAGGGTCCCCTGGACCCTGAGCCGATGGGCGCTGACGACCACCAGTTCACCACCGAACAGATCGCGCACCAGTTCGGCGGTGTCGCGGGGCGGTAACCCGGCGAACTCGATCTCGACCCCGACACGGCGTATCTCTCCGTCGGGATTGCGGGGTTCGGGTGGCGGTAGCGGCGTCATGGCGGCATCCTGTGCGTGACCGATGGGCTCGCGGGGAGCCTAACATATTGGCGACCAGCGTCGCCGATCGAAGACGGAGAAACGATGTCGTTACCACTGCGCCGAAGCCTGTTCACCTGTCTGACCTGGCTACTGTTGTTCCTGCTGGTGCTGCCCGCCCAGGCCCAGCAGCTCGGCCTGTCCGGGTTGATGGGCGGAGCCGAGCAGCCTGCCGCAGAGCATGATCCCCAGGCGTTCCAGGAATCCCTCGATCAGGTGATCGCTACCCTGGAGGATGCCGAACAGCGTGGTGCCCTGCTGGAGAATCTGCGCGACCTGCAGCGGGTACAAGGCGAGGCGGTGGAACAGGGCGCCATCGCCCCGCGGCAGGGGCTGCTCGGTGCCCTGGCCGAGACCCTCAGCGATCTTGGCGAGCAGGCCGAAGCGGGGCAGTCGCCCATTGATCGTTGGCGCAACCAGCTGGAGCATGGTTGGGAGGACCTCAGCGGTCTGGTGACCGGCACCGGGAATGCCGAGTTGATGCACTTCCTGATCGAAGGGGCGGTTCTGCTGGGTATCTGGGTCGGGCTGCTGGTCATCCTGATCGCCCTGGGACGGTTGCTGGCGCGTCGCCGCGGCTGGCCGCTGGATCTGCCCCGGGATCCGCGGGCCTGGCTGCTCACCGTGCACTTCCTGCGCCGCATGCTGCCATGGCTGCTGGCCTTCGCCCTGGTGCTGGGTGTCGCCCAGCTGGTCCCGGATAGCTCTGGTCGTCTGATGGCCCTGGTGGTGGCCTATGTGGCGCTGTGCGGGCGCACCCTCTCGGTGGTGGTGGAAACCTTCGTGTCGGTGTTCACCCGCGGGCACCGCTTCCGAGCGGTACAGATCCTGCAGCAGCGCGCGCTGCGCCCGCTATTCCTGATCGGGGCGCTGGTCGCCCTGGGTGACGCCTTCAACTCCACGCGGCTCTCCGCTCTGCTCGGCGATGAGCTGGCGGGGCTGTTCTCGGTGCTGGCCAACATGCTGGCGGCGTTGATCAGCGTGCGCTTCATCCTGCGCTTCAAGCGGCCGATTCAGCACATCATCCGTAACCGCCTCTGGCGCGAGCGTCGCGAACACAAAGGCAGCGCCAGCGTGGTGCAGGTGCTGGGCAGTCTGTGGCACGTGCCGGCCCTGCTGCTGGTGGGGGGGTCGCTGGTGGCGATCTTCGTCACCGGTGGCGACGTGGGCACCGCCCTGGCGCGCTCGATCATCTCCGCCTCGCTGCTGGTCCTGGCGCTGGTGGTCACCGGGCTGCTACGTCGTCACGGTGAGCAGCGCAGCAAGCGCAACCAGCGGCGGCGCCTCAGCCAGTACCGACAGCGCCTGGAGCGCTTCGGCTATGTACTGGCCCATGCCGCCGCCTGGCTGGGCTTCGCCGAACTCTCGCTGCAGGTGTGGGGCGGCTCCCTGATCGGCCTAGGCCAGCAGGGGGTGGCCAGCGCGCGCATCGGTCAGGCGCTGCTGGCCCTCGCGTTCACCCTGCTGCTGGCCTGGCTGGCCTGGATCTTCGCCGATACCGCCATTCAGCGGGCCATGACCAGTTCCGCACGCTCTCGCGGGCGCCGGGTCAATCAGGCCCGGGCCCAGACCATCACGCCGATGATCCGCAACGTGATCTTCGCCACCATCGTGATCATCGCCACCATCGTCGGTCTGGCCAACCTGGGGGTGAACGTCACACCGCTGCTGGCCGGTGCCGGGGTAATCGGCCTGGCCATCGGTTTCGGGGCCCAGACCCTGGTGCAGGACCTGATCACCGGGATCTTCATCCTCATCGAGGACTCCATGGCGGTGGATGACTTCGTGCAGATCAACGGCCACATCGGGACGGTGGAGGGCCTGACGCTGCGCACCGTTCGCCTGCGGGATCTGGATGGGGTGGTTCACATCATCACCTTCAGCCGCATCGAATCGATCCACAACATGTCACGCCAGTTCGGCATCGCCCTGATGAAGATCCGCATTCCCTTCGACATGAAGATCGACGACGCCATCACCCTGATGCAGGAGACCGCCCAGACGCTTCGCCAGGACCCGATGATGCGCCACCACATCTGGTCGCCGATCGAGATGCAGGGTATCCAGGCCTTCGAGGAGGGCTGCCCGATCCTGCGCATGCGTTTTCGTACCGCGCCGGAGATGCAGTGGGACGTGGCCCGCGCCTTCAACCTGCTGCTGCGTCAGCGCATGGAGGAGCTGGAAGTCGATCTCGGGGTGCCGCGGCTCAGCGTCAGCATGGAGGGACGCGGTGGCGGCCGCCTGGATGGCAGCAGCGAGCGCGGCGACAGCCGCGATGCCAGCGGGCGTGAGCCTGGCGAGGCCGGGATGGCCGATCCGAAAGGGGACACCAGCGCCCGGGGTGCTTCCCCGGATCCGTCACAATGATCAGCGTCGAACGCCCGGACAGTCTCTCCCTGCGCATCTCACGGGTGCTCCAGGAGGAGACGTCCCATCAGCTCGACCTCTTCCTGTTCGTTCCCGGCGAACTGGGGCTCGGCCCCAGGGTGCTCGCCGAGGAGGCGTTCTACCACGCGGCGATCCACGTCAAGCGCACCTACTACAGCGACCGCTACCGGCTGCCGATGGTGCTCAGCCGCCTCGCAGAGCGTGGCCGGCTCGACCCGGACCAGTATCGTCTCGGGATGAGCCTCTATGCCTACCAGTACGTGGAAGCCCTGGAGCGTTCCAACCATTCGCTGCTGGAGGCCGCCCGCCGAGTGCGCCGGGACGAGAAGGCCGCCGTCGGCAAGGACAAGCCGGCGGCCGGCAAGGATAAGGCGGCGGCCAACAATGGCAGGGCGACGCCTGACCAGGAGGAGAAGGCTGCCGGTAGCCAAGCGAAGGGACGCAATGAAGAGAAGGAGGAGACCTCTCTGCAGGCGAGGCTTCAGGAGCATGCCGAACTGGCCGCCGGCATTCTCAAACGGCTGCGTCGCCAGCAGCCCGCGGAGGAGAGCCTGAACCGCTACTACGTCACCATCGACAACTACCTCTCCTGGTTCACCGAGCAGCGACTGCTGGCGCTGGTCGCCGTTCTGCCCAGGGGCGCGCGTTTCCGCGAGATCCGTGAGCGGCTGCTGGCGATCTGCGCGGAGGAGGGCGCCTACCGCGAGGACAAGGAGTACAACTCCGAGCGGGTGA
Organism: Halomonas sp.; assembly: GCA_003553625.1. Taxonomy (GTDB): domain Bacteria; phylum Pseudomonadota; class Gammaproteobacteria; order Pseudomonadales; family Halomonadaceae; genus Halomonas. Next base: position 8,288 of record PWEV01000284.1, read on the forward strand.
CGCTGGATCCGACCCGCATGTCCAACAAGATGCGCCTGCTGCGCCGGCTGATCGAGTTTCCGGTGACCCTCAAGCAGAAGACCCAGGAGCTCGGCGGTGGCGAGCAGAAGGCGGTCAAGGCCCTGGCCACCGCGGTGGTGATGGTGTTCGTCTCGCTGGGACTGCTCAGGGTGCGTGATGCCCTCTCGGATATCACCGCGCTGTTCGTGCTGGCCATGGCGGGGATCTACGCCCTGCGTGAGGTGTTCAAGGACGACCTGCGCAATACCCTGTGGCGGCTGCTGCGACGAGGACGGCCCAAGTGGCGCCGGCAGTATCTGGATCCCACCCGCAACGTGCCAGTGGGCCACCAGCTCGAGTGGTTCGACTACGCACGCTTTCTCAAGCTGGATGAGGAGATTCAGCGGGTGCGAAAGCGCAGCGTGGCCCAGCGCGAGGAAGTGGTGCTGCACTACCGCTCGCGCTCGCGGATGTCGCCGACCCGCTTTCTCAGCGGCTACGAGCATACCCGCGAGACCCTGACGCTGGACCTCTCGCTGCTGGCGCGCCTGATGGACAAGGGCAGTCACCGGGTCTACCGGCTGGAGAAGGGTCAGGTGGTGCGGGAAGAGGTCGAGAAGCGCCACCTGATCAACCTGGTGATCCGCGAGGTGCAGGGCGACCAGCCGCCGACCCTGCAGCGCTGGAAGGTGGTGATGAGCCGATCGCGCATCGTCGACCTGGAGCGGGTCCATGCCGAGGGGCCGGGTCATGAGGAAGCCGCTCCCGACGGCGTGTGACCCGCCCCTCGAACTCAGGAGCCGTTGAGTGACCGGGGTCCGGGGTCGCCGGACCCCGGCTGGTTCATGCCGCGCCCCCTGCCGGCGCGCCCGCCATCCCCAGGGTGATCAGCAGGTCATCGAGCAGATCGGAGGAGCCGAAGCGGAAGTGCTCGGGCGTGATCCAGCCGGCGCCCATGATCCGCTCGGCGAGTTGCAGATAGGCCTGGGCCTCCTCGGTGGTGCGCACCCCGCCGGCGGCCTTGAAACCGATGGGCCGCTCAAGGCCGGGGCCGCGCTCGCGGATGACGGTGAGCAGGATCTCGGCGGCTTCGAGGGTGGTGTCGACCGCTACCTTGCCCGTGGAGGTCTTGAGGAAGTCGGCTCCGCCCTCCAGGGCCAGTTCGGCGGCGCGGCGGATCAGCGCCGGATCCTTGAGCTCGCCGGTCTCCAGGATCACCTTGAGGGTAGCGTTGCCGCAGGCCTGATGGCAGCAGGCGACCAGCTCGCGGCCGCTCTCCTCGTCGCCCGCGATCAGGGCGCGCCAGGGGAAGACCACATCGACCTCTTCGGCGCCGGAGGCGACGGCCTCCCGGGTCGCGCGGGCGGCGGCCATGATGTCGTCGCCACCGTGGGGGAAGTTGGTCACCGTGGCCACCTTGACCTTGCCCTCGAGGTCCAGCGCCTTGAGAGTGCGACGGGCGGTGGTCACGAAGGCCGGGTAGACGCATACGGCCGCCGGTGTGCCCGCCGGAGTCTTCACGCGGCGGCAGAGCGACTCGATGGCGGCATCGGTGTCGTTGTCATTGAGGCTGGTCAGGTCCAACAGGGCGAGGGCCTGACGCGCAGCGCGTTGTATATCATCGGTCATGGGAGGTCCTTCCCGGTTGTCGTGGATGGTGGTGCAGGGTTGAAATGACGTCGAGCAACCATGGCACGGATCAATGCAGCGGTGCCGGTAGGTTGCTATCTTTAGATGGTATTTACGACAAATTCGTGGAGAACGCCCGATGCTTGCTGCAGATGTCATGACTCAGAACGTCATCACCGTGTCGCCGGACAGCGAAGTGCGTGAGATTGCCACCCTGCTGCTGGAGCACGGCATCAGCGCGGTCCCCGTCGTTGGTGACGGCAACAAGGTGCTCGGCATTGTCAGCGAAGGTGATCTGATGCGCCGGGTGGAAAACGATACCAGTTCCAGAAAGTCGTGGTGGCTCAGACTGTTCGCGGGCCACGATGCCGCCGACTATGTGAAGTCCCAGGGACGCCGCGCCAGCGAGGTCATGACCAAGGACCCTATCACCATCGAGGAGGACATGCCGCTGCACAAGATCTCCCGGCTGCTGGAGAAGCACAGTATCAAGCGGGTGCCGGTGGTCAGGGATGACCAGCTGGTGGGCATCGTCAGCCGCTCCAACCTGCTGCGTGGCTTCTCGGTATCGGCCAACGAGGCCAGCGTGTCGGCCGATGATCGCGATATCCGTGAGGCCATCATCAAGGAGGTCGACGAGAACACCGGCGTGCTGTCCGACCGGCTCAACGTCATCGTCTCGGATGGCAATGTACAGCTCTGGGGTCTGGTCGAAAGCCAGCAGCAGAAGATGGCCGTTCAGGTGGCCGCCGAGAACACTGCCGGCGTCAAGGCGGTCGAGAATAACCTCGGCTTCGTACCGCGTGGCGTGGGCGCCATCTGACGGCTGGCTGATCGGCGTTCCGGCGTTGTAGCACCCCGCAGTGAGTGCCCGGGGTTGAACACCCGGGGAACAGCAAGAGGGGCGACCTGATGGTCGCCCCTCTTGCTGTGCAGTCTGCATGGCAGGAGAAGGCCACTGCTCATGCGTCGCCGGACGGTACCGGTTCTTCCCGAGCGATCGCCTCCAGGGGCGCGCGCAGGTTGGCCAGGCTGCGCTCACGGTCATGGAGCTTCTCCAGGCCGAACAGGCCGATGCGGAAGGTCTGGAATCCCTCCCCCTCATCGCACATCAATGGCACGCCACCGGCGACCTGCAGGCCCGCCTTGGCGAACTTGCCGACCAGGCCGGCGTCGTCGGTATAGCTGACCACCACGCCGGGGGCCTCGAAACCGGGGGCCGCCACGCTCCTGTAGCCGAACTCTGCCAGCAGTTCGCGCACGCCGTCGCCCAGCGCCTGCTGTTCGTCGCGGACGGTCTCCAGTCCGTAGGCCTCGATCTCTTCCATCACGTCGCGCAGCGTCACCAGGCCATCGGTGGGCAGGGTGGCGTGATAGGCGTGGCCGCCGCCCTCGTAGGTCTCCATGATCGAGAGCCACTTCTTGAGGTCGCAGGCAAAGCTCGAACTGGTGGTCTCGTCGATGGCCTGGCGGGCCTGGCGCGAGAGCATCACCATGGCGCAGCAGGGCGAGGCGCTCCAGCCTTTCTGGGGCGCGCTCACCAGCACGTCGACGCCCAGCTCCTCCATGTCGACCCAGATGGCGCCGGAGGCGATGCAGTCGAGCACCAGCAGGCCACCCTCCTGATGGATGGCGTCGGCCACCCGGCGGATGTAGTCATCGGGCAGCATGATTCCGGCGGCGGTCTCCACGTGGGGCATGAAGA
>PWEV01000207.1 GCA_003553625.1 Halomonas sp.
CCATCTCGCAAGACCGCTGGCAGACCACGAAAGACAACTGGCTGTCGGTATTGATCATCCTGCTTTCCTTCCCGCTGCTCCACGAGATACTACAGTCCACCCGGCTGGTAAGACTTCTCCGGCCGTTGCCGCTTCTGCGCCAGTCGGCTCTGCTCCGTCAGATAGAGCTTTTTCGCCTGTCCAACGTCCGCAACGCCGGCGGCAAGGCGGCGATGACAGCGGCCAAGGAAAAGCTGGGTAAGGAACACTGGGCTGTCCGCTTCATCGTTCGCGTCGAGTACTATCGTTCACGCGTTATTACGGCGCTGCTGAAATTCGTGCCATTCGTAAAGTCCAGCACCATTCGCAAGCGGCGTCGGGAAGAGCGCGAGAAGAGCCAGGACATGAGCGAATAGGGCGCGTTCACCTTCACCCTGGCATCCCTGCAACGGCGAGATGGGCTTTCCTTGACCCGGTGCCATCTCGGGGCCTTATCCTGCCCGTCGCCCTTCAGACAACCGGTGATGTGATGTTCCGCTTCTTCGAAACCCTGGTGAATCCCTATCCCGCCGGCGAGCCCGAGACGCCGCCGCGCGGGTTGGGTGCATTCATCCTGCACTTCTCCCGGCCGGTGCTGCCGCTTTTGATCGTCATGTCGCTGCTCACCGCCCTGGTGTCGGCGGTCGAGGTGCTGTTCTTCAGCTACATGGGCGAGCTGGTTGACTGGCTAGCGACGGCCGAGCGAGAGGGCTTCTTCGCCGAATATGGCTGGCGCCTGGCCGGCATGGCGGCGCTGGTGGTGATCGGCCTGCCGCTGCTGACGCTGTTGCAGTCGTTGATCACCCACCAGAGCATCTTCGGTAACTATCCGATGATCGGCCGCTGGCTGGCGCATCGGCACATGCTCGGCCAGAGCATGGCGTTCTACCAGGACGAGTTCGCCGGCCGGGTCTCCCAGAAGGTGATGCAGACGGCGTTGGCGATTCGCGAGACGGTGATGAAGCTGATGGACTTGATGGTCTATGTGATCGTCTACTTCGCAGGCGCCATGCTGCTGATGGGCAGCGCCGAGCCTTGGCTGATGCTGCCGCTGGTGGCCTGGCTGGTGGGCTATATCGCGATCATGAAGCTGTTCGTGCCGCGTCTGCGTCAGGTCTCCATGGAGCAGGCCGATGCCCGGGCGCGGATGACGGGGCGCATCGTCGACAGCTACAGCAATATCCAGACCATCAAGCTGTTTGCCGATACCCAGCGCGAGCAGCACTATGCCCGCGATGCCATGGAGGGCTTCATGGACACGGTGCACCGCCAGATGCGCCTGGCCACCCAGCTGACGGTGAGCCTGACGCTGCTCAATTCGCTGCTGCTGGCCGGGGTGGCGGCTATCGCCATCGGCGCCTGGTACCTGCAGGCGGTGTCGCTGGGTGTGATTGCGGTGGCCATCGCGCTGGTGATGCGCATCCGCTTCATGTCCAACTGGATCCTGTGGGAGGTGGCGGGGCTGTTCGAGAATATCGGCACGGTGCAGGACGGTATCAACACTATCGCCCGCGAACCGGAGGTCAAGGACGCGCCGGACGCCCGGGCGCTGGAGGTATCGCGGGGCGAGATCCGCCTCGACGCCCTGCGCTTCGGCTATGCGCGCCCGGACGGCCAGGCGAACCCGGTTTTCGGTAGAGAGCCGAGGCGGGTCTTCGACGGCATGAGCCTGACCATCGCGTCGGGGGAGAAGGTCGGGGTGATCGGCCGTTCCGGCGCCGGGAAGTCGACTTTGGCCAACCTGCTGCTGCGTTTCTACGACCTCGAGGGAGGCCGCATCCTGATCGACGATCAGGATATCGCCGGCGTGACCCAGACCTCGCTTCGCCAGCAGATCGGCATGGTGACCCAGGACACCTCGCTGCTGCATCGCTCGCTGCGCGACAACATCCGCTACGGCAGCCCGCATGCCAGCGAAGCGGCAATATGGGAGGCGGTGCGGCGCGCCCACGCCGACAGCTTCATCGATGACCTGGTCGACGTGCAGGGACGCCGGGGGCTGGATGCCCACGTCGGCGAGCGCGGGGTCAAGCTCTCCGGCGGCCAGCGCCAGCGCATCGCCATCGCCCGGGTGCTGCTCAAGAATGCGCCGATCCTGGTGCTCGACGAGGCCACCTCGGCGCTGGATTCCGAGGTCGAGGCGGCCATTCAGGAGCAGCTCTACACCCTGATGGAGGGCAAGACGGTGATCGCCATCGCCCACCGGCTGTCGACCATCGCCATGCTCGACCGGCTGGTGGTGATCGATGAGGGGCACATCGTCGAGACCGGCACCCATGGCGAACTGCTGGCCCGGGATGGGCTCTATGCCGCGCTGTGGCGTCGCCAGTCGGGGGGCTTTCTGGGCGTGGATCTCGACGGCGAGTGACGCGGTCCCCGGTTCTCGGGGTCACCCGATACCGGAACCGAAGCCCGGCAATCCGCTCGCCGATCATCTACCGAGCCCTCGACTCCCGGAGAAATCTTCATATTTGCTTCGCTGGCGAGGTTGTTCGGCCATTTCCATGTCCCCCCCGTGTCGGCCCTCATGGTCGGTCGTTCGAGATTCAACGACTGAGATTGCCAAGCCGCCCGCACGGCGGCATCGGTGGTCCGGTAAGAACTTTCTACCGTTTTTTCTATCGTTTCTTCTGGGGCGGCAGATCGGTGCACACGCCCTCGAACATTTCAGCGGCCATGCCGACCGATTCGCCCAGGGTGGGATGTGGATGAATGGTCTTGCCGATGTCGACCGGATCGCAGCCCATCTCGATAGCCAGACAGAGCTCGCTGATCAGGTCCCCGGCCTGGGTGCCGACGATGGCGCCGCCGATAATCCGATGAGTCTGTTCGTCGAACAGCACCTTGGTGAACCCTTCGTCGCGACCGTTGGCGATGGCACGACCGGAAGCCGCCCAGGGGAATACGGCCTTGCCGTACTTGATCCCTTCGGCCTTGCATTGCTCCTCGGTCTTGCCGGCCCAGGCCACTTCCGGGTCGGTGTAGGCCACTGAGGGGATCTGGCGGGCATCGAAGACGCTTTTCTGACCTGCCGCGACCTCGGCGGCGACATGGGCCTCGTGAACCGCCTTGTGGGCCAGCATCGGCTGGCCGATGATGTCGCCGATGGCGAAGATGTGCGCGACGTTGGTGCGCATCTGCTTGTCGGCGGCGATGAAACCTCGCTCGTCGACCGCCACTCCGGCGTTTTCTGCGCCGATCTTCTTGCCGTTGGGCGTGCGGCCCACCGACTGCAGGATCATGTCGTACATCTGTGGTTCGGCCGGAGCCTTGTCACCCTCGAAGCTGACCTTGAGGCCGCTCTTCTGGGCTTTCACCTCGGTGGTCCGTGTCTTGAGCATCACGTTCTCGAAGCGTGGCTTGTTGACCTTTTCCCAGACCTTGACCAGGTCGCGGTCGGCGCCGGTCATCAGACCATCGAGCATCTCGACCACGTCGATGCGACTGCCGAGACTGGAGTAGACCGTCGCCATCTCCAGGCCGATGATGCCGCCACCGATGACCAGCATGCGCTTCGGGATGGACGTCAGTTCCAGGGCGCCGGTGGAATCGACCACCCGCGGGTCGTCGGGAATGAAGGGCAGTTTCACCGACTGTGAACCGGCGGCGATGATGCACTTGTCGAACTTTATCACCTGCTTGTCGCCGGTCTGCTCCTGCCCGTCGCCGGTGGTCAGGGCAACTTCCAGGTGGTGCGGGTCGAGGAATTTTCCGCACCCGCGGACAACGTCGACCTTGCGTGCCTTGGCCATGCCGGCCAGACCCCCGGTGAGCTTGCCCACGACCTTTTCCTTCCAGCCCCGCAGCTTGTCGAGATCGATTTTCGGTTTGCCGAAGGCGACGCCGTGTTCGGCCATGCCATTGGCCGCATCGGTAACCGCCGCCACGTGCAGCAATGCCTTGGAAGGGATGCAGCCAACGTTCAGACAGACCCCGCCCAGCGTCGCATAGCGTTCCACCAGCACGGTCTTCATCCCCAGATCGGCGGCCCGGAAGGCAGCCGAGTAGCCGCCCGGGCCTGCGCCGAGAACCAGCATCTCGCACTCGATGTCGGCGCCGCCGGTATGGGTGGCCGCCTGGGGGGCGGGTATAGCGGCCTTCGCTCCCGTCCCCTGTGCCGGGGCGGGTTGCGATGCGGAAGGTGCCCCCTCCGCTTCAAGCATCAGGATCGATGAACCTTTCGACACCTTGTCGCCGACCGATACCAGCACTTCCTTGACCTTGCCGGCCTTGGGCGCGGGCACGTCCATCGAGGCCTTGTCGGACTCCACGGTGATCAGCGGGTCCTCGGCGCGGATGGTATCGCCGGAGCGCACCAGCACTTCGATGATCGGCACGTCGCCGAAATCGCCGATATCCGGCACCTGAATCTCTTCCAGGCTGCCACCGCCATAGCCGCCACCGGCATCACCGGGTGCCGCGGAGCCAACGCCTTCTCCATGCACCGCCGGTTGCGGGTCATGGTCTGCCACTCGGGATCCGGTCTCGGCCGGCTCCAGCATCAGAATGAGCGAGCCTTCGGAGACCTTGTCGCCGGTCTTGACCTTGAGCTCTCCGATCGTGCCTGACATCGGGGAGGGCACGTCCATGGAGGCCTTGTCGGTTTCCAGGGTGATCAGCGGGGCTTCGATGTCGATCGCTTCGCCCGGTGCAACCAGCACCTCGATGATCTCGACATCCTTGAAGTCACCGATGTCGGGAACCTTGATTTCAATTGCCATGGTGTCGTTTCCCCTTACATGATGATGCGCCGCATATCGGCGAGCAGGTTGGCGAAATGCACGTTGAAGCGTGCCGCGGCGGCGCCGTCGATCACCCGGTGATCCCATGACAGCGAAAGGGGCAGCACGAAGCGCCAGTCTGACTGCTTGCCGTCCGGGGATACCTGTTTCCAGTAGGAGCGACACACGCCCATGATGGCCACTTCGGGGGCGTTGATGATGGGTGTGAAATAGAGCCCGCCGATCCCGCCCAGGGACGAAATGGTGAAACAACCGCCCTGCATCTGATCAGGCTTGAGCTTGCCGTCGCGGGCCAGCTTGGCCAGCGTTCCCATTTCCTGGGCGATCTCGACCACGCCTTTCTGGTCCGCATCGCGGATCACCGGCACCACCAGACCGTTGGGTGTGTCGGCGGCAAACCCGATGTGGTAGTACTGCTTGACAATCAGGTTGTCGCCGTCGAGCGAGGCATTGAACTCGGGGAACTGCTTCAAGGAGGCAACCGCTGCCTTGATCATGAAGGCCAGCATGCTGACCTTGATGCCCGCCTTCTCGTTAGCCTTGTTGAACTGAACCCGGAAGGCTTCCAGGTCGGTGATGTCGGCCTCGTCGTGGTTGGTGACGTGGGGAATTCTCACCCAGTTGCGATGCAGATTGGCGCCGGAGATCTTCTTGATGCGCGACAGCGGCTTGGTCTCCACCGGGCCGAACTTGCTGAAATCGACCTTGGGCCAGGGCAGCAGATCCATGCCTTCCCCGCCGCCTGGGGGTGCCGCAGCGGCCGGCTGCGCCGCCGGTGCGCCGCCCTTGGCGAAGCTCTGGATGTCTTCCTGGGTGACCCGGCCCTTGAGGCCGCTCGGCGGCACGCGATTCAGATCCACTTCCAGTTCGCGAGCCAGTCGGCGAGCGGAAGGGCTGGCGTGAACCCGGCTGAAATCGGCAATCTGGCCGGTCGGTGGTGCGGTGGAGGCTGCGGCTGAGGGAGCGGAGGGGGCAGCCGCGGGCTGGGGTATCTTCTCTGCTTCGCTGGGAGGCGCCGCGCTCTTTTCCTCCGCTGCCGTTTCTCCCGCCCCGGCCGCGCTCTCCAGCATCATGATCGTCGAACCTTCGGAGACCGAGTCGCCGAGCTTGACCCTGACCTCCTTGACCGTCCCCGCCATGGGCGCGGGTACGTCCATGGAGGCCTTGTCGGACTCCACGGTGATCAGTGGGTCCTCAGCCTGAATGCTGTCGCCGGGCTGGACGTGGATTTCGATAATCGGGACATCGGTATAGTCGCCAATGTCCGGTACCTTGATCTCTTGGATAGCCACTTTTCTTCTCCTCCGGCTCAGGCGTACAGGGGGTTGGGCTTTTCGGGGTCGATGCCGTATTTAGCGATGGCATCCCGGACCTTGGCGCTCTTGAGCTTGCCCTCGTCGACCAGGGCCTGCAGCGCGGTCAGGGTCACGTAATACCGATCCACCTCGAAGTGGCTGCGCAGGGCCTCTCGGCTGTCGGAGCGGCCGAAGCCGTCGGTACCCAGCACCTCGTAACGCCGCGGAACAAAGGGTCGGATCTGTTCGGCGAACATCCGGATGTAGTCGGTCGAGGCGATGACCGGTCCTTCGGTGCCCTCCAGGCACTGCTCGACGTGACTCTTGCGCGGGGTTTTCCCGGGATGCAGTCGGTTCCAGCGCTTCACGGCATGGCCATCGCGGGCCAGCTCATTGAAGCTCGGGCAACTCCAGACATCGGCCGCCACGCCCCAGTCGTCTCGTAGCAGGTCTACCGCGGCAATCACCTCGTTGAGGATGCTGCCGCAGCCCAGCAGTTGAACCCGCGGCCCCTTGCCCTTGCCCTCGGCCTTGCTGAGCGAATACATGCCCTTGATGATGTCGTCCTGAACGCCTTCGGGGAGCGCCGGATGGTGGTAGTTCTCGTTCAAGGTGGTGATGTAGTAGAAGACATTCTCCTGGTCCTCGTACATGCGCTTGATCCCGTCGCGCACGATCACCGCCACCTCGTAATGGAAGGTGGGGTCATAGGCCATGCAGTTGGGGATGAACTGAGCGAACAGCTGGCTATGCCCGTCCTGGTGCTGCAGGCCCTCGCCGTTCAGGGTGGTACGCCCCGAGGTGCCGCCGATCAGGAATCCCCGCGCCAGCATGTCGCCGGCCGCCCAGGCCAGATCGCCGACGCGCTGGAAGCCGAACATGGAGTAGTAGACGTAGAACGGGATCATGGTGACCCCGTGGTTGCTGTACGAGGTGGCCACGGCGATCCACGATGACATGGCCCCGTCCTCGTTGATGCCCTCCTGCAGGATCTGCCCTTTCTGATCCTCCCGGTAAGGCATGATCTCCTCGGCGTCCATGGGCACGTACTTCTGCCCTTCAGGAGCGTAGATGCCGATCTGGCGGAACATGCCTTCCATGCCGAAGGTGCGTGACTCGTCGGCGACGATCGGGGTCAGCCGTGGCCCCAGGGTCTTGTCCCGTGCCAGGGAGACCATGATGCGCACCATGGCCATGGTGGTGGACATGGTGCGCTCACCGGTGTCCGCCAGCACCTGCTTGAACATGTCCAGGGGGGGCGCCTTGAGCTCATCGCCGTTGCGCTGGCGCTGGGGCAGGTAGCCGCCCAGGGCCTTGCGCTGTCCGTGCAGGAACTGCATCTCTTCGCTGTCCTCGGGCGGCTTGTAGAACGCCGCCTGGGTGACCTGTTCGTCACTGAAGGGCAGGCCAAAGCGCTTGTGAAAGTGCCTGAGATGATCCTCGCCGAGCTTCTTCTTCTGGTGGGTGATGTTCTGGCCCTCACCCCCCTCACCCATGCCGTAGCCCTTGACGGTCTTCATCAGCAGCACCGAGGGCTTCTCGGTGGTGTTGACCGCCGCATGATAGGCCGCGTAGACCTTCTGCGGATCGTGGCCTCCTCGCACCAGCTTGTAATAGATGTCGTCGTCCGACATGTGGGCGACCATTTCCTTGAGCTCCGGGTACTTGCCGAAGAAGTGCTCGCGGATAAAGCCGCCACCCTTGACCTTGAAGTTCTGATACTCGCCGTCGACGCACTCTTCCATGCGCTTTCGCAACAGCCCGTCGGTGTCCTTGGCCAGCAGTTCGTCCCAGCCCGAGCCCCACAGGCACTTGATGACGTTCCACCCCGCGCCCCGGAAGTTGCCTTCCAGCTCCTGAACGATCTTGCTATTGCCCCGCACGGGACCGTCCAGACGCTGCAGATTGCAGTTGACTACAAAGATCAGGTTGTCGAGCTTCTCCCGGCTGGCCAGGGCGATGGCACCCTGGGATTGGGGTTCGTCCATCTCGCCATCGCCCAGAAACGCCCAGACCTTGCGCCCCTCGGTGTCGGCCAGCCCCCGGTGGTGAAGATACTTCATGAACCGGGCCTGGTAGATGGCCATGATCGGACCCAGGCCCATGGAGACCGTCGAGACCTGCCAGAAGTCAGGCATCAGATAGGGGTGGGGGTATGAGGAGATTCCCTTGCCATCCACTTCCAGGCGGAAGTTTTCCAGCTGCTCCTCGGTGAGCCGCCCCTCCAGGAACGCCCGCGCGTAGATCCCCGGAGCGCAATGGCCCTGCACGTAGATGATATCCCCCCCGTGGGTCTCGCTGGGGGCCTGCCAGAAATGGTTGAAGCCCCCCTCGTACATCACCGCCGAGGACTGGTAGCTGGCGATGTGTCCGCCGGGTTCGGCGGGTTTCTTGTTGGCGCGCACCACCATGGCCATGGCGTTCCAGCGCAGATAGGCGATCAGCCGCTGCAGCAGTGCCTCGTCGCAGGGCAGCTTGGCCTCCCTGTGGGGCGGAATGGTGTTCACGTAGGGCGTGCGGGTGGTGTCCGGCGCCTCGGCGCCGGTCCGGTAGGCTTCTTCCACGGCCTTGTGCAGCAAGTAGGTAGCCCGTTCGGGGCCCACTCGCTCCACCACCACATCAACGGCTTCCTGCCACTCTCGGGTTTCCTGTGGATCGAAGTCGCTGTAGTTTTCGAAGGGCATGGCGCTTCTCCAAGGGTTGTTTCGGAATTGTTCTCGTTATTGATGGGTCTGCGCCTCGACCACGGCGAAGGCACTCATGTTGGTGATGCCTCGCGCGGTAACGGTGCGGTTGAGCACGTGAACCGACTTGGCAGCCCCCAGCAGGATGGGGCCGACAGAGACGCCGTTGCCCAGGGCCTTGAGCGCGGAGAAGGTAATGTTGGCCGCGTCCAGGTTGGGCATGATCAACAGGTTGGCTTCGCCCTCGAGCAGAGAATCCGGCAGAATCCGGCCACGTATGCCCGTGGACAGTGCCGCGTCGGCTTGCATTTCGCCGTCCACCACCAGGTCCGGTGCACGCTCCCGGATCAGCGCCAGGGCCTGGCGCATCTTTCCGGCACTTTCGGAGTCGACGCTGCCGAAATTCGAGTGGGAGACCAGGGCGGCCCGGGGCGTGATGCCGAAGCGTCGAACCTGCTCTGCGGCCAGCAGGGTGATCTCGGCGATCTGGCGGGCGTCGGGGTCGTAGTTGACGAAAGGGTCGGCAATGAACAGGGTGGCCCGCTCGAGGATCAGCAGCTGTAAGGCGGCGGCCGTGCTGACTCCCTCGCGCAGGCCGATGACGTCCAGCACCAGGCCCAGGTGCTCGTGGTAGGTGCCCACCGGGCCGGTGATCATGGCGTCCACATCCCCCCGGCGCAGCAGCAGCGAGGCCAGGATGGTGGCCCGACTCCGGACTCGCTTCTCGGCGGCGTCCGGTTGAATACCACGTCGTCCCATCATCTTGTGGTACTCCCGGGCCAGTTCGGGGTAGCCGGGATAGTCCTGGGAATCGATCAGCTCGAAATCGACATCGGGCGTCACCGGCAGGCCCAATTCCTCGATGCGGGCCTCGACGACCGCACGGCGGCCGATCAGTACGGGTTTGGCATAGCGCTGACTGACGCAGATTTCCATGGCGCGAAGGATGCGTTCGTCCTCTCCCTCGGCGTACAGCAGGCGGAGTGGATTCTGTCGAGCCCGCTCGAACACCGGCTCCATTACATTGCCGGAGCGGTATACCAGCCGTGACAGCGAGCGGGCATAGGCATCCAGGTCTGCAATGGGGCGAGCGGCCACACCGCTGTCCATGGCGGCCTTGGCGACGGCCGGCGGTATGGTGTCGATCAGGCGTGGATCGAAGGGCTTGGGCAGGATGTACTCGGGGCCGAAGGTCATCGCCTGTCCGCCATAGGCCACGGCCACCGTCTCCGGCACCGTGGTGGTCGCCATGTCGGCGATGGCCTTGACCGTGGCCAGCTTCATCTCCTCGTTGATGGTGGTGGCGCCGCAGTCCAGGGCGCCGCGGAAGATGAACGGGAAGCACAGGACGTTATTGACCTGGTTGGGATAGTCCGAGCGTCCAGTGGCGATCACCGCATCCGGGCGCACCGCCTTGGCGTCCTCGGGCATGATTTCCGGTGTGGGGTTGGCCATGGCCAGGATCAGGGGGCGGTCGGCCATGGTCGCCACCATTTCCGCCTTGAGCGCGCCCCCGCTTGAAAGGCCGAAGAAGACGTCGGCCCCATTGACGGCATCCGCCAGGGTGCGTGCCTCGGTCTGTGCCGCATAGCGCGCCTTGTATGGGTCCAGGCTTCCGGCACGATCGGTGTGGATCACGCCACTGCGGTCGCAGACCAGGATATTCTCCTTGCGAACGCCCAGGGACACCGCCAGATCCAGACAGGCCAGGGCCGCGGATCCGGCGCCATTGCAGACCAGGCGGATGTCGCCTAGCGCCTTGCCCACCACCCGAAGACCGTTGAGCAGGGCGGCCGCCGTGACGATGGCGGTGCCGTGCTGGTCGTCGTGAAAGACGGGGATCTTCATTCGTTCGCGCAGGCGCCGCTCGATCTCGAAGCACTCCGGTGCCTTGATGTCTTCCAGGTTGATGCCGCCGAAGGTGGCCTCCAGACCGGCAATGATCTCGATCAGCTTGTCCGTGTCGCGCTCCTCGATCTCTATATCGAACACGTCCACGTCGGCGAACTTCTTGAACAGAACGGCCTTGCCTTCCATCACCGGCTTGGAGGCCAGTGCGCCGATGGCACCCAGGCCCAATACCGCCGTGCCGTTGCTGATGACGGCCACCAGATTGGCGCGGGCGGTGTACTCAGCCGCCAGCAGCGGGTCACGTTCTATCTCCTCGCAGGCTGCGGCCACCCCGGGCGAATAGGCCAGAGACAGATCGCGCTGGCTAGCCATGGGCTTGATCGCCTGAATGGCCAGTTTGCCGGGACGGGGGAATCGGTGGTAATTCAGGGCGCTGTCGCGTAGATCGTCTGCCATGTGCCTTACCTCGCTGGCGTTTGCTCGCGGCAAAGACGGCGTCTGAAACGGCTTTACCGACCATATTATTGTTAGAACTTCTTAGTGGACCGGGTGCTACTGACCGGTCTAGCCTCCATCCCGCCGGGCTCGGCAAAAAACGGGCACGTCAAATGAGCCTTTAGGCAATGTAGGCAAAATAGGCAAAGTCGACATAAACGCTAAACAGACGGAAAGATAGGCATAAGCTTCTTGCTACCGAGGGTGACCGGTGTTCGCTTGCCCGAGGAAGCTGTGCCAGTTGGACAAGGTGTAACGCGTGGAGCGGGTTGCAACACCCCTTCGTATGGGACAGATCTGTGACCAGTCTTCGGGGTCCTGCTAGAAACTCAGCTCCAGCCCGGCATGGAAGGTGCGACCCGCGGCCGGTTCGAAGTAGCGCCCGACGTTGGCGTTGATACGCACGTTGGCGAAGTGGGTCTCGTCGAAGAGGTTGCGCACCCCCAGGTGGGCACCCAGCCGGGTGCCGCCATCCCCCAGGCGCCAGGCATCACCCA
>PWEV01000270.1 GCA_003553625.1 Halomonas sp.
ATAACGCCTTCATCATCCTCGACGAGAGCCAGAACACCACCCGGGAGCAGATGAAGATGTTCCTGACCCGCATCGGCTTCGGCTCCACTGCGGTCATCACCGGCGATGTGACCCAGGTCGATCTGCCTCGCGGCCAGACCTCGGGGCTGATCCAGGTGCTGGAGGTCCTCAAGGGAACGCCGGGGATCGGCACCACCCACTTCGCCGCCAAGGACGTGGTGCGCCATCCGCTGGTTCAGCGCATTATCGAAGCCTACGATCACTTCGAGGCCGGGCAGGAGGTCGCCGAGCGCGCCCGCAAGGAAGCCAAGGATCTGGAGCGGGAGGCGCTGCGCCTCGAGCGCCAGGAACGTCAGGAACGTCTTGACCGCGAACGCGGCGAGTCATGAGCCTCCCCCGGGTCGATCGTCAGGTGGCCATCAAGGCCGAGGGCCTGCCGACCCAGGAGGATCTCGAGGCCTGGGTGACCGCCGTGCTGGTCCACCATGAGGTGGCCGACGACAGCGAGCTGACCGTCCGCCTGGTGGACGCCGAGGAGAGCCGACAGCTCAACCGCGACTACCGCGGCCGAGACCGTCCCACCAACGTGCTCTCCTTCCCCTTCGAGTGCCCGCCCGGCGTCGAACTGCCCTTGCTCGGCGACCTGGTGATCTGCCACCCAGTGGTGGAGGAAGAGGCCGCCGAACAGGACAAGGCCCGGCGCGATCACTACGCTCATATGGTGGTGCATGGCACCCTGCACCTGCTGGGTCATGACCACATCGAGGATGACGAGGCCGAGGCCATGGAGGCACTGGAGCGAGAGATCCTCGCCGGCCTTGGCATCGACGACCCCTACCGTGAAGCCGGCAGCACTGCCCGCGACGACGACGCTACCGAGGACGAGAGACCCCACCCATGAGCGAAGATCGATCGAGCGGCCAGGGCGGCCGATCCTGGCTGGAGAAACTGTTCAACGCCCTGTCCGGTGAAAGCGATGAGCCCAGTTCCCGTGACGAGTTGCTCGCCTTCCTGCGCCAGGCGGCCAGCCGCCTGAAGCTCGAGCAGGACGCCATGATGATCATCGAGGGCGCCCTCAAGATCAGCGACCAGCAGGTGCGCGAGGTGCTGATCCCCCGCTCTCAGGTCACCGCCATCGGCCTCGATCAGCCGCTTGAGGAGTACATGCCGATCATCCTCGAGGCCGGACACTCGCGCTATCCGGTGATCGGCGAGAACCTCGACGAGGTCAAGGGCATCCTGCTGGCCAAGGATCTGCTGCCGCTGCTCCAGGGCGGCCAGGAAAATGGTCACCCCTTCCGCCTTGAGGAAGTGGTTCGCACCGCGCTGTTTGTGCCGGAGTCCAAACGGCTCAACAGCCTGCTCAAGGAGTTCCAGGACACCCATAACCACATGGCGATCGTGGTGGACGAGTACGGCGGCACCGCCGGCATCGTGACCATCGAGGATATCCTCGAGGAGATCGTCGGCGAGATCGAGGACGAGCACGACGCCGACGATGAGGAGGATATCCGCGAACTGGGCGAGGGCCGCTACGCCATTCGCGCCCTGACCCCCATCGAGGATTTCAATGAGCGCTTCGACACCCGCTTCTCCGATGAGGAGTTCGATACGCTCGGCGGCCTGGTGATGCAGCGCCTGGGCCATCTGCCCGGGCGTGGCGAACACACCGAGATCGGCGGCTGGCGCTTCATCGTGCTCAACGCCGACAATCGCCGCATCCGCCTGCTGGAAGCCGAGCCTTGCGAAGGGTCTGACGACGCCTGAGTCCTTGAAACCCGGCCCTCGAATAGAGCATGACATGGACGGTCACGATGTCTGAGCTTCGCTTCTCTCCCCTGCTCGGTTGCCTGCTCGCCCTGGCGGCCGGCGTGCTGACCACCCTCACCGCCTCGCCCTTCGAGCTGTGGTGGCTCGGCCCGGTGGCCGTGGGGCTGATCTACCTGGGCGTTCATGCGCTGACCCCCGGCCAGGCCGCCCTGCGCGGCTGGTGCTATGGCCTGGGGCTGTTCGGCTCCGGTGCCTCCTGGGTCTACGTATCGATCCACGACTACGGCTACACCGGCGTGCCCCTCGCGGTATTTCTCACCGCGCTCTTCGTGGCCAGCATGGCGCTGTTCCTGGCGGTGACCCTGTGGCTCTACCGCCGCCTTTGCGGACCGCGGCTGGCCTTCCTCTCGTTTGCCGGCGCCTGGGTGCTGGGCGAGTGGCTGCGCACCTGGCTGTTTACCGGTTTCCCCTGGCTGCTGCTCGGCAGCGCCCACGTTGACTCTCCGCTCGCCGCCTGGGCGCCCATCGGCGGGGTCTACCTGCTGTCGCTGATCACCGCGCTTACCGGCACCCTGCTGGTGGAGTTCCTGGCCCGACGCTGGTGGGTCGTGGCCCCCGTCGCTGTCCTGTGGCTCGTGCCGCTGATCCTGCCCACGCAGTGGACCCAGCCCACCGGCGAGCCGCTGCGCGTCGCCCTGCTGCAGGGCAACCTGGACCAGCTGATCAAGTGGACCCCGGAGGGCCAGCGCGAGGCCGCCAACATCTACAGCGAACTGACCCGCGCCCAGCCCGATGACCTCGACCTCATCGTCTGGCCCGAGGCGGCGCTGCCGATGTTCGAGGATCAGGCGCGACCGATCCTGGAGCGGGTGCAGTCCAACCTCGCTCCCGGCACCGCCCTGCTGACCGGCATCCTCCAACGCGACATCGAGGGGAACTACTTCAACAGCGTGATCGGCCTCGGCGAGGTCGAGGGCGAGTACCGCAAGGAACATCTGGTGCCCTTTGGCGAGTACCTGCCCCTGGAGAGCCTGCTGGCCGGCACCATTGCCTTCTTCGATCTGCCGATGCCGGCCATGACCCCGGGACCCTCCGACCAGACACCGATACGTGTCGCCGGCACCACCATCGGCAACGCCATCTGCTACGAGATCATCTATGCCGACCTGGTGGCCGAGCGCGCCCGGGACAGCGAGCTGCTGTTGACTGTCTCCAACGACACCTGGTTCGGCGCGTCCATCGGACCCCTGCAGCATCTGCAGATGGCGCGGCTTCGCGCACTGGAAAACGGCCGCTATCTGATGCGCGCCACCAGCAACGGCGTGACCGTGATCGTCGACAGCCGGGGCCGCATCACCGCCCGCGCGCCCCAGTTCGAAGTGGCCAGCATCACCGGTGAAGTGGTCCCCATGCGCGGGCTCACTCCCTTCACCCGCACCGGCAGCTGGCCCGCCTGGCTGCTTGCCGCACTGCTGGTGCTGCCCGGCCTGCGCCGCAAGCCGCAAGCCGGGCGACAGCAATAGTCCGCCTCTTCCAAGGGTCCCAATGGCAAACGCCCCCGCAACTCACTCGCTGCGGGGGCGTTCTTCTTCAAGCATCAGGCTTGTGGCATAAAGCGCAGGGCGAAGCCCGGCCGCCTCAGGCTTCCGAGGAAGGCGGGATTTCGTCCAGCACCTCGGGGATGGTCATCTTCACGTAGCGGCCGGGAGCCGGCTCGAGAATATCGAGCTCGCCGTCGCCCGGCTGGCGAGCCGGGACCATCTTCTCGGTGTCGGCATAGCCGTTCTCGGTGATCCACGCCTGCCAGTGGGGCCACCAGGAACCATCGTGCTGCTCTGCGCCGGCGAGCCACTCCTCGTGGGTCTCGGGCAGGGCGTCATTGGTCCAGAAGCCGTACTTGTTCTTGCTCGGCGGATTGACCACCCCGGCGATGTGGCCGGAGCCGCCCAGCACGAACTTGACCGGCCCCTTGGGCAGCAGCGCGCCGTAGTACGTGCTGTTCCACTTGGCGATGTGATCCTCGCGTGTGGAGAGGAAATAGCTCGGGATGGAGACCTTGCGCAGATCGATCTTGACTCCGTCCAGCTCGATACCGCCGGGTTCGACCAGGCGATTCTCCAGGTACATGTGGCGCAGGTACCAGCCGTGGGTGGCCGCCGGCAGGTTGGTGCCGTCGGTATTCCAGTAGAGCAGATCGAAGGGTGTCGGCACGTCGCCCTTGAGGTAGTTGCTGATGTAGAACGACCAGAACAGGTCGTTCTCGCGCAGCAGGTTGAAGCTGAAGGCCATGGCCCGGCCGTCCAGATAGCCGTCACGCGCCATCTTCTCTTCGATGCCCTGCAGCACGGGCTCGGAGAGGAAGACACCGATCTCGCCCGGATCGCGGAAGTCCTGCAGGGTGGTCATGTAGGTGACCGACTTTACCTTGCGCCCGCGGCGGGTGCTGGTCAGATAGGCCACGGTGGAAGCGGCCAGGGTGCCGCCCACGCAGTAGCTCAGCATGTTGACGGACTTCTCGCCGGTGGCCTGCTCGATCGCCTCCATGGCGTCGATGGGGCCGAGCTGCATGAAGTCGGCCCAGGTGAGGTCGCGCTGCGCGGGACCGGGGTTGCGCCAGGAGATCAGGAACACGGTGTGGCCCTGGCCGACCAGCCACTTGACCATCGAATTATCCTCGCGCAGATCGAGGATGTAGTACTTGTTGATCCAGGGCGGAACAATCAGCAGCGGGGTCTTGAAGACCTCCTCTGTGGTCGGCGTGTACTGGATCAGCTGGATCAGCTCGTTCTCGTAGACCACCGAGCCCGGCGTCACGGCGATGTTGCGGCCGACCTCGAAGGCGCTGCGGTCGGTCATGGTGACATTGAGACCCTCGGCGGAGTTGCCCAGGTCCTCGCGCAGCCTGGCGAGCCCGTCCACCAGATTCTGACCGCGGGTCTCGATTGTCTTGCGCATCACCTCGGGGTTGGTGGTCACGAAGTTGGTCGGCGCCATGGCGTTAACCATCTGACGGGAATAGAAGTTAAGCCGGTGCTTCTGGTCGGTGGGCAAATCGAGGCCTTCGATCAGTTCCTCGACCGTGCGGGAGAACAGCAGGTACTGCTGCATGATCGCCAGGTAGTAGGGGTCGCTGGTCCAGGCGTCGTCCTTGAAGCGACGGTCGCCCTTGGGCGGCGTCACCAGCGGCTCGACCTCCTCGCCGGCCATGGAGCGCATCCCGTTCTGCCACAGCTGGAACTGGTCCTGCATCAGCCGCGCCTGGGTCTGCCAGAGCTGAGGAGGATTGCGCATCAGCGACTCGGCCGCCGCCTGGAAGCTGTCGCGCATGTCCCCGTAAACGGAATCGGCAGCATCGCTGGGCACGATCTTCTCAAGCAGATCGCCCATCAGAGCACGGTACTCTTCGCCAATCTCCTTGAGCTGGGCGTTCCACGCCTCGAGCTCGGCCTGTGTCGGTGCTTCAACCCCTGGATGCATTGACCCCTCCTGGCGCGCCGATCACCCTTCGGGATCCGGCTTAGAAAAACAAAACTCGCCACTCGTAACCAACGAGTAGCGACTTGTCCAGCGACACGCATGGACGTGCCGCCGGATGTTCGTCCGGCGACGACGGCTCAGCTCTTGCTGGCACCGCGTGCGGAGGTGGCCTTGGCAGTTTCGGCCTTGGCGGTTTCGGCCTTGTCCGGCTGACCACCGGCAGCCTTGGCGGCGACCTTCTCGGTCAGCTTGGCCTGCTCGGCGAACAGCGTCTCCAGCTCGGTCTTGAACTCCATGCTCATCTCTGACAGCGCCTTGGCATCCTCCAGCATCTGCTGGGAGAGCTGATTCATTACCTCGGCCTGGCGAGCGCTGAACGCCTGCATGGAGTCGGAGTCGCTGATATCGCTGGCGTCACGGAGACGCTCGGTACCGAGCTGACTGTAGCGCTTCATGGACTCCATCTGGTACTGGGTCAGCTTTTCCATGTTGTCCAGCATCAGGGAGTTGAGCTTACGCATCGGCTCGAAGAACTGGCGAGTCTGCTCGTTGAAGTTTTCGATCATCTTGTCTTGCATGGCGGTTGCTCCCGAAACAAAAAAAGGTTGGCGGGCGGCGCGCCCGACATCATGTTGCAATGCACAAAGCGTAGTCTGACATGCTCAATGTTGCAAGACGATGAAAGGCTAAGGGGACTACTCGCTCTTGGGTTTTGCCCGGGAGCGTGCGCTCGCGGTGCCCTTCTTCGCCGAACTGCCACTGTCTGCGCTCTTGCCGGTCTCGCTCGTGGAGGCGGTGGACGAAGGTGACGCAGCGGATGCAGACGCGGGCGATGCATCGCTCTTCGCCGCCCTGGTCTCGTCAGGCGTCTCCCTGGACGCGCTCTGACCGGCCTGCTTCAGCATGTCGAGCATCATCTGCTGGTAGGTGCCGAAGCTGGACAATCCCTGGGAGAGCCCCTGGGATACTCCCTGGGAAAGCCCCTGGGTCAGGCCCTGCCCCATCCCCGACTGCTGCAGGTAGGGCTGCATCAGGCTCATGGGGTCATAGCCCTCGACACCCGACTCCATCTGCTTCTTGATCTGATCAAGCATCTGCTGCTGGAAGACCGCCACATCGGGCAGGCCCAGCGACTGGCGAAACTCGTCGGGGGTCAGGTCGAATTCGACATTGATCTTCATGGCGTTGCCCTTGCAGTGGTGTTGTCAGGGAGTGTAGCAGCCCGTTCAGTGACCGGAGGAGACCTCCTCAACGCAACACCGGGGTCTCCACGCACACCTCGGCATTCTGGGCGCGATGGCGAAGCAGGTGGTCCATCAGCGTCAGCGCCATCATCGCCTCGGCGATGGGCGTGGCGCGAATGCCCACGCAGGGGTCATGCCGCCCCTTGGTGACCACCTCCACCGCATTTCCGTGGACGTCGATGCTGCGCCCCGGCGTGGTGATGCTGGAGGTGGGCTTGAGCGCCAGGTGGGCAACGATGGCCTGGCCGCTGGAGATGCCGCCAAGCACCCCGCCGGCGTGATTGGAGAGGAACCCCTCGGGAGTCATCTCGTCGCGGTGCTCACTGCCGCGCTGGGCCACGGAGGCGAAGCCCTCGCCGATCTCCACGCCCTTCACCGCGTTGATGCTCATCAGGCCATGGGCCAGTTCGGCATCCAGACGATCAAATACCGGCTCACCGAGTCCAGGCGGCACGCCCTCGGCCACCACGGTGATCTTCGCGCCCACGGAGTCCTGATCCCGGCGCAGCTGGTCCATGTAGGCTTCGAGTTCTGGCACCCGTGCCGGGTCGGGACAGAAGAAGGGGTTGTCATGCACCGCCGCCCACTCCTTGAAGGCGATCTCGATGGGCCCCAGCTGGCTCATGAAGCCGCGCACGAGGATGCCCTGAGTGGCGAGGAACTTCTTTGCAATGGCACCCGCCGCCACCCGCATGGCGGTCTCACGAGCGCTGGAACGCCCGCCGCCGCGGTAATCACGGATGCCGTACTTGTGGTGGTAGCTGTAGTCGGCGTGGGCCGGACGGAACTGGTCCTTGATCTTGGAGTAGTCCCCGGAGCGCTGGTCGGTGTTCTCGATCAGCAGGCCGATCGAGGTACCGGTGGTGACTCCCTCGAAGACACCGGAGAGGATCTTCACCTGGTCGGGCTCGCGGCGCTGAGTGGTGTGTCTCGAGGTGCCCGGACGACGACGGTCGAGGTCACGCTGCAGCTCTTCCTCGCTGAGGGGCAACCCTGGCGGGCAGCCATCAACGATGGCACCGAGTGCGGGGCCGTGGCTCTCGCCGAAGGTGGTGACGGTGA
The DNA here is from genome assembly GCA_003553625.1 of Halomonas sp. Taxonomy (GTDB): domain Bacteria; phylum Pseudomonadota; class Gammaproteobacteria; order Pseudomonadales; family Halomonadaceae; genus Halomonas. The sequence continues at coordinate 7,554 of PWEV01000270.1, forward strand.
ACAGCTTGCCGAAGGTGTTGCCGGACATGGGCGCTTCTCCTTGAGGGGGCGTGGATCAGGCGAAGGACGCCGCATGGGCGTCGAGTTCATCGGCGGTAAGGGCGAATACCCCCTGGCCGCCGCGCTCGAATTCGAGCCACAGGAAGGGCACCTCGGGAAAGGCGGTCTCCAGGTGATGGTCGGAGTTGCCGACCTCGACGATCAGCACGCCACGCTCGGTGAGGTGCTGTCGTGCCTTGCCCAGGATGCGTCGAACGATCTCCAGGCCGTCGCTACCGGCGCCCAGTGCCAGGGCCGGTTCGTGGCGAAACTCGGCGGGCATGGCGGCCAGGTCCCGGGCATCCACGTAGGGCGGGTTGCAGACGATCAGATCATAGCGACCGGGCAGGGCGGCAAAGAGGTCGGACTCGACGGCACGCACCCGGCCTCCCACATCGTGGCGCGTGATGTTCTGACGGGCCACCGCCAGGGCCTCCTGGCTGATGTCGCCGAGATCTACCTCGCAGGTGGGCAGGTGCAGGGCGGTGGCGATGCCGATACAGCCGGAGCCCGCGCACAGGTCGAGGATCCGGGCCGGCGGATCCTCGGGGAACCAGGCGGCGAAACCGTGCTCGATCAACTCGGCGATGGGCGAGCGCGGGATCAGCACCCGCTCGTCCACGTCGAAGGGGTAGCCGGCGAAGAAGGCCTCGCCCAGCAGGTAGGGCAGCGGGCGGCGCGTGGTGATGCGCTCGCGCACCAGACCCACGATGCGGCCGCGCTCGACGGGCAGCAGGCGTGCGTCGAGCACCGCCGGGTCCACGTTCCAGGGCAGATGCAGAGCGCCCAGGGTCAACGCCACCGCCTCGTCCCAGGCGGACTCGGTGCCATGGCCGAAGAAGAGTCCGGCCAGGTGAAACTCGCTGGCCGCCCAGCGCAGGCAGTCGCGCAGGGTCACCAGGCCATCGCGCAGCTCGGCGTCGGGAAGGGTCAGGGTCGAGAGGGAATCGTTGCGGGCGGCCACGTGGTGTCCTGTGGTTGTCGGCGAGAGAAGCCGATTGTAACCGCCGGGACGGTTCACAGCCACGCCACGCTGGTTATACTGGCCTCCCTGCACCCAACTGGCCCCAATCGCCATGAGCCGAGACCGCCACAGCCCGGACGACGACGAGATCAGCGCCTTCCGCCAGGCGCTGCGTGAGGCGGGGGTGCGCCGACTGCGCACCAATCGCGCCGACCCCGGTCGTCCGCGCCGCGAGGAGGAGGCTGCCGCCGTTCGCCGCGCCGCCGCCCAGGCCGTGGGCGAGGCCGGCGGCAGCGGCCGCACCTCCGACGGTCGCGTCGAGGCCGTTCGCCCTTCGGAGTATCTGGAATTCGCCCTACCCGACCTGCCCTGGCGGACCCGCCAGCGACTCAAGCGCGGCCAGCTGGCCTGGGAGTCGGGGCTTGACCTGCACGGCTACACCCTCGAGGAGGCCCGAACCGAGCTAGAGGCCTTCCTGCGCGAGGCGAGCGCCGAGGGGCGCCGCTGCGTGCTGGTGGTCCACGGCAAGGCCTGGGGCGCCATCAGCGACTACCCGATCATCAAGAGCCATGTGAACGCCTGGCTGCGGGAGTGGCCGGCCGTGCTGGCCTTCACCTCGGCCATCGAGGCCGATGGCGGCACCGGCGCCGTCTACGTGCTGCTGCGCCGCCGCGGAGAGGCCTGACTCAGTCGCTTGGCTCACGCGCGTCCGGGGAGAGCGGCTGGGACTCCGCCACGACGCCTCGTTTTCCAGAGCCGGGATGGCTGGACCCCTCGAAGCGATCCAGCGCCTCCGCCGTCAGATGGCGACCCAGGGCGATCAGGGCCTCGGCCCGATAGAACTCGTAAGCACCGCAGACCGTCTTGGGCACCTCGATCAGCAGGTCGGGGGGGTAGCCCGCCACCTTGTACTTCGCCAGGGCCGCCTGGGTGATATCGAAGGACTCCAGTACCATGTCCAGCCTGCCCCACTCGCGGCGTCGAATGCCGATCTCGCTCTGGTCTCTCTCCGCGTCATCGCCGCCCCCGTTGCCTGCACCCAGGCCGTTGAACCAGCGACCGGCGGCGCTCTTCACCTCCTCGATCCAGGCGCTGAATCCGATGCCAAGGGCATCACGGTCCTCCTCTCGCGCCCGCTCCTCGGCCGCCTCCTCGGGCGGCAGCAACTCCTCAAGGGTGACCGGGCGGGGGCTGTGCGCGGTGGTGTTGACGGCCAGGACGAAGTCGGCATCGGCTGCCACGGTGGGGATGATCGGCAGCGGGTTGAGCAGGCCGCCGTCCACCAGCACCTGATCCCCGCGGTGCACCGGGGTGATCACCCCGGGCACGGCGATGGAGGCACGGATCGCCTCCAGTAGCGGCCCGCTCTGGAACCACACCTCACGCTGACGCGTGAGGTCGGTGGCGACGGTGGTAACAGGGATCGACAGGTCCTCGATGAGCACGTCACCGACCAGGGACGCCAGCTTCTCCATCACCTTGTTGGCACGCATGGCGCCCATCGGGCTCCAGGTAACGTCCACGAGCTTGAGGACATCGAAGTAGTCGAGGCGACAGACCCAGTCACGGTAGCCCTCCAGTTGCCCGGCCGCATGAACGCCGCCGATCAGGGCGCCCATGGAGCAGCCGGCGATCGCCACTATCCGGTAGCCTCGCGCCTCGAGCTCATCGATGACCCCGATGTGGGCATAGCCACGCGCGCCCCCGCTGCCCAGCACCAGGGCGACCCGCTTGCCATCCTGTTTGTCTCCGCTCATGGCCCTCACTCCTCTGCCGAATGGCTGATGTCACCGCTCCAGCCCACGATCGTGTCGGCCACCTCGACCACGGCGCCTGCCTCGAGATGCAGGTGGTGGCCTCCGGGAAGCACCCGCCTCACAAGCCCCCGCAGGGCCGAGCGCGCCGCACGGGCACGCTCGCTGTCGCCCAGCATGCCCGTCTCCCCCTCCACCAGCAGCGTGGGGCACCGGATCGCCCTCAGGCAGGCCAGAGCCTGCTCCGGGCTGAGCCGAACCGGCGATGGCCGGAGCAGGCGGCTATCGGTGCGCAGCCCGACCCGTCCACTCTCCAGCACCCTCAGGTTTCTCTCGACCAGCGGGGCGGCAGCGTCGGCATCGATGGCCGTGGCACCACCCGCGACCCGCGCCGCCACGGCGGTATCACTGTCAGGATAGTGCGGCGCCGGAGAGGCCGCGCGGCGCTGGGCCAGCAGGCCCCGGCGCAGCTGGCCGGGCGCGCGCTCGGCCTCGGTGGTCACCATCCCCAGGCCATCGATGAGCACCAGCTGCGAGAGCCGCTCCGGCATCGCCGCCGCGGTCAGGCAGGCAACGCCTGCGCCCATGGAGTGGGCCAGCAGCGTCAGCCGCTCGATGCCCAGGGATTCGGCGGCATCCAGCACGTCGTGGCAATAATCCCACAGGGCGTAGCCCTCCGCCCCGGGGGAATCGGCTGAGCGGGAGAGGTGGTCCGAGTGACCGTGACCGGCGAAGTCCAGGGCCACAACGCGTATTCCCAGGCGCTCCACCAGCCGCGGCGCCAGCCGCGAGAAACTGGCGGCGTTGTCCAGCCAGCCGTGCAGGGCCAGCCAGGTCGGCGCCGCCTCCTCGCCCCAGGCCAGGGCCGCCAGGCGGCCGTTGGCCAGGCGCAGTTCGCTTGGAGCGCTCACGGGGAGGTCTCCAGCAGGGATTCGAGGATCGCGATGAGGCCCTGGCGGGCCTCCACCGGGTGCTCCATGGGGAACATGTGGGTCCCCGGCACCAGGGTCACCGGCACGCCGTGACGAACCAGACGCCGACGACGACGAGGCGTCAGCAGGTCGGAATCCTCGCCGGCCAGCAGCGCATAGGGCACCCGCAGCCGCCTCGGCAGATCGCCCAGATGGTCCGGCAGGTGACAGAAGATCTCCACTTCCACCCCGGGGTCATAGACCAGTACCGCCTGGCCATCGTCGAGCAGCCGGGTTCCCCCCTCTACATAGTCATCGAGGGCCTCGGGGGTGAAGCGCCGGAACAGCCGGCGCCGCCTGAGCGAGTCGCGCATGGCGTTGCGGTCGGGCCACAGGGACCGCCGGCCACGACTCTGCCCGGCCGGCGTCACCCGCTCCATGAAACCGATGCGTTTGGCGGCCTTCATGGCCCAGGCGTCCAGTCCCAGCATCAGCGGCGGGTCGAGCATCACCACGCAGCGAAACCGCTCGGGGGCGACCTCGGCGGCCATGGCCATCAGGACCCCGCCCATGGAGTGGCCCACGCCGATCACCGGCTCATCGGCTCCCTCCAGGGTGTGGAGCAGCTCATCTCTCAGCGCCAACCAGTTATGGCCCACCGGGAAGTCGGGGTGATGGCCCAGGCGATCGAGGAGTTGAACATCGAAACGCTCGGCCAGAGGGCCGAGAAAACTGCTGTAGCTCGAGCCGGGGAAGCCATTGGCATGGGCAAAGAGCAGTCGGGGACGGTCGGGTAATGGGGTCATGTCGGTATCCGTGAGCGGCCGGGCGGTTCCCGTCTGGCGGTAGCAGGCTAACGGGATTACCATGATTCGCCAAGTCAACTTCCGGCTCATCGAGCCCCGATCGGAGTCCTCGTGAAACCAGCGCCAAAGCCTCCCCGCGACACTCGAACCCGTAACCGGATCTTCTTCGCCGCCGTTATCGCCGCCACCATCGTCGGCCTGTGGCTGGCCCGCTAGGAGGCTGGCCCCATGGATCTTTCCGCCCTCTTTTTCCAGACCCTCGAGGTCACCCTGCCGGTCTTCGCCATGGTATTCATCGGCCTGGGCCTCAAGCGCGCCGGGTGGATCGATACCGCCTTCGTCGCTACCGCCTCACAGCTGGTGTTCCGCGGCACCATGCCGGTGCTGATCTTTCTCAGCATCATCAAGGCCGATCTGAGCTCGACCCTCAACCCCGGGCTGCTGGGTTTCTTCGCCCTGGCGACACTGGGCAGCTTCCTGTTCTGCTGGGGCTGGGCCCGGCTGCGGGTGCCCTTTCCGGAGCGCGGGGTCTATATCCAGGGGGCCTTTCGCGGCAACTGCGGCATCGTGGGACTGGCGCTGGCGGCGGGCATGTACGGCGACTACGGGCTCTCGGCCGGGGGACTGCTGCTGGGGGTGGTGATCCTCACCTATAACGCCTTTTCGGTGGTGGCCCTGGCCACCTATCAGGAGGGTCAGAGTGCGGACTGGCGCAGCATCCTGTCGCACATCGCCCGCAACCCGCTGATCCTCGCCGTGGTGGCGGCGGTTCCGGTGGCCGCCCTGGAGCTGCCCCTGCCGGGCTGGCTGATGACCTCCGGCGAGTACTTCGCCTCGCTGACCCTGCCCCTGGCGTTGATCTGCATCGGCGCCACCCTGTCGCTGGGGGCGATCCGGGCCTCGGGGCGCCTGGCCACCAGCGCCAGCCTGCTGAAGATGGTGACGGTGCCGATCCTGGCCACCACGGCGGCCTGGCTGGTCGGCTTCGAGGGGCGCGAACTGGGGGTGATGTTCCTCTTCTTCGCCAGCCCCACGGCGGCGGCGGCCTTCGTGATGGCCAAGGCCATGGGCGGCAACGCCGTGCTGACCGCCAATATCATCGCCCTGACCACCCTGATGGCCAGCCTGACGGTCACTCTCGGCGCCTTCGGGCTCAAGGTGGCGGGGCTGATCTAATCCAAGTTGGCAGGATCAACGCAAACTGGGGGACCGCTCAAGGCTGTTCCGGCGACAGGCCTCCGAAGGGGCGCTATAAATACGTCCCTGTACGCTACTTCGGCCATCCCTGGTCCTCAGACCCCCTCTACGACCTGGCACCGGTGCCTTTCGCTATCGCACTCTCGGCGTCAGGTCAGAGGGAGTGTTGAACCTCGCCAGCCGGGCGCAGCCCGCCGCCCACACCTCGGCCTCGAGTTCGGCCAGGGCCGCGGTGGGGAAACCCGGGCCGCGGTCGGTACGGCCCTCCACCAGCAGGCCGGTGAGCGCCCCCACCAGCGGCATATGGCTGACCAGCATCAGCGGGCGTCCCTCGGGCTGCGCCAGCAGCCAGTCGACCACCGCCGACGGGTCGTCGTCGGGGGTCAGGATCGGCAGCGTCTCCACCGGGACACCCAGCGCCTCGCCGATGATGGCGGCGGTCTGCCGGGCACGGCGATAGGGGCTGGCCAGCAGGCGCAGCCCGGCAGGCTCGTCGCGAGCGGCCAGCCAGGCGGCCAGGCGCCCAACCTCATGGCTGCCCTGCCCGGTCAGTTCCCGCTCGGCGTCGGGGACGCCGGGCCCCGCCTCGCCATGGCGCAGGATCAGCAGGCGCTCAGCCATGGGCGCCCCCACCCTCGCCCTCGCGGTGGGCGCGCTGCACGTCCTCGCGAGCCAGCACGAACTCAACGTCGCTGCTCTGCTCGCCGAGCATCAGCATGCGGGCCATCTCCTTGGCCGGCACGCCCTTGAACAGCACCTGGTAGAGCCCCTCGGCCAATGGCATGTACACCCCGTCCTGGTGCGCCTTGTCGCGCACCAGGCGCACGGTATTGACCCCCTCGGCCACCTGGCCCAGCGCCGCCACCGCCTCGTCCAGAGTGCGGCCCTCGCCGAGGGCCTGACCCACCCGATAGTTGCGCGACAGCGCCGAGGAGCAGGTCACGATCAGGTCCCCCACGCCGGCAAGCCCCAGAAAGGTCATGGGGTTGGCGCCCTGGTCCACGGCGAAGCGGCTCATCTCGGCCAGGGCCCGGGTCATGAGCATGCTGCGGGTGTTCTCGCCCATGCCGAGTGCGGCGGCCATGCCGGCGGCAATGGCGTAGATATTCTTCAGCGCCCCGCCCAGTTCGACGCCGTGACGGTCGTTGCTGGCGTAGACCCGAAAGTAGTCACAGCCCAGCGCCGTCTGCACCCGGGTGCGGGTCTCGGGGTCGTCGCTGGCGATCACCGTGGCGGTGAGCTGTTTCTGGGCGACTTCCGAGGCCAGGTTGGGTCCGGAGATCACACCGATATGGGGAAAGCCGGTCTCATCCTCGAGGATCTGGCTCATCAGCTTGAAGCCCTCCTCCTGGATGCCCTTGGTGGTACTGACCAGGATCTGGTCCGGGGTCAGCCAGGGACGCGCCTGGCGCACCACCTCGCGGAAGGCCTTGGAAGGGATCGCCACCAGTACCAGGCTGGCATCCTGCAGCACCTCGGCCATGTCGGTGGAGGCGATCACCGAGGGATTGATCGAATAGTCGGGCAGGTAGCGGCCGTTGCGATGCTCGCGATTGATCTGATCGGCCAGATCGGGATCTCTCAGCCACTGGCTCACCCGTGAGCCGTTATCGGCCGCAATGCTGGCCAGGGCGGTACCGAAGCTGCCGCCGCCCAGCACCGCCACCTTCATCTGTTCCAATGCCATGGTCTGCCCCGCCTGTTTTGATGAAATCGGGATGGATGGGATCGGAGTAAGGGGAGTCGCAATTGTAGCGAAAAAGGGGCCCGAATCGTCAGCCGATTCGAGCCCCGGGAACCGCCCTGTCGACCGGCCGTCACGGCAGGCCGACAGCCTACGACCTAGTCGATGTGGGACAGCAGCGAATCGATACTCTCGCGGGCATCACCGTAGAGCATCCGGGTGTTCTCCTTGTAGAACAGCGGATTCTCGATGCCCGAATAGCCGGTACCCTGGCCGCGTTTGCAGACGAAGACGACCCGCGACTTCCATACCTCGAGGACCGGCATGCCGGCGATGGGGCTGTTGGGGTCTTCCTGAGCCGCCGGATTGACGATGTCGTTGGAACCGATAACGATCGCCACGTCCGTCTTGGGGAAGTCATCGTTGATCTCGTCCATCTCCATGACGATGTCATAGGGCACCCGAGCCTCGGCCAGCAGCACGTTCATGTGCCCTGGCAGGCGGCCGGCCACCGGATGGATGGCGAAGCGCACCTCCTTGCCGGCGGAGCGCAGCTTGCGCACCAGTTCGCTGACCGCGTTCTGGGCCTGAGCCACCGCCATGCCGTAGCCCGGCACGATGACCACGCTGTCGGCGTTGTTGAGGGTCGCCGCCACCCCGGCGGCATCGATGGCCACCTGCTCGCCCTCGATCTCCGCCGCCGGCCCCTGGGTGCCGCCGAAGCCTCCCAGGATCACGCTGACGAAGTTGCGATTCATCGCCTTGCACATGATGTAGGAGAGGATCGCCCCCGAGGAGCCCACCAGGGCGCCGGTCACGATCAAGAGGTCGTTGGAGAGGGTGAAGCCGATGGCCGCCGCCGCCCAGCCCGAATAGCTGTTGAGCATCGACACCACCACCGGCATATCGGCCCCGCCGATACCCATGATCAGGTGGTAGCCGATGAAGAACGCCAGGGCGGCCAGCAACAGCAGGGTCCAGAAGCCGGCGCCGTTGAGGTAGAGGATGGCCAGCAGCAGCGAGATCACCGCGGCGCCGGCGTTGAGCTTATGGCCACCGGGCAGCTGCTTGGACTTGCCGTCGACCTTGCCGGCCAGCTTACCGAAGGCGATCACCGAACCGGTGAAGGTCACCGCACCGATGAAGATGGCGAAGACCACTTCTATCTGGAGGAAGGTCAGCTCGTCGGGCGCCTTGGTGGCCACCATGGCGGCGAAGGCCGAGAACTGCTCGGTGGCTCCTCCCACGGCCTGGACGGCCAGCACCCGGCGGCGCTCGAGGTCGGCGTTCCAGGCCACGAAGACCGCGGCCAGACCCACGAAACTGTGCAGTGCCGCCACCAGCTGGGGCATCTCGGTCATGGCGACCCGCTTGGCCACGACCCAGCCGATCGCCGCGCCGATGATGATCAGGGGAATCATCAGCCAGTGGGCACCGATACCGGGCCCCAGGGCGGTGAAGAACACCGCCAACGCCATGCCGATGATGCCGTACCACACCGCCCGTTTGGCCTTCTCCTGATTGCTCAGCCCCCCCAGAGAGAGGATGAAGAGCACACTTGCCGCAATCGCTGCGGCTGATACAAATCCTTGACTCAGCATGTGTTCTCTCCGCCGCTCACGACTTCTGGAACATGGCCAGCATCCGGCGTGTCACCAGGAAGCCGCCCACGATATTGATGGTAGCGATCAGCACCGAGATGCCCGCCAACAGCATGACGAGCCAATTCCCCGAACCGATCTGCAGCACGGCGCCGAGAATGATGATCCCGGAGATGGCATTGGTCAGCGCCATCAGCGGCGTATGCAGCGAGTGGCTGACGTTCCAGATCACCTGGAAGCCCACGAAGCAGGCCAGGACGAAGACGATGAAGTGCTGCATGAAGGAGGCCGGGGCGATCTGCGCCAGCACCAGCATCAGGGCACCACCCACACCGAGCATGATGGCCTGGCGCTTCGTCTGGTCCTTGAAGACAGCCAGTTCGGCGGCCTTCTTCTCCTCCGGCGTCGGCGCCTTCTCCTTGGGCTTGGGCTTGGCCGCGGCGATGGCCTTCACCTTGGGCGGTGGCGGCGGGAAGGTGATCTCGCCCCGGTGAGTCACCGTGGCGCCACGGATCACATCGTCCTCCATGTCATGCACCACCACGCCATCCTTCTCCGGCGTCAGGTCGGTGAGCATATGGCGGATGTTAGTGCCGTAGAGCAGCGACGCCTGGGTCGCCATGCGCGAGGGGAAGTCGGTATAACCGACCACCACCACGCCGTTGTCGCTGACCACTCGCTCGTCGGCGACGGTGAGATCGCAGTTGCCACCCTTCTCGGCGGCGAGGTCGATGATCACCGAGCCGGGCTTCATGGCTGCCACCATGTCCTCCAGCCACAGCTTGGGGGCCGGGCGGCCGGGGATCAGCGCCGTGGTGATGACGATATCGATGTCAGGCGCCTGGGCGCGGAAGCACTCGAGCTGCTTCTCGCGAAACTCGGGGCTGGAGGGCGCCGCATAGCCGCCGGTCTCGGCGCCATCCTGGCTATCCTCGAAGTCGAGAAAGACGAACTCGGCGCCCATGGACTCGATCTGTTCGGCGACCTCGGGCCGCACGTCGAAGGCGCGCACCATGGCGCCCAGGCTCACCGCGGTGCCGGTGGCGGCCAGACCCGCCACCCCGGCACCAATCACCAGCACCTTGGCCGGGGGCACCTTGCCCGCGGCGGTCACCTGACCGGTGAAGAAACGCCCAAAGTTGTTGCCCGCCTCGATCACCGCCCGGTAGCCGGCGATGTTGGCCATGGAGGAGAGCGCGTCCATCTTCTGGGCCCGGGAGATGCGCGGCACCATGTCCATGGCGATCACGCTGGCCCCCTTCGCGCGGCAACGCTCCAGCAGCGCCTCGCTCTGGGCCGGCCAGAAGAAGCTGATCAGCGTCTGCCCCTCGTGCAGGCGGTCGGCTTCCTCCTCCGAGGGCTCGCGGACCTTGATCACGATCTCGGCGTCTCGCCAGAGGGCCTCGGCCCCCTCGATGACGGTGACGCCCGCCTCACGGTAGGCCTCATCAAGGAAACCCGCCGCCTCGCCGGCTCCACTCTCCACCAGACACTCGTGTCCCAGTTTCTGGATCTGCTGAGCGCTCTCGGGGGTCAGCGCGACACGCGCTTCCCCCCGGGCACTCTCCTTGGGTGCGCCAATCTTCACGTTTGTTCTCCTGAATGCAGGTTGCCGGACAGAGTTCAACGCCGAAGGCGCCGATCGTCTTCTATCAACCGGAATCACATAGAGCATCACACCGGAGCGAGCGGATCAAGTTCAACGCGACAGCCTGTCGCGGCTCGGCACTCGCCGCAGCACCCAAAAAACAACGCCCCCCGCCGGCCTGGGCGGCCAACAGGGGGCGTCGGGGACGTGACGACGCGGCGCGGGGCCGCCCGGATTCAGGCCGTCAACAGGGCATTGAGGCGCTTGACGTAGGCGGCCGGGTCGTCGAGGTGACCTCCCTCCGCGATGATCGCCTGATCCAGCAGCACGTGGGCCAGATCACCGAAGGCTTCGCCCTCGACGCCCTCCAGTTTGGCCACCAGGGCGTGGACGGGGTTGAGCTCGAGGATCGGCTTGACCTCGGGCATCGGCTGGCCGGCGGCCTCCATGATGCGGCGCATCTGGAAGCCCATCTCGTGCTCGGGCAGCACCACGCAGGCCGGCGAGTCGGTCAGCCGGTGGGTCACCTTGACCTCCTGGACCTGGTCGCCCAGCGCCTCCTTGACGCGCTTGACCAGATCCTCCTTGGCCTTGGCGGTCTCTTCCTGGGCCTGCTTCTCCTCCTCGCCCTCGATGTCACCGAGGTCGAGCTCGCCCTTGGCCACGTCGACCAAGGCCTTGCCGTCGTACTCGTTGAGATGGCTCATCAACCACTCATCGACGCGGTCGTGCAGCAGCACTACCTCGATCCCCTTCTTGCGGAAGATCTCCAGGTGGGGGCTGGACTTGGCCGCGTTGAAGCTGTCGGCGACGATGTAATAGATCTTCTGCTGTCCCTCCTGCATGCGTTCCACATAGTCGGCCAGTGACTGGTCCTGGGTGGCGCTGTCGGTGTGGGTGGTGGAGAAACGCAGCAGGCCGGCGATCTTCTCGCGGTTGGCGAAGTCCTCCGCCGGGCCCTCCTTGAGCACGCTGCCGAAGGTGTTCCAGAAGGTCTGGTAGGCAGGCTTGTCCTTGGCCAGCTTCTTGAGCATGTCCAGGGCTCGCTTGGTCAGCGCGGAGCGGATCTTCTCCACCTTCGGGTCCTGCTGAAGCAGCTCCCGAGAAACGTTGAGCGACAGGTCACGGGTGTCCAGCACGCCCTTGATGAAGCGCAGGTAGAGAGGCAGGAACTGCTCGGCGTCGTCCATGATGAAGACACGCTGTACGTAGAGCTTCACGCCACGGGCGCCATCACGTTCATAGAGATCGAAGGGCGCACGGCCAGGCACGTAGAGCAGGCTGGTGTACTCGAGCTTGCCCTCCACCTTGTTGTGACTCCAGGTCAGCGGGTCGCTGAAGTCGTGGGCCACGTGCTTGTAGAAGGCCTGGTACTCCTCGTCCGAGATTTCACCCTTGGGGCGCGACCAGAGCGCGGTGGCCTCGTTGACCGTCTCCCAGGTGGTGATTTCGCTGCCCTCGATGGCGTTGCCCTCATCGTCGCGGGCGCTCTCGACCTTCGGCATGCGCACCGGCACCTCGATGTGGTCGGAGTACTTGCGCACCAGACTCTGCAGGCGGAAGTCGTCGGCGAACTCCTTGGCGTCTTCCTTCAGATGCAGCACGATCTCGGTGCCGTGGGCCTCGCGTTCGATGTCGGCCACGGTGAACTCGCCCTCGCCCCTGGAGCGCCACTCCACGCCCTCGGCCTTGTCGCTGCCCGCCTTGCGGGTGCGCACGCTGATCTCGTCCGCGACGATGAAGCCGGAGTAGAAACCGACGCCGAACTGGCCGATCAGCCGGGCATCCTTCTGCTGCTCGCCGGAGAGCTGCTTGAGGAAGTCGGCGGTACCGGAGCGCGCGATGGTGCCGAGGTTCGAAATGACCTCATCGCGGGTCATGCCGATGCCGTTGTCGCGCACGGTGACGGTGCCCGCCTCGGCGTCGTGTTCGATCTCGATACGCAGTTCGCTGTCGCCCTCATAGAGCGAATCGTTGTCCAGCGCCGCGTAGCGCAGCTTGTCGCAGGCGTCGGCGCCGTTGGATATCAGCTCGCGAAGGAAGATCTCCCGGTTGGAGTAGAGGGAGTGGATCATCAGGTGAAGCAGCTGCTTGACCTCGGTCTGGAAGCCAAGGGTTTCTTCGTGCGTGGCGGTGGTCATGTGTCCTGAACCTCGTCGACATGTTCTGCGGCGAGCGTCGCCGCGGGTTGAATCACTGTCGCCGATATGGGGCCCCGCAGATGCTTTTCAAGCCTCGCCGCCGCTTCATGCCTCGCCGCGGCCGGACTCGCCCAGCACGAATTGCAGCCGTGCCGTGGCCACCGGCGTCGACTCGCGCTCCTGCCAGGCGCTGACCCGGACGTTGGCCAGACGGCGTCCCTCACGCATCAGAGGACAGCAGCGAAGGTGGGCCCCGCTCCCCGCCGCGGCTCAAGGCGCCTCCCGTCAAAGCAGTACCACCTTCGGTTAGCCTTGCCCTCTACCCTTGACGCCGGGAATAGGCCACGATGGAAGTCATAGGACGTCAACTCCCGGAGACCCTTACCATGCGCCTACGCCACCCGGCGACGACGCGCGGCGCCAGGTACAGCGGCGCCCGACGCATCGCTACCCTGCTGACCACGCTGACGCTGCTGCTGCCCTTCTCCCTGCCGCTGGCCCAGGCCGATGATCGCGCGCTGCGCGACGCCCTGGAAGCCGCCCGCAGCCAGCAGTGGGAGCGTATCGATCAGCGCGCCATTGCCGGCCACCCGCTGGCCGGCTACGTGGAGTACCACCGCCTTCGTGGACGCCTGCCCCAGGCCGAGCCGGGCCAGATTCTCGACTTCATCGAGCGCCACGATGACTCGCCGCTGGGCGAGTGGCTGCGCGGCCAGGCCATCGCCCAGTACGGTTACGCCGGACGCTACGGCAGCCTGCTCGCCGTGGCTGATGGCGAACCCGCCGGCACCGCCCGCCAGTGCTACTACTACTCCGCCCTGCTCGGCAGTGACCCCCAGGCTGCCGCCGAGGGCGGACTGGCACTGTGGATGGTCGGCCGCTCCCAGCCGGACGCCTGCAACAACCTGTTCGGCGCCCTGCGCAGCCGCGGGGTGATCGGCGAGCAGCAGATCTGGGAGCGCAAGATGCTGGCCTGGCAGGCCGGCGAACCGGGGCTCGCCGGCTATCTTGGCCGACAGCTCGGCAGCCGCTGGGATGACTCACGCCGGGTCATGGAGCGCCTCTCGGGCGACTTTGCCGCCGTGACCCGGGTGCCGACCTGCCTGGGACCCGAGTGCCGCGGCTCCGGGCCGCTGTTTGCCGCCGCCATGCACGGCTTCACCCGGGCCGACACCGAGGCGGCCGTGGAGGCCTGGCGCAAGATTGCGCCGCACCTGCCCATCGAGCAAGAGCACCGCCGCGCCATCGAGCGCGACCTGATCTTCTACTCGCTGGTACGGGACGTCCGCCAGCATCGCGGCTGGGTCGACGAGGCCCTGGCCGGGCGAAGCGACGCCGATCTGCTGGAGCTGCGCGTACGAGCCGCCCTCGGTGAACGCGACTGGCGCGGGGTGCTGAGCTGGCTGGACCGCATGGAGCCCGAGACCCGGGACGACAGCCGCTGGCACTACTGGGCGGGGCGCGCCCACGAGCAGCTGGGTGACAGCGCCCGCTCCCGGGACGCCTTGACGCTGGCCGCCCAGGGGCGCAGTTTCTTCGGTTTTGCCGCCGCCGACCGCATCGGTCAGCCCTACGCTCTTAACCTGGAGCGCAACGGCTTCGACGACGGCTTCCGGCAGCAGGTCTCCGGCTGGCCGGCCGTGCAGCGCACCGAGGCGCTGCTGCGGATCAACGAACCCGGCCTGGCGGCCAGTGAATGGTATGCGGCCGTGGAGCGGGCCGGAGAACGCGAAGCACGCGCCCTGGCCGACTACGCCCAGCGCCGCGGCTGGCATGCCAAGCTGGTGCAGACCACCATCACCGGCGGCATGTGGGACGCCCTGGACTGGCGCTTCCCCGAGGCCTACCGCGAGCACTTCCTGCATTGGGGCCGCATGACTGGCGTCGATCCCTATCTGCTGATGGGCATTGCCCGCCGCGAGAGCGCCTACAACCCCACGGCACTCTCTCCCGCCGGTGCCCGCGGCCTGATGCAGGTGATGCCGGGTACCGCCACGCAGTTGGCCCGCCAGCTCGGCATCAGTGATCCCGGCGCCTACGGGGTGCTCGACCCCGAGCTCAACATTCGCCTGGGCAGCACCTATATTCGCGACATGCTAGACCGCTACAGTGGCAACCGTCTGGCCGCGGCGGCCGCCTACAACGCCGGCCCCGGACGGGTCGATCGCTGGCTGGCCGATGCCCCGGAGGAGTTCGACCTCTTCGTGGAGAGCATCCCGTTCCGGGAGACCCGGCTCTACGTCCAGGCGGTGCTCTCCTACCGAGCGATCTTCGAGAGCCTGGCCAACGGCGGCGACAGCCGGGGCGTCTCGATGCTGAGCCCTGCGGAGAAGACGGTGCGCTACGACCGCTCGCTGCTGGCCAGGAACTGACGAATAGCGCCATGCTTAGGGTGACGGAGCCCGTTCCAGCGCCAGCTTGAGGCCAAAGGCGATCAGCACGGCCCCGGTGGCGCCGTTGAGGCCGCGGGCGAAGGCGCGGCTGGCCAGCAGGCGACCGGCGCTGCCCACCATCACCGCCACGCTGATCTGCCAAAGGTTCGCGATCACGAAATGCACCCCGGCCAGGAACAGCGACTTGGCCAGTGCCGGGTCGCCGGGGGCGATGAACTGGGGCAGGAAGGCCATGTAGAAGACCACGGTCTTGGGGTTGAGCACGTTGGAGAGCAGCCCTTCGCGCAGTGGCTGCCATACCGGCACCGGGCGGCGCTCGCCGGTCACCCCCGCCACCGCCAATCCCTGGCTTCGACGCGCCGCCAGAAGGCTGTGCACGCCCAGCCACACCAGATAGGCGGCCCCGGCCAGCTTGAGCAGGCCGAAGGCCCAGGCCGACTGCAGCAGGATCAGCGAGATGCCCAGCGCCGAGACCGTGGCGTGGACGAAGAGCCCACAGCAGATCGCCAGGCTGGTCAGAATACCGTCGCGGACTCCGCCCCGAGCGGTGTTGCGAATCACCAGCAGAGTGTCGACCCCGGGGCTGAGAGAAAGCAGGGTAATAGCCACCAGAAAGGGCCAGAACTGAGCATCGATGAACATGGGAGCAGGCACTCCTTGCGTCGGGTTGCGGGCTTGCTGCCCGGCGGGATTCGATCTACAGTGATTTTGGCGGTTGACGGCCGACCCATGAGAACCGGATCGTCAACTGCAGCGTGTGGTCACCAGGAAGCGAGTTGTCGATTGTCTTTCGATACCTTCGATGATGAATGGCGAAAACTTCTTTCCTGTTCTGTCCACGCACTTCGGGCATCCGCACCGGCGGGCCCGGTACGACCATTAAAGTATGTTAAGGAAATCGACAATGGCAACTGGCACTGTCAAGTGGTTCAACGACACCAAGGGCTACGGCTTCATCTCTCCGGACGACGGCGGTGATGACCTGTTCGCTCACTTTTCCGAGATTCAGGCTGAAGGCTTCAAGACCCTGCAGGACGGCCAGAAGGTCACCTTCGAGGTCACCCAGGGCAAGAAGGGCCTTCAGGCCTCCAACATCCGCCCAGCCGACTGATCCGATACGCGGAAGGCGACGCCTCGTCGACGCCGCTGAAACGAGAAGGCCCACCGTTCGGTGGGCCTTTTTCTGTCGCGGGACGGAGGCGCCGCGCCCCCAGGGGGTAGGCCTCTCGGCTAGTTTCCCTCCATGGGCTCGATCTCGAAATCGTCTGCCTCCATGGGTTCGAACTCGGGGAGCTCCTGTTCCACGGCATCGAACTGCTCCTCCAGGCGACGCTGAGCTTCCTCGAAGCGGCGCTCCTGCTCCTCGATGATGGCATCGATGTCGGAGCTGGTCGGCCCACCGGTATCCAGCTGGCCTTCATCGAGGCCGGAATCGAAGTCCATACCGGCGTCGAACTCGTCATCACCCTCCATGGGCTCGGGGACCACGGCCTCCTCCTCGGCCGCCTCGAACTGCTCATCGATACGCCGCTGGGCCTCCTCGAAGCGCCGCTCGGTCTCCTCGAGCATGGCGTCGATCTCGTCGCGGGTGGTCTCCCCGGGCAGCGCGGCCCCCTCGTCAAGGGTGCTGGCCGGAGACTCACCCAGGGTCTCTGCCTCGGGAATCTCCTCCGGCACCTCGTCGGGCACGTCGGTCTCGGGAGCGGGCACATCGGCCGCGGGCGCTTCCTCCTGGACCAGCCCCGCCTGCTCCTCGGGGGACAGCTCATCCTCGAGGGCTTCCGGTTCGGCCTCGGCCGGCTCGGCGCTCTCTTCCTGCGCGGCAGGGTCGGCCGTCGAAGGAGTCGGCTCGTCACCGTTGCCGCAGCCGTAGAGTCCCAGCGCCATCAGGGCCGCCAGCAGCGCGGGCTTCCAGGGTCTCTTCACCATCCTCTCCTCAATCCTGATTTCAAGAGTGACATTGCAACAGAGCGGCCGGCCTCCCGCAAGGCTGAACCCGGATCACTCTTCCCGAAGCGGCACTGGACAGCCCAGGGTCCAGGCCACGGCACGCAGCAGCTCGGACTCCTCGGGCAAGATTCGGCCATCCTGCTCCACGCAGCACACCATGGCGGTCAGCAGCGCCGCCCGTTCGGCCTGCACCAGCCTCACCAGACGTTCCATGGCCCAGTCCAGCTCCGCCGCCGTGGAGGGCTCGCGCACCAGATCCAGTGCGACGCCGAGCGCCCTCCCCGCCTGATCGAGGGACTCACGCTGTTCATCCGTCGAGGCCAGACCGCTGCGCGCCAGGGTGGAGAGCAGCAGCGAAAGTGGCCCCGCCAGATCGCGCAGGTGCCGGTCTCGCCGCGCCCGCCGTTCGCCCTCGATGCCCACGAGCACCAGCCGATGCAGCGCCCACTGCAGGGCACCCGGCACGATCTCGGCGGCCATCAGCCCCGCGAGACACTGGCGGAAGCGGGCAAACTGGGCCGCCGAGAGCTGGCGCAACTGCGGCAGGGCCAGTTCGATCAGCGGCAGGCGATCCCCCGGCGTCAGGCCCGACAGGGGCTCGTCCAGGGCGTCGAGTTCACGGAGCACCTCGGGCAGCGCCTGGTTGGCCAGCACGCGACGCTGGGCATCACGGCTGGCCGGATCCACCCCCATCAGGATGCCGTAGACCAGCGCTCGGGCGGCGAAGGGCTCATGAGCGGCGTCGATCAGCAGCGCGTCGATGCTGGCCAGCCGGCGGCGAGCAGCGGCCAGGGCCGCAGGGTCGGGCTGACCGACGCTTGCCACCACCGCCCCGGCCAGGGCGGCCCCGGTCATGGCACCCCCCATGCTCTCTCCCGAACCGCCGCTCATCCCTCCGCTCACTCCTCCCGCGAGAATCGAACCTTGCCGGGAGGGAGTCGTCGAGTCCTGTGACGACGCCGCCTTCGGGGTCGGGGCGAAGGGCTCGGGCAGGTTCCCGTCCCAGCGCGGCAGCACGCGGCGAATACGCGCCTCAAGGGGGGGGTGGGTAGCGGTGAGCCGGCTCATATGGCGAACGCCGCTTCCGAAGTAGAGGTGGCTGAACTCCGAAGCCTGGGAGGCCATCAGCCGCGAGCCCATCCGATAGGCCGCCAGGGTCTGCAGCGCGCCGCCGATACCCTCGGGGTTGCGGGTGTACTGGACGGCACTGGCGTCGGCCAGGAACTCGCGCTGCCGACTCACCGCCGACTTGATCAGGTTGCCGCAGAGGGTACCGGCATAGCCCACCAGCATCAGTGCCGCCCCGCCGGCCATCACCGCCGCATGCCCCCCGCCACCGCGACGTGAGGAGCGGCCGCGCCCCGACATCGCGGCGCCGCGCAGCAGCAGTCGGCCGATTAGGCCGATCACCAGGATGCCGTGAAGCAGCGCCACCAGGCGCAGGTTGAGGCGCATGTCGCCGTGGAGGATATGACTGAACTCATGGGCGATGACCCCCTGCAGCTGATCGCGATCGAGGTACTCGATGGCGCCCCGTGTCACACCGATGGCGGCATCATGGGTGTCGTGACCGGCGGCGAAGGCGTTGATCGCGGCATCCTCGAGCAGGTAGACCGACGGCACCGGCATGCCCGAGGCGATGGCCATCTCCTCCACCACGTTGAGCAGCTGGCGCTCGTCGGCGTTCCGGGTATCGGGGTTGAGCGGCCGGCCTCCCAGCGCCTCCGCCACCGCCGAGCCGCCCGCGCGCAGCTGCAGGTGGCGCATCACCGCTCCGCCCACCACCAGGGCCACCACCCCCAGCGTCACCCAGGCGAACAGCTCGGGCTCCAGCGCCCGGGCGAGCGGGTCCGGACCGCCTAGCTCACCATCGAACACCACCACGGCCAACGCCACCAGCACGCTGGCCGCCACGATGAGGCCGACTACGGCGAGCAGGAGCAGCACGACGAGACGGCCGGTCTGGCGCCGGGCGCGATCCTGGGCAGTAAAGAAATCCATGCGCTGCCTCCGCTCAGAAACTCACGCGTGGCGCGGCCTGGATCTCGGCGCTGTTCTCGAACTCCAGCAGCGCGGCATCCTGCTTGTGGCCGAAGGAGGGCGCCAGGATCACCGGGGGAAAGCTCTGCTTGTAGGTGTTGTACTGCATGACGGCATCGTTGAAGGCCTGGCGGGCGAAGGCGACGCGGTTCTCGGTGCTGGTCAGGCTTTCGGAGAGCTGCTGCATGTTTTCAGAAGCCTTGAGGTCAGGGTAGGCTTCCATCACCACATTGAGCCTTCCCAGGGCCGTGCCCAGCGCGCCCTCGGCGCCGGAAAGCGCCGCCATGGCGCCCGGTTCACCGGGATTAGCGGCGGCGTTCCTGAGCCCCACTTCGGCCGCGTTGCGCGCCTCGGTCACCGCCTGCAGGGTCTCGCGTTCATGGCTCATGTAGGCGCGGGCGGTTTCCACCAGATTGGGGATCAGGTCGTGGCGGCGCTTCAGCTGCACCTCGATCTGGGCGAAGGCGTTCTGGTAGCGATTCTTCAGCGCCACGAGGCGGTTGAAGATCGAGACCCCGTAAATCACCAGCAGACCGAGCACCACCAGAGGCAGAATCATCGAGAGTGACATGGTCGAATCCTTGTCGATATTGGGAGGAGCGAGTCCCGGCGACTCGCCCCTTGTCAAGGTCCCGGATGCCGGGTAGGCCATGCCGCAGCCGGGGCGAGATGCTATCATCCGAACCTTCCAGCTCGGCAGGGACAGCCTCAAGGCTAGCAGGCCGGCGCCCCGGGGTCGCCACCGGGATGTTCGAAGAGACAAATCAGGGAGCCGAACTTGGCAGAGCAACTCAGGGACTTCGCCCACGCCTTTCTTCACGCCCTGCGCAACCTGATGCCGATCATCGTGGTCGTGGTGGCCTTCCAGGCCCTGCTGCTGCGGGAGTGGCCCGAGGGCGGCATGAGCATTGCCGTCGGCCTGCTGATCGTGGCCATCGGGGTCGCACTCTTCCTGCAGGGGCTGGAACTGAGCATCTTCCCGGTGGGCAAGCGCCTCGCCAATCAGTTTGCCCGCCGAGGCTCCATGCCGCTGCTGATGGCCTTCGGCTTCGCCATCGGCTTCTCCGCGGTGGTGGCGGAACCCGCGCTGATCGCCGTGGCCGAGCAGGCCTACGAGATCAGCGAGGGGCGTATCGACGCCCTCACCCTGCGACTGATCGTGGCGGGCTCGGTGGGCCTGGTGATGGCGGTGGGCGTCCTGAGGGTCATTCTCGGCCACCCCCTCCACTGGTACATGATCGGCGGCTACCTGACCGTGGTAATGGTGACCTTCTTCGCACCGGAGGAGATCGTCGGGCTCGCCTACGACTCCGGCGGGGTGACCACCAATATCGTGACCGTGCCGCTGATCGCCGCCCTGGGCATCGGCCTGGCCTCCTCCATCCGTGGGCGCAATCCGCTGATCGATGGCTTCGGCCTGGTAGCGCTGGCGGTGATGGTGCCGATGATCAGCGTCCAGCTCTACGGCATCCTGGTCTATGCCGACCCGGGGGATATCGCCAACGGCGCCGCCCTGGTCGGGCTTGAAGGCGATACCGAGGCGCCCTCCGGTCTGGTCACCATGATCCTCGACCTGTTCAGCATGCTGCGCGATGTGCTGCCCATCATCCTGGTGATCCTGTTCTTCCAGTACGCCGTGCTGCGCCGCCCCCTGGCCAGTCCCGTCAAGGTCGGGGTCGGCTTCGCCCTGGTGATCATCGGCCTCTACGCCTTCGTGGTGGGGCTCAAGCTGGGGCTCTTCCCCATCGGCCAGCGCATGGCGGAGCAGCTGATCACCTTCGACACCTGGCTGTGGGTCTACCTGTTCGCCTTCGCCATCGGCTTCGCCACCACCATGGCCGAACCCGCGCTGATCGCGGTGGGTCAGCAGGCCCAGGAGGCCGCCGCCGGCAAGATCAACGGCAACACGATCCGCCTGCTGGTCGCGGTCGGCGTGGCCATCGGCATCACCATCGGCGTCCACCGCATCATCACCGGCGACTCCATTCACTACTACATCATCGGCGGCTACCTGCTGGTGATCGCCCTTACCGCCCTGGCACCGCGCTACATCGTGGCGCTGGCCTTCGATCTCGGCGGGGTGACGACCTCGGAGGTCACCGTGCCCCTGGTGACCGCGCTGGGCATCGGCCTGGCCAGCCAGATCGAGGGGCGAAACGTGCTGATCGACGGTTTCGGCCTGATCGCCTTCGCCTCCATCTTCCCTATCGTGACCGTGATGAGCTATGCCATCCTGATGGAACGGGTGGCTCACTGGAGAGAGAGGCAACCATGAAGTTTTCCCTGCTGGTGGCCATCGTGCCCGAGGATATGGAACAGGAGTGCATCGATGCCGCCACCAAGGCCGGCGCCGTAGGCATGACCCTGATGTCTGGCCGCGGCATCGGCGGCGAGCGCAAGAAGACCTTCTTCGGTCTGACCTTCGAGGGCAGCCAGAGCATCATGCTGATGACCCTGGAGAAGGGGCTGTCGCTCAAGGTGCTCAAGGCCGTCCGCGAGATTCTCAATCCCTCAGGCGATGACTCCAAGGGGTTGGTGATGACACTACCCGTGGAGCACCTCGGGGGCATCGACATGGCCCAGGTCAAGCGCTTCGAGGAACGGCTCAGGCACGATATCTGAGCGACTATCACTGACGGAGAGAGAAGATGCTGGTCAAGGACATCATGATGCGCGACGTGGTGACGGTGTCACCCTTCGACACCCTGCGCGAAGCCCTCGCTCTGATGAAGAAGCACAACCTCAAGTGCCTGGTGGTGGAGCAGCAGGACCCCCACGACGCCTGGGGATTGATCACCTACACCAATATCGTCAAGACCATCGTTGCCGAGAACGGCGACATCGACCTGATCAATGTCTACGACGTCTGCGCCAAGCCCGCCATCGGCGTCGGCGAGTCGCTGGATGTCCGCCACGTGGCCAAGCTGATGACCGACAGCATCGTCAAACGCGTGCTGGTACTGGACGACAATCGCCTGGTCGGCCTGGTGACCATGGACGATATCGTGGGTACCGTTCTGGATCTGATCGAGTGACCCTGGGAAACCCATCGACATGGAAGACTTCTTTACCTGGGTCGGCAGGACGCTGGGCGAGATCATCCGCTTCGTCGTCGACCTGCTGACCGGCTTCTTCGCGAACATCGGCAATGCCGCCCGTGGCTTTATGGACGGGCTCTCGGGGGCGCTGGGCATCCCTCCCTCGCTGATCAGCCTTATCATCCTGGTGATCGGACTTTGGCTGCTGTGGAAGGGCATCAGGGCGCTGATGCGCCGGGCCATCGTCGCCGCCCTGATCTGGCTGCTGCTGGGGGTGGTGGTGCTGAGCTGGCTCATCTACTGAGCACCACGGTTGACCACCAGACCCCGACACGAATGCCCATCAGCAAAGCGCCGCCCCGAGGGGCGGCGCATGTCGTTCGGCCTTCGGCGACTCAGGCCAGGGCCTTTTCCACCACCTCATAGACGTTGGGCGAGAGCTTCTCGGCGCGGATGCGCTCGAGTTCGGCCTTCATCAGTTCCTGGCGGGTCTCGTCGAACCGCGCCCAGCGGGTCAGCGGCGTGATCAGCCGCGCGGCGATCTCCGGATTGAGGCGATTGAGCTCGATCACCACGTCGGCCAGCAGTCGATATCCCGCGCCGTCGATGCGGTGGAAGTTGACCCGGTTCTGGCCGGCGAAGGTGCCGATCAGCGCGCGCACCTTGTTGGGGTTCTTCAGCGAGAAGGCCGGGTGCTCCATCAGGAACTTGACGCGATCGAGCACGTCGGGCTGCGGGCGGGTGACCTGGATGCTGAACCACTGGTCCATCACCAGGGTGTCGTGGGCCCATTTCTCGCCGAAGGCCCTGAGCGCCGGCTCGCTGAGATCGTCGCGGCTGCTGTGGGTCAGCAGGGTCAGCGCATGGCGCACATCGGTCATGTTGTGGTCGGCCTCGAACTGTTCCATGGCCTGTGTGATCCCCTCCTCGTCCTC
Organism: Halomonas sp.; assembly: GCA_003553625.1. Classification (GTDB taxonomy): domain Bacteria; phylum Pseudomonadota; class Gammaproteobacteria; order Pseudomonadales; family Halomonadaceae; genus Halomonas. Next base: position 30,595 of record PWEV01000270.1, read on the forward strand.
GATGGCCACCAGGTAGGAGAGCGCCACGTTCTTCAGGCTGCGCCCGGCGATCTGCTCCGGGGTCGGGGCATAGGGTTCATCGCGATGATTTTCGCGATAGACCCTAAGGAAGTCGTCGCGCAGCGCCGTGGCCAGGCCCTGCTTGACGAAGGTGCGCGCCGCATGGATGGCATCCACATCGACCAACGGCTGCTGCTCGGCGATGTAGGCCTCGGAAGGCAGCGTGAGCATCTCGGCCAGCACCGCCCTGTCGTCGATCTCGGCTGTGAGAAGGCCGCGAAAGGCCTCCACCACCCGGGTATCCATCACCTTCTCCACGCCGTTGCGATGGGCAGCGATCAGGTCGTCCAGCGCCAGCATGGCCAGGCGCTGACCGGCGTCCCAACGATTGAAACCGTCGGCGTCGTTGGCCAGCAGGAAGGCCAGGTCCTCGCGGCCGTAGGGGAACCGAAGCTTGACCGGCGCCGAGAAACCGCGCAGCAGCGAAGGCACCGGTGCCTCGGAGACGTCGGTGAACAGAAACTCCTGCTCGGCCTCGCGCAGATCGACTACGGCGTCAGCGCCGAGCGCTTCGCCATCCAGGGTCAGCGGCAGGTCACGGCCGCTCTTGGTGCCCACCAGACCCAGGCGGACCGGGATATGCAGCGGCTGCTTGTGCGGCTGCCCCGGGGTGGCCGGGGTGCGCTGACGCAGCATCAGGCGGTATTCACCGCGGGCATAGTCATACTCGCCGAAGGCGTCGATCTCCGGGGTGCCTGCCTGGGAGTACCACCGCATGAACTGGGTCAGGTCCAGGCCGGAGGCCTCCGCCATGCAGCCCACGAAGTCCTCGATGGTCACCGCCTGCCCGTCGAAGCGCTCGAAGTAGAGATCGCTGCCTCGCCGGAAGGCCTCCTCGCCCACCAGATTGGCCAGCATGCGCACCACCTCGGCGCCCTTCTCGTAGATGGTCAGGGTGTAGAAGTTGCCGATCTCGATGTAGTGGTCGGGCCGCACCGGATGCGCCGTGGGGCCGGCATCCTCGGCGAACTGGGAGGTACGAAAGATGGAGACGTCCTCGATGCGCTTGACCGCCGGCGAGTTGGTATCGGCGGAGAAGCACTGATCGCGGTAGACGGTAAAGCCCTCCTTCAGGGAGAGCTGGAACCAGTCCCGGCAGGTCACCCTGTTACCCGACCAGTTGTGGAAGTACTCGTGGGCGACGATGCTCTCGACGCGCTGGAAGGCGGCGTCGGTGGCGGTATGCACGTGGGTCAGCACCGCCGCCGAGTTGAAGATATTGAGCCCCTTGTTCTCCATGGCGCCCATGTTGAAGTCATTAACCGCCACGATCATGAACAGGTCCAGGTCGTACTCGCGCCCGTAGGCCTGTTCGTCCCAGCTCATGGCACGCTTAAGGGAGGCCATGGCATGGTCGGTCTTGCCGAGGTTCTCCTCCTCTACCCAGATCTGCAGGGTCACTTCGCGACCGCTGGCGGTGGTGAAGACGTCCTCGACCTTCTCGAGGTCGCCGGCCACCAGGGCGAACAGGTAGCTGGGCTTGGGGTGAGGGTCTTCCCAGGTGACGAAGTGACGGCCGTTGGGCAGCGATCCGCGCTCCACCGGATTGCCGTTGGAGAGCAGCACCGGCTCGCGCTCAGTGTCGCCGATCACCGTGGTGGTGAAGGTGGCCATGACATCGGGGCGGTCCGGATAAAAGGTGATGCGCCGGAAGCCTTCGGCCTCGCACTGGGTGCAGTACATGCTGCCCGAACGGTAAAGGCCCTCCAGGGCGGTGTTCGCCTGGGGGGCAATTTCCACCTCGGTATCGAGCCGGAAGCGCTCCGGCACTCGATAGACTGTCAGCCCGGTGTCGCTCAGCACATATTCGTCTGCTTCAAGCGGCTGGCCATCGAGGGCGATGGCCTTTAGGTCCAGCCCCTCGCCGTCCAGCTCCAGAGAAAGACCGGCCTCGCGTTGCGGGTGACGTTCCAGATGAAGAGAGGCCTTTACGCGGGTCGCCGAGGGCTCGAGATCGAAGGTCAGATCGGTGCGGATCACGCGGTAGGCAGGGGGGCGGTAATCGCTGAGGTGGGTCGCCTGGGGATCGGACATTCGGGATGCTCCTGTCGGAAATGGTCACCATTGTACGGCGCCCGCCCCCCCAACCTCAAAGCGGGCTCACGGACTGCCCGGAACCGGGGCGACAAGCGCCCCGAGGTATTCAGTCACGGAAGTTGTCGAACTGCAGGGGGAGGTCGGGGCCGCCCTCGCCACGCAGCAGCGCCATCACCGCCTGCAGGTCGTCGCGCTTCTTGCCGGTGACGCGCACCTTGTCGCCCTGGATCTGGGCCTGGACCTTGAGCTTGGACTCCTTGATACGCTTGACGATCTCCTTGGCCTCCTTCTGGTCGAGGCCCTGCTTGAGGGTCACCTCCTGGCGGGCCCTCACGCCGGAGAGCACCGGATCCTGAACGTCCATGCAGCGGGCGTCGATGCCTCGCGCGATCAGCTTGTTGCGCAGCACATCGAGCATCTGCTTGAGCTGGAAGTCCACCTCGGCCTCCAGGGACACGCTCTCGCCGTTGAGCTCGAAGCTGGCGGTGACACCCTTGAAGTCGAAGCGGGACTGAACCTCGCGGTTGGCCTGGTCCACGGCATTGCTGGCCTCGTGGCCGTCGAATTCGGAAACGATATCGAAGGAGGGCATGGCGGCTCCTGAGCCTGAAAAACTGAAGATGAGAAACATCCGGATTCTATCAGCCCGCGACGCTCGCTGCCCCTGCCGGAAGCGTCTCTAGCTCCTTGACCATCTGCCAGCCGGCGCAGCCATCCTCGTAATACTCGGGTAGCCAGCGCTCCAGGCGAAAGCCCATGCGTCGGTAGAGTTTCAGGGCAACCCGGTTGTCGGCGCGCACCTCGAGGCCCAGCCGGGCGCTGCCGCGGCTTCGGGCCCCTCCCTCCAGGATCTCGAGCAGCTGTCGCCCCAGGCCACTGCCGCGGGCATCGGGATGCACACAGAAGGAGTAGAGCCGGGCCCGGCGGCTGCCGTGGCGAAACAGCAGGGTGCCATAGCCCAGCAGGCGGGCAGGCGAGAGGTCCTGCGGCTCGCGCTCTGCTACCCAGGTCTCGGCGTGGGCACGGTTGAGCAGGTGCCAGAGTTGGCGTCGGCTGAAGCGGTCGCCGGTAAATGCGCTCTGCTCCAGGCGGTAGAGGGCATCCAGATCGTGGGAGACGGCCGGGCGCAGTCGGGTGGTCATGTGGAACTCCTGAATCGAACCGATGATTCTGCGCAGTGCGGCAGCCGCTGTCAGCGGGCATCAACATGAAATCTTTTCACAGTAACGGCCGATTGTCCGCCGGCCCGCCCTGCCGCATGCTGGACGCGTTGTCTTCCCTCCCTCTCTCCGGAAAGCGCCCCATGTGCCCCTTGCGTATCGTCGTCGATCGACTGGACGACTGGCAGCCCTACTATCCCTCCGAGGACCTGATCACCGCGGCCGACTTCCTGGCTCAGGACCGCCGTCATCGGATGGGCGAGGAGCAGGACCGCACCACCCATGTGCTCAACCTGTGCGGCGAGCTCGACTACCTCGGCAGCGGCTACTATGTCTCGCTGCTGGCCCAGGCCCGCGGTCATCGGGTGCTGCCCACGGTGGAAACCCTGAACGAGCTGTCACGCAAGGCGCTGATCGACCTGCAGCTGGACACCCTGGCCCCGCTGCTCGGTGAACTGGCCCGCGACGGCGCCCTGCCCGGGGATGCCCTGACCCTCAGGGTGCTGTTCGGCGAGTGTCACGAACCGGCCCTGGCGCGGCTAGCCCGCAAGCTGTTCGAGCGCCTGCCCTGCCCGCTGCTGGAGGCGCGCCTGGTGCGCCGCCACGATCTCTGGCGCCTGGCACGGCTCAGGCCGCTCCGGCTGCGTGATCTGGCCGCCGAGGAGCAGGATTTGTTTGCCAGCGCGCTGAACCGGCATTCGCGTCAGGTGTGGCGTACCCCCAAGGCCCGCCGCCGCTACCGCTTCGACCTGGCCATCCTGGTCGAACCGAGGGAGGTGCTGCCGCCCAGCAACCGCGGGGCGCTCAAGGCGTTCATCCGCGCCGGGCGCAAACTGGGTATCGATGTATCGCTGATCACCCGCCGCGATGCCGGCCGGCTGGCCGAATTCGATGGCCTGTTCATCCGCGAGACCACGTCACTGGACCACCACACCTACCGAATGGCGCGTCGGGCCGAGCACGAGGGGCTGGTGGTGATCGACTCGCCCCGCGACATTCTGCGTTGCACCAACAAGGTCTACCTGCACGCCCTGCTGCGCGCGCGGGGCGTGCCGGCACCAGAGGGCGTGCTGCTGCAGCGCGGCGACCGTCGTCCCCTGGGCGAGCGACTCGGCGACCTCTCGTTTCCGCTGGTGCTCAAGGTGCCGGACGGTTCGTTCTCCCGCGGCGTGGTCAAGGTAACCGACCAGGTCCATCTCGAGCTCGAGGCCGCACGCCTGTTCCGGGACTCCGCCCTGCTGCTGCTCCAGGAGTGGCTGCCCACCGAATACGACTGGCGCATCGGCGTACTTGACGGTCAGGTGCTGTTTGCCAGTCGCTACTACATGGCCCGCGGCCACTGGCAGATCTACGACCACTCCGGGGCACGGGTAAAGAGCGGTGGCTTCACCACCCACGACCCCGCCGAGGCGCCGCCGGCGGTGATCAAGGCCGCGCTCAAGGCGTGTCGGCTGATCGGCGACGGTTTCTACGGCGTCGATATCAAGCAGGCCGGCGATCGGGTGGTGGTGATCGAGGTCAACGACAATCCCAACGTGGACGCCGGCATCGAGGATGCGGTGCTCGGCCGCGTCCTCTATGAGCGCATCATGGCGGTGTTTCTGGCACGCATGGAGGCCAGGGTGGCTGACGCGGCACGCCGGTTGGCGTAAGCTCTATCTGTTGGACAAACCCTGTACAAGAGACGGAGCCCCGATGAACGATCGCGACACCCGCCACAAGCAGTCGATGCAGAAACTCAAGGCCCGCGTCGACGAGAAGGTCGCCGCCGCCACCGAACAGCGAGGCCTGCTGCTGGTCTTCACCGGCAATGGCAAGGGCAAGACCACCGCCGCCTGGGGCACCGTGACGCGAGCGCTCGGCTACGGTTACGGCGTCGGAGTGGTGCAGTTCATCAAGGGCATGTGGGAGTGCGGCGAGCGCGAACGGCTGGTCGAGGACCCCAATCTGGAGGTGGCCATCATGGCCACCGGCTTCACCTGGGACACCCAGAATCGCGAGGCGGATACCGCCGCCTGCCAACGGGTGTGGGTCGAGGCAGAGCGTATGCTGGCCGACCCCGAGGTCTACCTGGTGGTACTCGACGAGCTCACCTACATGCTCAAGTTCGGCTACCTGGACATCGAGACGGTGAAGCGTGCTATCGAGAACCGCCCGCCGGAGCAGAGCGTGATCGTCACCGGCCGCAACGCTCACCGCGACCTGCTGGCCATGGCCGACACCGTCACCGAGATGCAGGAGGTGCGCCACGCCTTCAACGCGGGGGTGCAGGCACGCCGCGGCATCGACTTCTGAGTCTTGCGCTGCTCTCTGGCGCGGAAGCTGCCACGAGAAAGGCCCCGCAGATGCGGGGCCTTTCTGTTATCGAGCCTTTCTGTTACCGAACCTTTCTGTTACCAAGCCCGGCGATCAGCCATCGAAGGGGTTTCGCAGCACGATGGTCTCGTTGCGATCCGGGCCGGTGGAGATGATATCGATGCTGACACCGACCTTCGCCTCCAGATAGCTGATATAGGCGCGAGCATTGGCCGGCAGATCCTCGACGCGCTGGACGCCCAGGGTCGACTCGCTCCAGCCCGGCAGGTCCTCGTAGAGGGGCTCGATGGCTTCATAGCCTTCGGAATCCACCGGGGTGTCGAGCACCTTGCCCTCCTTGCTGCGGTAGCCCACACAGACGCGGATGTTCTCCAGGCCGTCGAGAACGTCGAGCTTGGTCAGGCAGATGCCCGATACCGAGTTGATCTGCACGGCATGGCAAAGGGCCACGGCGTCGAACCAACCGCAGCGGCGGGGACGACCCGTGGTGGCGCCGAACTCGTGGCCGCGCTCGGCCAGATGACGGCCGTGCTCATCGAACAGTTCGGTGGGGAACGGGCCCGACCCCACTCGGGTGGTGTAGGCCTTGGTGATGCCCAGCACGTAGTCCAGATAGAGGGGGCCGACGCCTGAACCGGTCGCGGTGCCGCCGGCAGTAGTGTTGGAGCTGGTCACGAAGGGGTAGGTGCCGTGGTCGATATCCAGCAGCGAGCCCTGTGCACCCTCGAAGAGAATGTTCTCGCCCGCCTTGCGGTAGTCATGGACCAGGCCCACGGTATCGCAGACCATGGGGCGCAGCTCCTCGGCCATTTCCATGGCGCCGTCGAGCACCTCCTGGAAGTCCACAGGCGCCTCGCCATGGTAGTTGACCAGCACGAAGTTGTGATAGTCCAGCACCTCGCCGAGCTTGGAAGCGAAACGCTCGCGATGCTGCATATCGCCCAGACGCAGGCCACGGCGAGCCACCTTGTCCTCATAGGCCGGGCCAATGCCGCGACCGGTGGTGCCGATCTTGGCGATGCCGCGGGCCTTCTCGCGAGCCTGGTCGAGACGCACGTGGTAGGGCAGGATCAGCGGGCACGCCGGCGACAGGCGCAGGCGGTCACGCACCGGAACGCCCTTGGCCTCCAGTTCGCGGATCTCCTTGATCAGCGCCTCGGGCGAGAGCACTACGCCGTTGCCGATCACGCACACCTTGTCCTTGCGCAGGATGCCCGAGGGAATCAGGTGCAGGACGGTCTTCTCGCCGTCGATCACCAGGGTGTGGCCAGCGTTATGACCGCCCTGGAAACGTACCACCGCGGCGGCGGATTCGGTGAGCAGGTCGACGACCTTGCCCTTGCCCTCGTCACCCCACTGGGTGCCCAGTACCACTACGTTCTTGCCCATTGATCTCTCGTCTCTCGTTGCCGCGCGACGGCAGCCCGCCGCACCCAAGGTTTAACCCAGTCTACAGTGCCACGGCCTGCCAGTGGCCATGGCGGAGCACCAGTTCGCGGTCGCAGCGATGCTCTACCGCGCCGGTGCGCTGGCCCGGCAGCGCCTGCACGACTCGCTCGCCCTTCTCCCGAAGGGCGACCACGGCCTCGTGCAGCCCCTCGCCCTCGGCCGGGGCCCAGATGCCGTCCCGGGCAGGCTCCGAGCAGGAAAGCCCCGCCAGCAGCTTGAGGTCCATCGAGTAGCCGGTGGCCGGCCGGGCGCGCCCGAAGGCGCGTCCGGTGTCGTCGTAGCGTCCACCCTTGGCCAGCGCCTGGCCGTAGCCGGGTACATAGGCGGCGAACATCATGCCGGTGTGATAGGCATAGCCGCGAAGCTCGCCCAGGTCGAAGTAGAGCGCCACCTCAGGGTGGCTGGCCATCACGCCCTGGTGCATGGCGCGCAGCTGGTCCAGCGCCGCCCCCACCGCTGGCGGTGCGCCGGCGAAGGCCTCCCGGGCCTCCTCCAGCACCGTGGCGCCACCGTGCAGGCGGCCCAGGGCCAGGAACATCTCGGCCAGGACCGGATCCTCGACGCTCTGGGCCACCCGCTCGGCCATCTCGCCGGGACTCTTCCGCTCCAGGGCCTCGAACAGGGCGCGCTCGGCGTCCCCCTCGAGCCCGGCCGCCTCGACCAGGCTACGGTAGATGCCGATATGTCCCAGCGCCAGGTGAATCTCGTCGGCGCCGGCGGCGGCGAGGCTGGCCAGCGCCAGGTGGAGGATCTCCAGATCCGCCTCAATGCCCGCGTGGCCGAACAGCTCGACGCCAACCTGCACGGGGCTACGGCCGCTCTGATGCTGGTCGGCGGTGGCACGCAGCACGTTGGTACAGTAGCAGAGCCGCACCGGCCCCTGGCGCTTCAGGGAGTGAGCGTCCATGCGCGCCACCTGGGGGGTGACATCGGCGCTGACGCCCATCATGCGCCCGGTGAGCTGGTCAGTAAGCTTGAAGGTCTGCAGGGCCAGGTCGGAGCCGGTGCCGGTCAGCAGGGAGTCGAGAAACTCCGCCGTCGGCGGCATCACCTGGTCGTAGCCCCAGCAATGGTAGAGGTTGAGCAGCCCGCGGCGCAGCTCCTCCATGCGGCTCGCCTGGGGCGGCAGCACCTCATCCATGCCGTCGGGCAGCAGCCAGCGGTCAGCGATGGTCATGTGAATCATCCTGCAAGGCAGTGAAAATGGCCGCAGGGACGCTCGAACCGAGGTCTCGGCGAACGTCGATGTGCGACAGGGCTTGCGATTGGTCCCGAGATAGACGGCCACAAAAAAACCGGGCCACGCCCGGTTTAGGGATTCTACCACGTTTACGCCGGGGATGAACCCCGGCGCCTGTCGCGCTCACTCTCCGTTGGAGGGCGCAGCGCTCTTCAGGTAGCGGAAGAAGTCGCTGGAGGGATCCAGGACCAGCATGTTGCCGTCGCCTTCGAAGCTGTCGCGGTAGGCGTTCAGGCTGCGCCAGAACGTGAAGAACTCCTGATCCACGGAATAGGCATCGGAGAAAATCGCCGCGGCCTCGGCATCACCCTCACCACGCAGGGTCTCGGAACGCTCGGTGGCCTGGGCCAGCAGCACCTGGCGGCGACGATCGGCGTTGGCGCGGATACGCTCGGCCTCTTCCTCACCCTGGGCACGCCACTCGCGGGCCTCCCGCTCACGCTCGGAGCGCATTCGGTCGAACACCGCCGCGGAGACATCCTCAGGCAGATCGATCCGCTTGACGCGAACATCGACAATCGCAACGCCGAGCTCTTCACGCAGCAGGGTATCGAGGTCCTGGGTCGGCCCGATCATCAGGTCGTCGCGACGCTCGGCGATGATCTGCTGGAGGTCCAGTCGACCGAACTCGTTACGCAGGCTCTCGTCGACTCGAGGCTGAATCAAACGA
>PWEV01000038.1 GCA_003553625.1 Halomonas sp.
AGTGCTCGGCGGCGAAGTCGAACAGCCGCGCCTTGAGCGTCAGGCAGGCGTCGCGGGCGGCCATGCCGTTGAGGTCCGCGCCGCTGGAGGCGGCGGTGGGCGAGGTGTTGGGTACCTTGTCGGTGCGGGTGGCGGTGATGCGCACCGCGCCGAGATCCAGCGCCAGCTCACGGGCCACCACCTGGCAGATCTTGGTGTGCAGGCCCTGGCCCATCTCGGTGCCGCCGTGGTTGATCTGCACGCTGCCGTCGGTATAGACGTGCAGCAGGGCGCCGGCCTGGTTGAGGTGCTTGGCGGTGAAGGAAATGCCAAACTTTACCGGGGTCAGGGCCAGCCCCTTCCTGATGATGGGGTTCTGCGCATTGAAGTCGATTACCGACTGACGCCGTGCCCAGTAGTCGCTGCTCGTCTCGAGCCGTTCGATCAGCTCATGCAGCAGGCCGATCTGCTCCACGGTCTGGCCATAATGTGTAACGTCGCGGGGGGTGACGTCGCGACCCTTTCGATAGAGGTTGCGCTTGCGCACCGTCAGCGGATCCTCGCCGATCCGGCGGGCGATGTCGTCCATGGCCGCCTCGATCACCATCATGCCCTGGGGCCCGCCGAAACCGCGGAAGGCGGTGTTGGAGGCGGTGTGGGTGCGGGCACGGTGCCCGGTGACCCGGGCCGCCCCCAGCGAATAGGCGTTGTCCGAGTGAAACATGGCGCGGTCGACGATGGCGTCCGACAGGTCCGGCGAGTAGCCGCAGTCGCCGATGACGGTGATCTCGCCGCCCTGGATCACGCCGTGCTCGTCCACGCCCAGCCGGTAGCGGTTGTGGAAGGGGTGGCGCTTGCCGGTGACGTGCATGTCGTCGCCCCGGGAGAGTCGCAGCCGGGCGGCACGGCCGGTACGCCGACTGATCAGCGCGGCGATGCAGGCCCAGGGCGAGGCCTGGGTCTCCTTGCCGCCGAAGCCGCCGCCCATGCGGCGTACCTCCACGGTCACCGCATGGAAGGGGATGCCCAGCACCTCGGCGACCAGCTTCTGGGTCTCGCTGGGGTGCTGGTTGGAGGTGTGGACCACCACGCCCTCGTCCTCGGTGGGAAACACCAGGCAGGCCTGGCCCTCCAGATAGAAGTGCTCCTGGCCACCGACGAACTGCTCGCCCTCGACCACCAGCGGCGCGCCAGCCAGCGTGGCCTCCCAGTCGCCGCGCTGCTGCACGTGGGTGGGGCGAACGAACTCGCCGCGCTCGGCGGCGGCCGGGGCATCCAGACTGGCCGGCTGCTCGTCGATCTCCACGACGCCGGCGTCGAGGGCGGCCTTCACCGCCCTGCGGGCGGCGTGGTGGCTCTCGGCGGCGATGGCGAAGAGCACCTGGCCGACGTAGCTGATCTCATCACCCACGAAGATGGGGTCGCCGGGGAACACCGGGCCGATGTCGGTATGGCCGGGCACGTCATGAAAGCCCACCGCGTCGATCACGCCGGGCAGGGCGCGCACCCGGTCCAGGTCGAGGCGAGTCAGATGGCCGTGGGCGATCGGCGAAAGGGCGAGCGCCACGTGCAGGCAGTCGGCGGGCGCCTTGAGATCGTCGATATAGGCGGCGCGGCCGGTAACGTGCTTGATGGCGCTCTCGTGGGCGCGGCCATGGGGGCCCGAAGCCGCAGGGCCCAGGGTGTCACGAGCCAGGGGGCCGTCGCCCTTGATGCGTCCGGCCTGCTGCTGCCGTGCCTCGGCGGAGTCCGCGGAGATGTCCGGCGCGGCGTCGGGCGCCTTGGCTGGCGCGGTTTCGGGCGCCTTGATTGTCGTGGTTTCGGGCGCCTTGGCTGGCGCGGTTTCGGGCGCCTTGGAAAGCTTAGTGAGCGTACGCATGGAGCATCACCTCCCGGGGGTTGTCGGTGCCGTCCTGGGCCTGGTTTTCAACACCAAGTGCCAGGCGCAGGCGCTCGAGCAGATTGGCGGCACTGAGCTCGCGATAGTGGGCGCTGCCGCGCACGTCGCTCATCGGCTGAAAGTCCTCTTTCAGTGCCGCGCGTGCCGCCTGGAAGCTCGCCACCGTGGGCGGCTGACCCTCAAGAGCCGCCTCGGCGGCGGCCGCCCGCTTCGGGATGGCCGCCATGCCGCCGAAGGCCAGGCGCACATCGCGAAGCACGCCCTGCTCGAGCCGCCAGCCGAAGGCGCCGAGCACCGCCGAGATATCGTCCTCGCGGCGCTTGGACAGTTTCCAGACCCTGAGGTGTCTGTCGGTATCCGGGCGGGGCAGGAAGATGGCGCGGATCACCTCGCCCTGGTTCTCCTTGTTCTGATTGAGGACCGTCTTCTTGTAGTCGAGGAAGAAGTCCTCAAGGGGCAGCTCCCGTTCGCCCTCGGGGCCGGCCAGCCAGAGCCGTGAGCCCAGCGCCAGCAGTACCGGCGGGGTGTCGCCGATGGGCGAGGCGTTGGCGATGTTGCCACCCAGGGTGCCGCGGTTGCGCACCTGGGCGGAGCCCAGGCGGTGCAGCAGGTGCGCAAAGGCCGGGTAGTGTTCGG
>PWEV01000300.1 GCA_003553625.1 Halomonas sp.
ATGCTATTGAGTGAAGTCGATCCCATCCTTCGGACTCTGCCTTTGTCACCGCATACCTGCACGTACTCATCCACGCCGGAGGCGTGATGAAGGAAGTAAACGTCAGCTGGTCATTGGAGAGCGTTATACGGCGAAAGCGCAGCCCGTCATATCGGCAACACCGCTGACCCAGGCGATTGAACGCCTATTATCTACTGATTAGAGCTTAGATGACCTGTCAGGCTGTCCGAAGGATATGGCCCACTTTACGGCCAGGGCCAGGGCCATGGCGTGAATATTCCAGCGAGCCAAGCAGGCCTTTCACGACATCAGCACTTCAAAGTCAGCATTATGATTTACGACTTACGAATGGGGATCATCATCCTTAAGTATGGAATTAGTGATCTTTGACTCCATCCGGGGCTGATACTTGATCTATATCAATCTCACCCTCCGAATTTATCCTTCACTATGGCCCTACAGAACAATTATGACGCTACAGAACAATAGTGCACTGAATTCACGGAGGCTGCGAAGTGTCCCTTCCTGATCGTCCCGAGCTATCCACCGCATTGGTGCCCCAAGAAATACTGGCCTTGGCAACCGACTATGAGCGCCAGGACATACACCGCTATCGCCACCTGGCCTTCCAGTTTCTGACCTTCGGTCGGGGGTTCAGCCGCTTGATGTCGGTTCTGGGCCTCGAGTGCGAGAGGCGACTGGTCGAACTGCATAGTTGTGCACGTGAGATCGGTCTGTCGCCCGTGAACATCGCACTCTCCTGCGGAATATCTCAAGCCTCTGACGCGTCAATCAATCTGATCAACCACCGGGGTCAGGCGCTCGCAGCCTTGAGGTGGACGGAGGCTCGGGCCGAGCACGCAGTCCGCGTAGCGGAGCACTTACAGAAACGTAACGCTACCCACGCCTTGCAATTACTACTGACGAGCGTGGTGGAGCAGAAAAAGGCAGAGCGGCATATCCTCCAGGAGGTCACTGAGGCCTATGACCTGGAGTTCGCAAAGGAAGTCAATCTTTCCTCGAATGGCTCACCTCGGATTTATGGCCGATTGATGTCGGGGAGTGTGTCAGGCAGCACCTGGAGGTCCTTAAGCGACATCGGCTTGGCAAACAGGTAGCCCTGAAGCAGGTCACAGCTTCGACGGACCAGGTCCTGCTGCTGCGCCGGCTCCTCGACCCCCTCGGCGACCACCACCAAATCTAAATGGTGGGCCATGGTGATGATGCCCTGCACGATGGCGGCAGTGCTGCGATTGGTAAGGACGTCCTGGATGAAGGCGCGATCCAGCTTGACCTTGTGGATTGGCAGGTCGCGCAGATAGCTCAGGCTGGAGAACCCGGTGCCGAAGTCGTCCAGGGCGACCCGGATGCCCATCGCCTTGAGCTGGTTGATCAATTCAATGGCCTGGTCGGCACCATCCAGCAGTACGCTCTCGGTCACCTCCAGCTCCAGGAACGCCGCCGGCAGACCAGAATCGACCAAGGCCTGCTGAACCTCTTCCAGAAAACCCTCTCGGCGAAACTGCAGCGATGAGATGTTGACCGCCACCGGCACCGTCGGTCCACCACCGGCCCGCAGCTCAGCGGCATCCCGGCAGGCCCGCTTCAGCACCCAGCGCCCGAGCGGGATGATCTGCCCGGTCTGCTCGGCCAGGGGGATGAACACCCCGGGCGAAATCATGCCCTTCTCCGGGTGATGCCAGCGAGCCAGCGCCTCCAGGCCGCGAATGCGCCCGCTGATCGCATCCACGATGGGCTGGTAGTGCAGCTCGAATTGCTCGTTGAGCAGCGCCGTGTGGAGGTCATGGCGGAGCAGCACGCTGTCTTGCGTCGTGGACTGGGCGTTGCCCCGGTACCAGCACCAGGTGTTGCGTCCCTGCTGCTTGGCTTGCGCCATGGCCAGGTCGGCGCGCTGCAGCAGTTCGTGGGCCTGCTCGGTGGCGTCGCAGTTGCAGGCAATGCCGATACTGGCACTGATATGCAGCGGCTTGCCCTCTACTTGGAAGGGCCTGCTCAACGCCTCCAGAATTCGCTCGGCCAGTTTGATGCCGACCTGCCTGCTCTCAAGGTGGGGGAGCAACAGCGCGAATTCATCACCGGTCAGGCGCGCCAGGAAGTCGCCCGGTTCGGCCAGGTGTTGCGCCCTTGCTGCTTAGCCTCTGCCATGGCCAGGTCGGCGCGTTGCAGCAGCTCGCAGGCCCGCTCGGTAGCATGGCAGTTGCAGGCAATGCCGATACTGGCACTGATATGCAGGGGCTTGCCCTCGATCTGGAAGGGCGTGCTCAACGCCTCAAGGATGCGCTCGGCCAAGGCGATGCCGGCCTGCTTGTTCTCCAGGTGGGGGAGCAGCAGGGCGAACTCGTCACCGGTCAGGCGCGCCAGGTAGTCGCCCTGTTGGACCAGGTGCTGCAGGCGCTCGGCGACCGCCGTCAACAGATGGTTGCCGACATGGTGTCCCAGACCGTCATTGACGGCCTTGAAGCCGTCGAGATCCAGATGCATGACCGCCAGC
>PWEV01000082.1 GCA_003553625.1 Halomonas sp.
AAGGTTGATCGGCATCCTTGAGATGGCACCCACGGCCAGCAGGGACTTCAGAAATGTGCGGCGATCCATGGTCATCATCCTTATTGTCTCGGGCGGTAATTGATCACAAGGCGCTGATGGATCAGCGCCGCTGTCCATGCAGGGCTTCCAGCTCAGCGGTGCCGCCCTTCACTCGACAGTAGCCACAGCCGAACTCATTGGAACTGCTGCTGACCATCAAGCGATGCGATTTGCCCGGACAGTCGGCGTACCACGCGGAGGGCGAGGCGCCGGCAGGCTTGGGGCGAAGGCCCAGTCTGCGAGCCATGACAATGATCGGCGCCTGGGACTGCGCCTCGGCCTCTCGGGTGTTGCGCTCGTTCTCGGCCTCGAGTTCGCCCACGATCCGTTGATGGGCAGACGCCGTGATCAAGGGCCCCTCGAGATAGCCGACAGGCCTGACATGGACGTGGCGTGCGGCGGTGAGGGCGCGGAACAGGATCTCGGCACCCGTCGCGCGGGTCCCCTGACTGCCGGCCCAGGCAACACGTCCCTGCTGGTAGGCGCTGGCCAGCTGCTCCTCGCGGGGCTTGCCGGGTGCGTCGTGGGTCAGGCCGGCGGACCACAGCTCGTCCTGGCCATCTTGGCGGCGGAAGAACAACGCCTCGGGGATGACATCCACCGCGCCCAGGTTGATCTCCTGCAGGCAGGCGAGTTCGGCGTCGTCCGGCACGGTCAGGCGGTTGTCGCTCTGCTTGAGCCAGACATCCAGCCGGAGGTCGTGGGGATGTGGGTTGATGTAGGGCATGCTGACTCCTTCTCCCCCCATGGGATCGGTCGGCAAGCGCCGACTCGGGGGGAAAGGAGAGTCACGGCGCCGCTTTAGCTGCATTTCTATCCCGCCCGCAAGTTGGTGCTTAAATCGGCGGTGGCCCGAAGGCCGGACAACAAAAAGCCCGCTTGCATAGCTAAGCGGGCCTCTAGGCGTCGCTTTAGCTGCATTTGTAGAGCGCCCGCAAGCTGATGGTTCAAATCGGCGCTGAGTCGACGTTACTGCAGTGCGGCTTTGGCCGTCAATGGATTCCTGGGTTCCTATCTGGGAGCTGACACCCTCTGGCGCAGCTCACCTTCGACGAGGCGGCTGTCATCTCATTCGGCAGCAACAGGTCTTTTTGCACTGATGCAAGGTGAGATGGGACCCAGTGGCTTAGTAAGCCTTGCTCGGGTGACGAGCGGGCAGGGGAGGTGGCTTCAAGTGCCTGGCTGTTTCCGCCGCGTGCTACCTATTTGCTACCTAGAACAGGACCCAACGAAAAACCGCCGCTGGGTGGTGACCCTAAGCGGCGGTTTTTACAGTATTTTCTGGTCGGAGCGACAGGATTCGAACCTGCGACCTTTGCAACCCCATTGCAACGCGCTACCAAGCTGCGCCACGCTCCGACTCAATCTTCGAGTTCTTGGCGGTTTGGCCAGTCCCCCTAAGACGAGGCGTATACTAGCGCGTTATCGGACAAATGGAAAGCCCCTTTTGCACTTCCGTTTCAAGCGCTTGGCGTTGTGCCCGCTGGGGTGTGTGCAGGCGATGCTCTATCATTGGAAAGCTGGTGGGCGGCTCGGGTCGCTCAATCCAAGGAATTGGTCAGGAGCGATCATGTACGGACAGGCGCAGCGCGGGCTGCTGAAGGGCATGAACCCACGCGTTACCCTGGTAACGATCGTGGTGGTGGCGGTGGCATTGATCTATGGCGCGTTCTTCACCGAGCAACTGGCCTCGGGCTTGGCCGCCGCCCGGGGAGTGCTGGACCCGTTTCTCGAGTGGTACTACGTGCTGCTGGTAGCCTTCCTGCTGCTGTTCATGGTGTGGCTGGGCACCGGGCGCTACAAGAACGTGCGCCTGGGCGGTGACTTCGAACAGCCGGAGTTCACCTTTTTCTCCTGGGTGTCGATGCTGTTTGCGGCGGGCACCGGGGTGGGTATTCTGTTCTGGGCAGTCGCACAGCCGATCCTGCAATTCCAGGGCAATCCGTTCATCGCCGAGGGGATGACGCCGGATGCCGCCCGAGTCGCCATGCGTCTGACCTACTTCCACTGGGGGCTCAACGGCTGGGCGATCTTCTCCTTCGTGGCGCTGGTGCTGGCCTATTTCAGCTATCGCTGGAAGCTGCCGTTGACCATTCGCTCTGCACTCCAGCCGATTTTCGGAAAGCGAGTGGAAGGCGGCCTCGGTGATGCGGTGGACGTGCTGGCGGTGTTCGGCACGGTATTCGGTATTGCGACTACCCTGGGCCTCGGCGTACAGCAGATGAACGCCGGCCTTGGGGCCCTGTTCGGTCTGGAAAACTCGGTATGGCTGCAGCTAACGGTCACTGCGGTGATCATGTCGGTGGCCACCGTCTCGGTGGTGTCCGGGGTGAAGAAGGGGGTGCGCCTGCTTTCCGAGGCGAACTTCTGGCTGAGCATCGCGGTGGTGCTGTGCCTGCTTCTGTTCGGGCCGACCCAGTACCTGATCGCCATCACCATCGAGTCAGCCGGTGACTACATCCAGAATCTGATGAGCATGACCTTCCACACCAATGCCACACGGGATGACGGCTGGCAGTCGGAGTGGACGGTGTTTTTCTGGGGCTGGTGGCTCGCCTGGTCGCCCTTCGTGGGCATGTTCATCGCCAGGGTCTCCCGCGGTAGAACCTTTCGCGAGTTCGTGATGGGCGTGCTGCTGGTGCCAACGGTGATCACCGTGGTGTGGATCGGAGTGTTTGGCGGCACGGCGCTTTATCATGAGCTGTTCGGGGTGGGCGGCATCGTGGCGGCCGTGGACAGGGACGTTGCCACGGCGCTGTTCGCTACCGTCGAGGCGATGGAAATTGGCCTGGCCGGTCAGATCCTGTCCCTGGCACTGCTGGTGCTGATTGCCACCTATCTCATCACCTCGGCCAATGCGGGGACTCTGGTGATCAACACCATCCTCTCCGGGGGAGATCCGGAGCCCCCTACCTTCCACCGCATCCTGTGGGGGGCGGTGCTGGGCCTGCTGACCGCTGTGCTGCTGATGGCCGGGGGCCTGGAGACCCTGCAGGCGGCGGTGATCATGGCGGCACTGCCGTTCTCGGTGGTGATCATGCTGATGATCGCTGGGCTGCTCAAGGCACTGCATCGCGAACGCTATGCGGCGCGGACCGGTGAGCGCGCCGAGGCACCCCGCGAACCCTGGGCCGATCTGGGCGACGCCGGTGTCCAGCCGGTGCCGGTGTCCGACGACGAGGCCCACAAGGCTCATTGAACGACTGTCACTGAGCGATCTTGGATGGCTGGGAATGGCAGGGGGCGGTGGCAGGTGCTGGCTCCCTAGACAGGAGGACGAGCGTTATGCCGTTGATCATAGGGATGAGCGTGCTGCTGATCTGCCAGTTCCTGGGCGAACTGGTGGCGCGCGGACTGATGCTGCCAGTGCCTGGGCCGGTGTTCGGCATGGTGATTCTGCTGGTTGGGCTGATGGTGCGTGGCAAGGTGCCGGATAGCCTGCGCATGACCGGCGAGGGTCTGCTGCGTTACCTGACGCTGTTGTTCGTGCCGGCGGGGGTGGGGCTGATGGTCCACTTCCGACTTATTGGTCAGGATCTGTGGCCCATCCTGATTACCCTGGTGCTTTCCACGGCGGTGACGCTGGGTGTGACCGCCTGGGTCCTGGATCGGATGAATCGGCGGCGGGGGAGTCGCCCATGAACGTTGCCGAGCTGGACCAGCTCTGGGTCTATCTCTCCGGCAGTCCGCTACTCTCGCTCCTGGCGACCCTGGTGGTGTTTGCCCTGGCGGTACGCATCAACAGCGCAATGGGCGGCACCCCGCTGCTTCATCCGGTGACGCTCTCCATCGCGATCCTGATCGGGCTACTGATGCTGGTGGACATGGACTACGCCACCTACTTCGAGGGCGCCCAGTTCATCCACTTCCTGCTGGGACCTGCCACGGTGGCGCTGGCCATTCCTCTGTACGATCACCGCGAGCGAGTGCGGCGTCTGCTGGTGCCGCTGCTGATCGCCTGCATGACGGGGATCGTCACTGCGGTGGCGTCCACTCTGGGGCTCGCCATGGCCCTCGGGGCTCGGACGGAAACCGTGCTCTCCCTGGCGCCGCGTTCGGTGACCTCGCCGATTGCCATGGGCATCGCCGAGCAGATCGGCGGGATTCCCTCGCTGGCAGCGGGCCTGGTGCTCCTGACGGGCTCCATCGGCTGTGCGCTGTCGCCCTGGGTGTTCCGGCTGTTGAGGGTGACGGATCCTGCCGTGCAGGGCTTTACGCTGGGACTGGCTGCCCACGGCTTCGGCACGGCACAGGCATTTGCCCGCATAGGGGTAGTCGCCGGGGCCTTCTCGGGATTGGCCATGGGGCTCGCAGGCCTGCTCACTGCCTTTCTGCTGCCGCTGTTGACTCGGCTGTTTGGCCTTGGGGGCTAGGCAAGCTGGATGGAGCGTGTTTCCGGTGCGGCCTTCGGCATGAAAAAAGCGGCGCCTTCCGGCACCGCTTCTGGTGGTGGTGATTGGTCGCGGCCTTGTCAGATCTCTTCCCAGAGCCGCTTGCGGAAGTCATGGCTGAGCTGGGTAGCCTGCTCCATGCGCTCCTGATGGGCATCGGTCATCTGCTTGACGAGCTTCTGGTAGCAGGCATGCATCTCCTCGGGCGTGGAGGGCTGCTCGTCGTTCAAACACGCGGTCATCCGCTGACCGCTCTCGGCGATCGCCTTGAGAAACTGCGCTTCGAATTTCATCGCATCCGCCAGGCTTTCCATCCAGGCCGCCTGCATCTGCGCCATGGGGTTGGCGCCTTTCATCCACTGCTGCTGCCACCAGGAGAGCATGGGGCTGGCATTCATCATGCCCGGGTCCATGCCGAAGGGATTGGTCTTCATGATCGCCTCCTGAACGGGCCCCCTCGGGGCGCGCTGCGGGGAATTTGGAATTCGCATCTAGAGTATAGTTGAGGCGGCCTGGGTCGTGCCGCAGGAGTCATTCTTTCATGACGCCAGTCAAGCCGCGTCCTGCTACCCGGACAAGCAGACAAGGAGTTGCCCATGTGGGGTGTGATCAAGTCGGTGTTGGCGGCATTCTTCGGCGTGCAGAAGGAGCAGCGCCGCCGCGAGGATTTCGAGCAGGGCAAGCCGCTAGCCTTCATCGTAGTAGGCCTTGTGATGGGGCTGTTGTTTGTGGTGGGAGTGGCGGCGGTGGCCATCACGGTGGCCCGCTGAGGGAGGTCGCGTTGAATCTGGCGTTGGTACGGCCAGCATCTGTGGCGGTTTGTCACAGCAGGTTCCTCTATACTGCTTCGCAGACACAGCTAATGTTGCGTTAATCGCGATGACAACAATAAAGAGGAGGCGCCGATGCGCACGATGTTCGTGTGGATGGCAGGCTGTCTGATCGGGCTGGCGTCATTGCCGGCGGCGATTGCCAGCGGTTGGAACATGCCGGTAGGGGTCACCGAGATCAGTCGCGAGATCTACTCCCTGCACATGATCATCTTCTGGATCTGTGTGGCTATCGGTGTGGTTGTGTTCGGGGTGATGTTCTATTCCCTTTTCAAGTTCCGTCACTCCCGTGGAGCCAAGTCCGCGAATTTCCATGAGAATACCACCGTCGAGGTGATCTGGACGGCAGTGCCGCTGTTGATACTTGTCGGCATGGCGGTTCCTGCTACTGCCACTCTCAAAAAGATGTACGACACTTCCGACGCGGAGCTGGACGTGATGATCGTCGGCCAGCAGTTTCGCTGGCGCTACGAGTATCTGGGCGAGGATGTCGCCTTCACCTCCAGCATGAGCACGCCAATGGCGCAGGTTCGCGGTGAAGAGGAGAAGGGGGAGCACTACCTGCTGGAAGTTGATAATCCGCTGGTGCTGCCCATCAACCGCAAGGTGCGCTTCCTGATGACGTCAGACGATGTCATTCACTCTTGGTGGGTGCCGGACTTTGCCGTCAAGCAGGACACCATCCCCGGCTTCATCAACGAGAACTGGACCCGCATCGACGAGCCCGGCATCTACCGCGGCCAGTGCGCCGAACTCTGCGGTATGAACCACGGCTTCATGCCCATCGTGGTTCATGCCATGGAGGAGGATGATTTCGACGCTTGGTTGGTCGAACGTCGGGAAGAGGCCGAGCAGGAAGCCATGGGTGTCGATCGCGATTGGGAGATGGATGAGCTGATGGAGCGCGGCGAGGGCGTCTACGCCAGTGTCTGTGCGTCCTGTCACCAGGACGTAGGGCAGGGCAGTCCGCCTGTTTTCCCGGCCTTGGCAGGGAACCAGCAACTGCTCGACGATCCGGCCTGGCACCTCGATGTCATCATCAACGGGGTGTCGGGAGCGGCCATGCCTGCCTTCCGCAGCACGCTGAATCCGGTAGAAATTGCGGCAGTCACGACCTGGACCCGCAATGCCTGGGGGAATGACACGGGGGATGTCGTACAGCCTGCCGAGGTTGCCGAAGAGCTGGCGCAGTAGCGTCCTCGGCCGATTCGAATACCAAATTCAGCCCCTTGCCAAGAATAACGAGAGATCAGGGAGATTCACGATGGCGCCCAAGCTGCCTCCGCATCACCCCGTCGAGCAGAGCACCTCGGCCGTCGCCGGCGGCAATGCTGCTGCCCATCCTGAGCCGCCCCGTGGCATCCTGCGCTGGCTGCTGACTACGAACCACAAGGAGATCGGTAGTCTCTACCTGATCTTCTCGTTGATCATGTTTTTCATCGGCGGGATCTTCGCGCTGGTGGTGCGAGCCGAGCTGTTCCAGCCCGGCATGAGCCTGATCAGGCCCGAGTTTTTCAACCAGATGACCACCATGCACGGCCTGATCATGGTCTTCGCGGCGGTCATGCCGGCCTTCACCGGGTTGGCCAACTGGATGATTCCGCTGCAGATAGGGGCGCCGGATATGGCCCTGCCGCGGCTCAACAACTTCAGCTTCTGGTTGCTGCCGGTGGCCTTTATATTGCTGCTGTCGACGCTGCTGATGCCGGGGGGCGGGCCGAACTTCGGTTGGACCTTCTACGCGCCGCTCTCCACCACCTATGCGCCGCCGTCCACGACCTTCTTCATCCTTTCGCTGCATATTGCCGGCATCAGTTCGATCCTGGGTGCCATCAACATCGTGGCCACCATCCTCAACATGCGCGCGCCGGGCATGCGCATGATGGACATGCCACTGTTCGTGTGGACCTGGCTGATCACTGCCTTCCTGCTGATCGCGGTGATGCCGGTGCTGGCCGGCGTCATCACCATGATGCTGATGGACATCAACTTCGGCACCCATTTCTTCAACGCCGCCGGTGGCGGTGACCCGGTGCTGTTCCAGCACCTGTTCTGGTTCTTTGGGCATCCGGAAGTTTACATCATGATCCTGCCGGCCTTCGGTATCGTCTCGGCGATCATTCCGACCTTTGCCCGCAAGCCGCTCTTCGGCTACGCCTCCATGGTTTACGCTACGGCCTCCATCGCGATTCTCTCTTTCCTGGTCTGGGCTCACCACATGTTTGTGGTGGGGCTACCGTTGGCGGCCGAGTTGTTCTTCATGTACACCACCATGCTGATAGCCGTGCCCACCGGGGTGAAGGTGTTCAACTGGATCACAACCCTGTTCCGCGGGTCGATCAGCTTCGAGCCTCCGATGCTCTTCGCCCTGGCCTTCGTGGTGCTGTTCACCATCGGCGGCCTTTCGGGCGTGATGCTGGCCATCGCGCCGGCGGACTTCCAGTACCACGATACCTATTTCGTAGTGGCCCACTTTCATTATGTTCTGGTGCCGGGGGCGGTATTCGCGATCATGGCCGGTGTCTATTACTGGCTGCCCAAGTGGACCGGGCACTACCCCAACGTCAAGCTGGCCCAGTGGCACTTCTGGCTTTCGGTCGTCGGCGTCAACCTGACTTTCTTCCCCATGCACTTCTCTGGTCTGGCCGGTATGCCGCGGCGAATACCCGACTACGCACTGCAGTTTGCTGACTTCAATCTGGTGTCCAGCCTGGGATCATTTCTGTTCGGTGCCTCCCAACTGGTCTTTGTGGCGGTGGTGATCCTCTGCGTGCGCGGTGGCGAAAAGGCTCCGGCCAAGGCCTGGGAGGGAGCCGTGGATCTCGAGTGGAGCGTGCCGAGCCCGGCCCCGCTGCACACCTTCGAGACGCCACCGACCTTTCAGCGGCAACAGCACTGAGCCTCGGCTCGGAGGAGATGTCCCATGACTGATTCCAACCAGCCCAATCCCGGCGTGCGTCGAACCGTGGTGCGCTCGGTGGCCGCCCTGGTAGGCATGTTTGCCTTCGCCTTCGCTCTGGTGCCGCTTTATGACGTCTTCTGTCGTGTTACCGGACTCAACGGCAAGGTGGATACCACGGCCCAGGCCCTGGTTCACGAGGAGGTGGACGACTCCCGTTTCGTTAACGTGCAGTTCATTACTCGCAACGGCTCCGGACTTCCCTGGAACCTGGAAGTGGAGACCCGTCAGGTGCGTCTCCATCCAGGGCAAACCGCCGAAGTGGACTTCGCCTTCCACAATGCCAGCGATGAGGGCACCTGGGGGCGAGCGGTCCCCAGCGTGTCGCCCTCCAGTGCCACGCGACACCTTCGCAAGATGAGCTGCTTCTGCTTTGAGGAGCAGCACCTCAAAGCAGGGGAGCGGCTTGAGCTGCCTCTGGTTTTTCAGCTGGCCCGAGACTTGCCTGCCGACGTCAATACCGTAACCCTGGTCTATACCTTGTATCCGGTCACCCGTGACGATCCGTCGTTGCAGGCCCGAGCGACTGCCGGCAAAGGAGATGAGGCATGAGTGGTGGCAGCTACTATGTACCCGCAACCAGCAAGTGGCCGGTTCTCGGTTCCGTCGCTCTGGGTGTGATGATGGTCGGCACCGGCATGGTACTGGTCCATGGCCGTGGCGCTCTGATCATGACGGTGGGGCTTGTCGGGGTCCTGGCGGTAATGGCGCTGTGGTTCCGCGATGTGGTCGTCGAATCCCGCCAGGGTCTCTACGACGCCCAGATGGACCGCTCCTTCCGCCAGGGCATGGCCTGGTTCATCTTCTCCGAGGTGATGTTTTTTGCGGCCTTCTTCGGGACGCTCTTCTATATCAGGGTTTTTGCTCTGCCATGGCTCGATGGCGAGGGAGCCAAGGGAGTGGCGGCGCTGCTGTGGCCGGACTTTACCGCCAGTTGGCCGTTGATGAGTCCGCCGGATTCCTCCATCCCCGGCCCGGCGCAGACCTTCAGCCCCTGGCAGCTGCCGCTGGTCAACACCCTGATTCTGGTGTTATCCAGCATCCCCCTGACGGTGGCCCATGAGGGGCTCAAGGAGGGCGCTCGGGAGACGACTCGCAACTGGCTGCTGGCCACCCTGGCGCTGGCCGTTACCTTCATCATCATTCAGGGGGTCGAGTACTACGAGGCTTATGCCCACTACGGCATCACCTTGGAAGCGGGCATCTACGGGGCGACCTTCTTCCTGCTGACGGGCTTCCACGGTCTTCATGTGATTATCGGGGCAACCATTCTTGCGGTGATGTTCGTGCGGATCCAGCGAGGCCACTTCTCCAGTGACAATCACTTCGGCTTCGAGGCCTCATGCTGGTATTGGCACTTCGTCGATGTGGTGTGGGTCGGGCTGTTCATCTTCGTCTATGTGTTTTGAGCCTGGGGGGTCAGCCCCCCAGGCTGCCGAAATAGAATCCAAAGATCAGCAGAACAAGTAGTGTGGAAGCCAGGGCCACCCTTATTTTCAGCGAGACCAGCAGCCGTCGCGACTCGCTGCCGTCGCGAATCAGAAAGCCGGCTCCTGCGGCCAGGCTTGCCACCATGGCCAGGAAGACCAAGGCGATCAGGACTTTAAGCAGCATGAAACTCTCCTCGAAAGACAAGTCCCCTCAGCATGCCCGGCGTGGTGTCTGGCGGCAACGCATTTGGTGGGTGGGCGGTACCCTGCTTGGAGTGCTGGGTCTGACGCTGGGCCTCTGGCAGTGGGACCGAGCCGGCGAGAAGCGCGATTATCTCGCAGCTCTGGAGGCGGCCCCCCACCTCATCTCACCCCATGAGACCCCTCCTGACGGTAGCCGTATTACCCTCGTCGGCGAGTATCTCGGCGATGAAACCCTGTTTTTGGACAACCGCATCCTGGGAGGGCGCCACGGCGTGGCGCCACTGACTCCGCTGCGTACCGAGGATGGCCGTCTGTGGCTGGTCCAGCGAGGCTTCCTGGCCAGCGGTGCCGGTCGCGAGACTCCCGAGGTGGAGACGCCGGAGGGGCGGGTGACCCTGGAAGGTCGCTGGCAGGTGGCTGGAAAGGCGGCGCCGGTCTTCGGCCCCGTTCGGGAAGGGCAGCGTTTACAGCGCATCGAGCTCAATGCCTGGGAGTCACCCTTCGCTTATGACGGGTGGCTGCACTTGGAGGTGGGACCAGGCCGTCTGACACCCTGGTGGACCCCCAGTGTGATGCCGCCGAGCCGCCATGTCGGCTATGCCGTGCAGTGGTGGGGATTGGCCCTGGTGGTCTTCGTGGCCATGATCATCGGCGGGCGCAGCCTGCGCCGTGATTCGCTACCCGTGCTTTCCGATTCGTCCTCTTCTGGTTCCAAGGAGTGAACTCGATGCCCAAGCCGCCCACCATTCGACACCCCCGCCTGAAGGTGCTGGCTCTGATCGCCATGTTTGGCTTGCCACCGCTGGTGGCCTGGACCATGGTCAACTGGCAGGTGGGTATTCCCGATGAGCGTACCGCTCACGGCGAACTGGTGCCTGACATCCCGCCGCTGTCCGAGTGGCCGATCGAGGGCCGTCACGATGAGGGTACCTGGGTGCTGGCGTTCGACTGTGCAGAGCGCTGCGAAACGCTTTCGGACCAGTGGTGGCGCCTGCATCGCGCACTGGGTCGTGAGGCGCCCCGGGTTTCGCGGCTTCGTGTGGGTGGCGACGCCGACCTGTTGCCCGGTGAGCAGATGACCCAATGGCAACAGGTCCCCGCGTGGCGCTCGGCGGACCGTCTGTGGGTCCTGGATCCCCAGGGGCATCCAGTGCTCGGTTACGGGCCTGATGCCGATGCCAGAGATGTGCTCGACGATGTGAGCCGGCTATTGAGGATGAACCCTGACACCGGTCGCCGGGGTACTCGCGAGGTGGCGGGATCATGAAACGACACGGCTCAAGTTCGGCGATGCTTGACGTTACTCCTCGTTTACGTGTGCTAAAGACCCTGAGCCTGCTGGGTCTGGTCTTCACCATCGGGGTTATCCTGGTAGGGGTCTTTACCCGCTTGGTCGACGCCGGACTCGGCTGCCCGGACTGGCCGGGCTGCTATGGGCGATTGGTGGTGCCGGACGAGTCTCGCGCCATGGCCCATACGCCGGAAGCCCCGCTTGAAGTCTTCCAGGCCTGGGTCGAGATGGTGCATCGCTACGTGGCGGCCGCCTTGGGGCTGCTGGTAATCGCGCTAGTACTGCTTGGCGCACCGCTGCGCCGGCATGC